>NZ_SMRQ01000007.1 GCF_004359965.1 Cognatilysobacter segetis | reverse complement strand
CTCGCGCAGCCAGGGCGGCACGCCCGCGGACTGCAACGCATGCTTCAGGGAATGCGTGCGCTCGCGGCCCGGCAGGCGGATCCGCTCCCCGCCGGCACGCGCGCGCACTCGCGTGCCCGGCGGCAGCGCGACGGCGGGTGAGACCTCGAGCCGGCCGCCGTCCGGCAGCGCGAGCGGCGTGAGCCCGTTCCACGCGAGGTCGAGCGACGCCCCGAGCGGACGCAGTACGCGTCCGCCGTGCAGCCGGCCCCGCCAGGCCCGGATCGTGGCGCCGTGCCAGTCGAAGCGCGCGCCGGCGTCGTCGCGCAGTCCAGCCAGCATCGCCTCCACCGCACGGACGCCCTGCGCCGGCAGCGGCGCCAACCCGAGGCCCGCCACCCACAGGCGCAGCACGCGCGCGCGACGCGCGGGCGTGGCCTCCCGCAGCGTCGCGGCGTCGAGGTCGCCTTCGACCGTGCGCGCGGCGCGAAGCAGCGCGTCGTCGTCGTGAGCCAGCAGGTCCGCCGCATCGGCGCAGAGCTGCGCGCTGCGGGCCAGCGCGGCGTCGGCATGCGGCCAGCGCTCGCGCAGCAGCGGAAGCACGCGGGCGCGCAGGAAGTTTCGATCGAAGCGCGTGTCGACGTTCGAGGGGTCCTCGACCCACTCGAGGCGGTGTGCGCCGGCGTAGTGCGCGAGCCGCGCGCGGGGCGTCGCGAGCAGCGGCCGCCACAGCCAGCCGTGCCCGAACGCGCGCCAGTCGCGCATCGCACGCAGGCCGTCGGGGCCGGACGCGCGGAGCGCGCGCATCAGGAAGGTTTCGGCCTGGTCGTCGCGATGGTGCGCGAGCGCGAGGATGTCGCCGCGGTCAAGCGCCGACGCCAGCGCGGCATGGCGCGCGCGCCGGGCGGCGGCTTCGGGCCCGTCGCCGGCCGGCTCGACGCATACGCGGATCGACCGCAACGGCACGTCGAGAGATGCACAGAGCCGCTCGCACCGGGCCTGCCAATCGTCGGCATCCGCATGCAGCCCGTGGTGCACATGGACGGCCCGCAGGCCGCGATCGCGCGCGGCGGGAAGCGAGGCCAGCGCATGCAGCAGCACCGACGAGTCGAGCCCGCCGCTGAGCCCGACGACGAACGCCCCCGGCGTCGACGCGAGCAGCGAGAGATCGAGTTCGAGTTCGACGGGCGACGCCATGCGCGCATGCTAAGTCAGCGCGGGCGCGGTGATCCGCGTCGCGCTACCGCGGGGCCGAAAGCTGCGTGATCGACGCGGTGAGCAGGCGCCCGGCCCGCGGGCCGGGCCTCAGGCCGCTTCGTACGCGCCGTAGCCGCGCAGGCGTTCGTAACGGCGCTGCACCAGCTGGTCGGCCGGCAGCGCTTCGAGCGCGTCGAGCTCGTTGAGCAGCACGGTGCGCAGGCGCCTGGCCATCCGCCGCGGGCTGCGATGCGCGCCGCCGGTGGGCTCGCGCACGACCTTGTCGACCAGGCCGAGCGAATGCAGGCGGCGCGCGGTGAGTCCGAGCTGCTCGGCCGCATCCTTGGCCTTGTCCGCCGACTTCCACAGGATCGACGCGCAGCCTTCCGGCGAAATCACCGAGTAGGTGCTGTATTCGAGCATGAGCGTGCGGTCGCCCACACCAATCGCGAGCGCGCCGCCGGAACCGCCTTCGCCGATCACCGTGCAGACGATCGGCGTCTTCAGCTCCGCCATTTCCATCAGGTTGCGCGCGATCGCTTCCGACTGGCCGCGTTCCTCGGCGCCGACGCCCGGATATGCGCCCGGCGTGTCGATGAAGGTGAGCAGCGGCAGGCCGAAGCGCTCGGCCATCTTCATCAGGCGCAGCGCCTTGCGATAGCCCTCGGGGCGCGGCATGCCGAAGTTGCGGCGCACCTTGGACTTGGTGTCGCGGCCCTTCTGGTGGCCGATGATCATCACGCTGCGGCCGGCGATGCGGCCGATGCCGCCGACGATGGCCGCGTCGTCCGAATACGCGCGGTCGCCGTGCAGTTCGTGGAACTCGTCGCACATCGTTTCGATGTAGTCGAGCGTGTACGGACGCTGCGGATGGCGCGCCAGCTGCGACACCTGCCAGGGCGAGAGGTCGCGGAAGATCTGCGCGGTCCGCCTGCGCGCCTTGTCCTGCAGGGCCCGGATTTCGGGGGCGGCGTCGAGGGAATTTCCGTCGCTCGCCTGGCGCAGTTCGGCGATCTTCGCTTCAAGATCGGCGATGGGCTGCTCGAAATCGAGGTAGTTCGGGTTCATGCGCGACCGGCAGGGTGAAAGGCGGGCAGTGTAGCCGGTGACGGCCGGAATCCGCCCGTCGCCGGCGTATGGTGCCGCCGCGGTCAGTGCGCCCAGGGCTTGGACAGGGCCGGCTTGACGGCCAGCACGCCCGGTGTCGCGCGCAGGGTCTCCAGCAGTTCCTGGTCGACGCGTACGGCGTTCGGGCCGTCCAGCTCGACCATGCCGGCGGCGCCGTCCAGCAACAGGTGCAGGCGCAGCGGCGTGGACCCCGGCCGCCGGGCCGCGAGTAGGGCCTCGACGCGCTGCAGGGTGCCGGGCTGACGGAGGTCGAGCCGGATCGAGAGCTTCTGCGCATGCCTACCGCAGACCTGCGCGAAGTCCCAGCAACGCTGCGCCTTGAGCGCGAAGCCGCCGGAGAACGCGTCCTCGCGGAGACCGCCCTGGATGACCAGCAACCGGTCGCGGCCGATCAGCGACGCGTGCTCCGCATAGGTCTCGGCGAAGAAGGCGCATTCGAGCCGGCCGCGGCCGTCCTCGATCTGCACGAAGACCTGGGAGTCGCCCTTCTTGCGGAAGCCGACGACGAGGCCGGCGACCGTCGTCTCGAGTTCCTGGCGCCAGCCGCCGCGGCCGCCGGTATCCGGGCGCGAGGCCCAGATGCGATCGAGGTCGCCGAGGTCGAAGCCGACCAGTCCGTGCACGTCCTCGCGGTACGGATCGAACGGATGGCCGCTGAGGTAGTGCCCGAGCGTGTCGCGCTCGGCCTCGAGCAGGCGCGCCAGCGGCCATTCGTCGCTGTGCGGCAGGTCGAGGTGCAGCGCGGGAGCGGCGGTGTCGACGCCGCCGAACAGCGAGGCCTGGCCCGCCGCGAGTTCCTTCGATAGCTGGTCGGTCGCGCGTAAGACCTCCGGAACCTGCAGCATCAGGCTCGCGCGGTTCCGGCCGAGCGCATCGAGCGCGCCGGCCTGCGCGAGCGCTTCAAGCGAGCGGCGATTGAGCCGGTTGCCATCGACGCGCTGGCAGAGATCGAGCAGGTCCTTGAACGGGCCGGCGCGACGCGCTTCGACGATCGCCTCGCAGACGCCGCGCCCCACGCCTTTCACCGCGCCGAGGCCGTAGCGGATGGTCGACGGCGTGCGCGCCTCGAACATGTACGAGGACTCGTTGACGTCGGGACGCATCACCTCGAGGCCCATGACGCGCGCCTCGTCGAGGAAGCCCGTCACCTTGTCGGTGTTGTCCATGTCCGAGGACAGCACCGCGGCCATGAACTCGGCCGGGTAGTGCGCCTTGAGCCACGCCGTCTGGTACGAGACCAGCGCATACGCGGCCGCGTGCGACTTGTTGAAGCCGTAGCCCGCGAACTTCTCGAGCAGGTCGAAGATCGGGCCGGACACCTTCGGCTCGATGCCGTGGTGCTCCTTCGCACCGGCCTCGAACTTGACGCGCTCCTTTGCCATCTCCTCGGGCTTCTTCTTGCCCATCGCGCGGCGCAGCAGGTCCGCGCCGCCCAGCGAATAGCCGGCCAGGATCTGCGCGGTCTGCATGACCTGCTCCTGGTAGACCACGACGCCGTAGGTCGGCGCGAGCACCGGCTCCAGCAGCGGATGCGGATACACCACTTCCTGGCGGCCGTGCTTGCGCTCGATGAAGTCCGGGATCAGGTCCATGGGGCCCGGGCGGTACAGCGAGACCAGCGCGATGAGGTCGTCGAAGCGGTCGGGCTGCGCGCGCTTGAGCAGCTCGCGCATGCCGCGCGATTCGAACTGGAACACCGCGACGGTATCGCCGCGCGCGAACACCTCGTAGGCCTTCGGATCGTCGAGCGGCAGCGCGATGATCTCGAGCGGCTCCTCGCCCGTCGATGCGCGGCGCGCATTGATCGCCTTGACCGCCCAGTCGATGATCGTGAGCGTGCGCAGGCCGAGGAAGTCGAACTTCACCAGGCCGACGGCTTCCACGTCGTCCTTGTCGAACTGCGTGACCGGATTCCTGCCTCGGCCACCCTCGTCGTGTTCGGCGAACAGTGGGCAGAAGTCGCTCAGCGGCGACGGCGCGATGACCACGCCGCCCGCGTGCTTGCCGGCGTTGCGCGTGAGGTCTTCAAGCTGCAGCGCGAGGTCGACGAGGTCGCGAACGTCGTCCTCGGCGTTGTAGCGGGTGATGAAGTCGCCGATCGCGCGCTCGGGATCCTTCTTCGCGCGATCGCTGCGGCCCAGCACGTCCTCCAGCGAGAGCGGGTCGGCCGGTATCAGCGGGATCAGCTTGGAGATCGAATCGACGAAGCCGTAGCCGTGGCCCAGCACGCGGCCGCAGTCGCGCACCACCGCCTTCGCCGACATGGTGCCGTAGGTGATGATCTGCGACACGCGGTCGCGGCCGTACTTGCGCGCGACGTAGTCGATGACCTCGTCGCGGCGGTCCATGCAGAAGTCGATGTCGAAGTCGGGCATCGACACGCGTTCGGGATTGAGGAAGCGCTCGAACAGCAGGTCGTAGGGCAGGGGATCGAGGTCGGTGATGCCCAGCGCCCAGGCGACCAGCGAACCGGCACCCGAACCGCGGCCGGGTCCGACCGGAATGCCCTGCTGCTTACCCCAGTTGATGAAGTCCGCGACGATCAGGAAGTAGCCGGGGAAGCCCATCTTGATGATGACGTCGAGCTCGCGCTCCAGGCGCTGCGCGTAGTCGTCCTGCGTGCGCCCGCCCGACGGCGGCGCCTTCTCCAGCCGCTTCGCGAGCCCCTCGCGCGCGGTGCCGCGCAGCCAGGATTCGATCGTGTGATCGCTCGGCACCGGAAACGCCGGCAGCGCGTACTCGCCGAGCTTCATCTCGACGTTGCAGCGCAGCGCGAGCGAATGCGCGTTGTCGATCGCGTCCGGCACGTCGCAGAACAGCTCGTCCATGTCGTCGCAGGCCTTCAGGAACTGCTGCGGCGCGTACTCGCGCGGCCGCTTGGGATCGTCCAGCACGCGGCCGGTGGAAATGCAGACGCGGGCCTCGTGCGCCTCGAAGCCGTCCTCGTCGAGGAAGCGGACATCATTGGTGGCGACGACCGGGATGTCGCGCAGCGAGGCGGCGTGCAGCGCGAACGAGTTGAACGGCTCCTCGCCCTTGCGGCCGCTGCGCACGAGCTCGAGGTGCAGGCGGTCGTCGAAGACCTCCTTCCAGTCGACGAGCCAGGCCTCGGCGAGGTCGTGCCGCGCGCCGGCGGCGAGCTGGCCGGCCAGGCTGTCGCGCCCGGCGAGTGCGAACAGGCCGCCGTTGTCCTCGCGCAGCCAATCGGGGCGGAGCGCCACGCCGTCGTTGCGATGGCCTTCCATCCACATGCGCGTGAGCAGGCGCGACAGGGTCAGGTAGCCCTGCCGGTCGCGGCAGAGCAGCGTCATCCGCGAGGGCGTCTCGTTGCCGTCGGCCAGCGCGACGTCGGCGCCGAGGATGGGCTTGATCCCGGCGCCTTCGCAGGCCTTGTAGAACTTGACGGCTGCGAACAGGTTGTTGATGTCGGTGATCGCCACGGCCGGCTGGCCGAGCTGCACGCACCGCTTGACGAGCTCGCCGATGCGGATCGTGGAATCCGCAAGCGAATACTCGGTGTGCAGGTGGAGGTGGACGAATCGGGAGGACATGCGACGGCCGGTAGAGCGCGCGCCAGCGTATCAGCCGGCCGTCTCGCCACGCGCGTTGACGGCGCGGTCGGCTGAACGTCGTCCTCCCGGTCGTTCAGTGGATGGCGAACCGCGGCGCGGGCTCCGCGAGGTACGAGCTCTCGCGGCTGGTGCGCTCGTGGGCGAGCAGTCGAGCCTCGTCCTCGCGGGCGCGCTGCCACGCCTCGCGATCGAAGCGCGCGCGCTCGCCGCGCTCGCAGGCCAGCCGGCGCAGCCGGTGGAAGTCGGCGTAGGCGATCGTCTCGGACTGCAGGCGCGGCCACGCGGTCTCGACGAGCAACGCATCGTCGAGGTGGCCGACGCGCGGCAGGCCGCCCGGCAGCAGGTGCTCGCCGCGGCGAATCTGCTCGATCAGCGAACCGACGAGCACGACGACGTCGGCCGGCGCCTGCCAGGTGCGGTCGGCCGCCATCGCCTGCGCGGCCTTCACCCGGAACAAGCGAATCCGGATGCAGTCTGCCGTGGACCCGCGCGCGTCCGAGGACGACAGTTCGCGGGCCGCGGTCGCCAGGCGATCCGCGTCGAGCACGGGCGCGGTGTCGGCGTACTGCCGGAGCACGTGGTTGAACCGGTCCACCGCGACCGGATCGATGCGTACGCCGTCGACAAGATGGCGACGGTGCCGGCGTGGATCAGCCCCCTGGTACAGGCATCGGGGCAGAGGAAGTTCGGCGGTCAGCATGGCGTTCATGGCGTTACCTTTCGTGGCGAAGGTGCCGGCGAATCCGGCCCGTGACCATCGTCCCCGCAGCGCATGCCGGGGTCATGAGGCCCCTTCGATGTTTGTCGACGGCTATGCCGCGGATCGCGATGGAATCGCGAGGAAACCGTGATGGTCGCTGCCGCGCCCGACGCGCCGGCCCCGCCGGCGGTCTACCGTTTCAGCGACGTCTGCGTGGACACGCAGGCGCACGAGGTGCTTCGTGACGGCCGCCAACTGCCGCTGGAGCCCAAGGCCTACGCCGTCCTGCTGATGCTGCTGCAGCACCCCGGCGAGCTGGTGTCGCGCGACGATCTGCTCGACGCGGTCTGGGGCCATCGGCACGTGACGCCCGGCGTGCTGACGCGGTCGGTGGCGCAGCTGCGCCACGCGCTCGGCGACGATCCCCATGCGCCGCGCTACATCCGCACCCGCCACGCGCTGGGCTACGAGTTCGTGGGGGAACTGAAGGCCGAGGCGCCGGTCGTCGAGGCGCCGCCGCCGGCCCCGTCTCCGGCGGTCGAGCCCGCGCCCGCGCCGACTTCCACGCCGAACGCTCCAACGTCGAGCCCGGTGCCGACGACACCGCGCTGGCGTCGACTGGCGATCGGTGCGGCGGCGGTGGTGGCTCTGCTGCTCGCCGGCCTGCTCGCGCTGCGCGAGCGCGCGCGGGCGCCGCCCGCGCCCCCGGGCGATGCGTCGATCGTCGTGCTGCCCTTCGCGAGCGGCGACGCCGCCGGCGACGACTACTTCGCCCGGGGCGTCTCCCGCGAGCTGCACGACGCGATCGCGACGGTGCCGGGCGTCAAGATCGCGCCCGTGCCGCGACGCGTGCTCGGCGGTCGCGACCCGGCGCGGATCGGCCACCGCCTTGGCGTCGCCACGGTGCTCGATGGCCAGCTGCGCCGCGTCGGGGGGCGCGTGGAGCTGTCGGCCTGGCTGGTCGACGTCGCGTCCGGGGCGACGCGCTGGTCCGGTCGCTTCGAGCGCGAAGCGACGGGCATCTTCGATCTGGAAGCCAACGTCGCCGGGGAGGTCGTGGAAGCGCTCACCGGCCACGCCCCCGGGGACAGTCTCGCGCGGCGCCTGACGCCTACCCGCAGCCTCGTCGCGTACGACGCTTACCTGCGCGGGCTGCAGAGCCTTGACCGCAGCGAGGGCGAGGCACGCTATCGCGACGCCGTGGCCGCCTTCAGCGCCGCGCTGCGCGCCGATCCGAAGTTCTCGCGCGCGCAGGCCGGGCTCTGCCGCGCCGAGATCACCCGCTTCGAGGACGACATGGATGCCGCCGCCTACGGCCGCGCCGAGAACGCCTGCCGCGCGGCCGCCGCCATGGCCCCGGGCCTGCGCGAGGTCGACCTTGCGATGGGCGAGCTCTACCGCGCCAAGGGCCGCCCAGCCGACGCGATTCCGCCGCTCGAACGCGCCGCCGGCGATCCCGCGCTGCGACCCGCCGCGTATGCCGCGTTGGCGCGCGTGTATGCCGGACTCAGCCGCCCGGATCTGGCGCGCGCCTATTTCGACCGCGCACTGCGGCTGCAGCCGAACGATCCGGGCCTGCATCGCGAACGCGGTTTCGCCGCCTACCTCGCAGGCGATACCGACGGCGCCATCGCGGCGTTTCGCACCGCCACCGGGCTCGCACCCGGCGACGAGCGCCTGTGGAGCGGTCTCGGCGGCCTCTACCTCGCGGCCGGCCGACGTGCCGACGCGCGCCTCGCATTCGAGCGATCGCTTGCGCTGCGGCCGAACTACGCCGCGCTCAGCAATTTCGGCTCGCTGCGCTACGAGGACCGCGACTACGCCGGCGCGGTCAACCTCTACCGTCGCGCGCTGGCGATCGACGCACGCGACTTCCGGCTGTGGGGCAACCTCGGCGATGCGCTCGCTGCACTGCGCGGGCCGTCGGCCGACGTGGCGGCCGCGTACGCCGACGCGGAGCGCCGCGCGACGCGCTACACGTCGATCCGCGCCGACGACGCGCAGGCCTGGGCATTGCTCGGCTGGTACCGCGCGAACCTCGGCCGTGGCGACGCCGCTCGCGACGCGCTCGCGCGCGCCGAAGCACTCGGCAGCGAACCGGCGGAAGTCGCCTTCCTCGGCGCACAGGCCTACGCGCTGCTCGGCGACGGCAGCGCCGCCCGTGCGCGGCTCGACCGCGCGCGCGCCGGCGGCATTCCCACGCAGCGGATGCTCGCGTCGCCGGTGCTGCGGCCGCTGCTCTCAACGCTCATGTCCACACCGGAGGCAACGTCATGACCCGCCCACTCGTTCTCGCCGTTCCGATCGGCCTGCTGCTGGCCGCCTGTTCGCGCCCGCCCGGCGCGGGTGGCGCCGCGGCCGCCGTCCGCTGCGATGCCGCGGGCGCCGCGAATGCGGTGTTCATCGAGATCGCCTACGCGCCCGATGGCATGCCCGTCGCGACCCCCGACACGTGCAGCGTGGCCCGCGGCACCGACGTCGAATGGCGCGGGCCGGACGGCACGCCGCAGGCCTTCGAGATCCGCTTCAAGCGCGGCAATGCGATGCCCGCCAGTCCGGAAGGGCGTGTGCATTCGGCGGCGGCCGGTGCGCGGCAGGTGGCACGCGGTCGCGCGGACGCCGCACCGGGGCGCTACGACTATGCGATCAGGTCGGGCTCAAAGGAGCGCGACCCGGCGATCATCATCCGCTGACGCGAGCCGCTCGCGCACCGGCGCGAACGAGCGTCGATGCTCGGGGCAGGGGCCGTGCTCGGCGAGCGCAGCGAGATGCTGCGGCGTCGAATAGCCCTTGTGCTGGTCGAAGCCGTACTGCGGAAAGCGCGCGTGCAGTTCGACCATCAGCGCGTCGCGATGGGTCTTGGCGAGGATCGACGCCGCCATGATCGAGCGGCAGCGCGCGTCGCCGCCGATCCACGCCTCGCCGCGGCAGGGCAGGCCCTTGGGCACGACGTTGCCGTCGATCCGCGCGACGTCGACCGCGTCGCGCACGGCCTCGACGCATTCGCGCATGCCCAGCATCGTGGCGTGGAAAATGTTGAGCCGGTCGATCGTGCCGACGTCGATCACCGCGACATGCCAGGCCAGCGCGCGCTCGCGGATGCGCACGGCGAGCACGTCGCGGCGCTCCGCGCAGAGCTGCTTCGAATCGTTGAGCCCGTTGATCGGCGTGCGACCGGGCGCGAACACCACCGCCGCCACGACCACCGGACCGGCCAGCGGCCCGCGCCCGGCTTCGTCGACGCCGGCGACGCGCGGCTGCGGCGCGTCGGCGATGTCGAGTTCGAGTTCGGGCGCGAGGTCAGCCATGCCGCGAGGATACGACCTCGACGATCGCGTCCGCGGCCTGCGAGGACGCATCGCGACGCAGTTCCCGATGCAGGTTCATGAACCGGGGCTCGAGCGCCGCCACGGCGTCGGGCGAGCGGAGCCAGGTCAGCACCGCGTCGGCCAGGCGGTCGGGCGTGCAGTCCTGCTGCATGAGCTCCGGCACCACGTCGTCGCCGGCCAGTATGTTCGGCAATGCGTAGCGGTCGACCTTCAGCATGCCCAGACCCTTCACCAGCCGGTAGGTCGACGCCGCCACCTTGTAGGCCACCACCATCGGGCGCTTGGCGAGCATCGCCTCGAGCGTGGCCGTGCCCGACGCGAGCAGGATCACGTCGCTCGCGACCATCAGCGTGCGCGCGTTGCCGTCGATGACGGTCAGTGCATCGCCGAGCGCGGCGCGCGCGGGCGACTGCGCGAGGACGCGCTCGAACGTGGACCGGGCGCGGCGGTCGGCCATCGGCGCGACGATGCGAAGCGCGGGCAGCGGTGCCCGCACGCGCGCCGCGGCCGCGATGAAGTCCGCGCCGAGGCGCTCGATCTCGCCGGTGCGCGAACCCGGCAGCAGGGCCAGCACGGGCGCGTCCAGCGGCAGCTCGAGCGCGGTGCGCGCGGCCTCGCGATCCGGCTGCAGCGCCATCGCATCGGCGAGCGGGTGGCCGACGAAGCGCGCGTCGACGCCGTGTTTCGCATAGATCGCCGGCTCCATGGGGAACAGGCAGAGCACGCGGTCGGCCGAGCGTCCGATCTTCGCCGCGCGCCCTTCGCGCCATGCCCATACCGACGGGCTGACGTAATGCACGGTCGCGATACCGCGCGCCTTGAGCCAGCGCTCAACGCCGAGGTTGAAGTCCGGTGCGTCGATTCCGATGAACACGTCCGGGCGCCACGCCAGCACGCGCTCGCGCAGCGCGCGTCGCAGCCGCAGCAGGCGCGGCAGGTGCTTGAGCACTTCGGCGAGGCCCATGACCGCGAGTTCGCCGGCGTCGTGCCAGGCACCGAAGCCGGCCTCGCGCATGCGATCGCCGCCGACGCCGGCGAACTCGGCATCGGGCCAGCGCGCGCGCAGGGCCTCGATCAGGCCCGCGCCCAGCAGGTCGCCCGAGGCTTCGCCCGCCACGATGGCAACGCGTCGCGGCGCCGTCTCCGGGTGGAGTGTCGAGCACGCGGCGGTGGTGCTCATGCGTGCTGCATCCCAGGCATGGCGGGGCGGCGGTCGAATCGCATGCGCGGCGCGCGGGTCAGCGCAGGAGAGGGCGGTCGCCGCCGTTGACGAAGTCCAGCAGCAGGCGCACGTCGTCGCTGTCGCCGGCGATCTCCGCCAGCTTCGCGCGCGCCTCGTCCAGCGAGCCGCCGGCGACGTAGAGCGCCCGGTAGGCGCGCTTGATCGCCGCGATCCTCGCGGGGTCGAAGCCCCGTCGCTTCAGGCCTTCGGCGTTGATGCCGCGGGGGCGTCCGTAGTCTTCCTGCGCGACCATCACGAACGGCGGCACGTCGCCATTGACGAACGCGCCCATGCCGACGAACGCGTGCGCGCCGATGCGGCAGAACTGGTGCACGCCCACGAAGCCGCTGAGGATCGCGTGGTCGCCCACGCTCACGTGGCCGGCGAGGGTGGCGTTGTTGGAGAACACGCAGTGGTTGCCGACGTTGCAGTCGTGCGCGACGTGCACGTAGGCGAGAAGCCAGTTGCCGTTGCCGATGCGCGTCACGCCGCCGCCGTTTCCCGTGCCGCGATTGAGCGTCACGAACTCGCGGAACGTGTTGTCGTCGCCGATCAGCAACTCGCTGCGTTCGCCCGCGAACTTCTTGTCCTGCGGCTCGCCGCCGACGGCGCAGTGGCCGAGGAAACGGTTGCGGCGGCCGATGCGCGTGGGACCCATGACGCTGCAATGCGGCCCGAACTCGGTGCCGTCGCCGACCTCGACACCATCGCCGATGTAGCAGAACGGGCCGACCACCACGTCCTCGCCGAGCCTTGCGCCCGGCTCGACGATCGCGCCCGGATGGATCCGCGCGGCCGCCATGCTCAGCCCTGGGCCTCGGCGCAGAGGATCTCGGCGCAGGCGACCTGCTCGCCATCGACGCGCGCGATCGCCGCGTACATCGCCATGTTGCGGATCACGCGCTTGAGTTCGACGTCCAGCTCGAGGCGATCCCCCGGCACCACCTGGCGGGTGAACTTCGCGTTGTCGACCTTCACCAGGTAGAACAGCTTCTCGCCTTCGCGCTCGTCGCCCTCGGACTTCGCCGTCAGCGTGGTGAGCAGGCCGCCGGCCTGGGCGAGCGCTTCGATGATCAGCACGCCCGGCATCACCGGATTGCCGGGGAAATGGCCGGTGAAGAACGGCTCGTTGCAGGTGACGTTCTTGAAGGCGACGATGCGCTTGCGGGGCTCGAACTCGACGACGCGATCCACCAGCAGGAACGGATAGCGATGCGGCAGCATCTTCTCGATGGCGCGGACGTCGACGGGGAGCTGCACGGTCTGGTTCATTCGGGTCCTGCGGGCGGGCCGGGAAGGCCGCGGAGGAAGCGGGGACTGATACGGGGAGGCGCGGGTTCAGTCCCGGCGGCCGCGGAAAAGCCGATCGAGCTGGCGGAAGCGGGCGGCATTGCGGCGCCACGCCCGGTTGTCCATCAGCGGCGTGCCCGAGGAATACTCGCCCGGCTCACGCAGGGAATGTGTCACCAGGCTCATCGCGGTGATCACCACCCGGTCGCAGATCTCGATGTGGCCAACGACGCCCGCGCCGCCGCCGATGAGGCAGTAGCGCCCGATGCGCGCGCTGCCGGCGATCGCGGCACACCCGGCGACCGCGGTATGCGCACCGATGCGCACGTTGTGGCCAACCTGGATCTGGTTGTCGAGGCGGACGTCCTCCTCGAGCACGGTGTCGTCGATCGCGCCGCGGTCGATGGTCGTGTTCGCGCCGATCTCGCAGTCGTCGCCGACCACCACGCCGCCCAGCTGCGGCACCTTGAGCCATGCGCCGCGATCCATGGCGATGCCGAATCCGTCGGCGCCGAGCACGGCGCCGGGATGCACCAGCACGCGCGCGCCGAGGCGTACGCGGGTCACGAGCGTGACGCGTGCGACCAGGCGTGATCCCGCGCCGACGACGCAGTCCTCGCCGATCACGCAGCCCGCGCCGACCACCGCGCCGGCGTGCACCTGCGAGCGCGCACCCACACTCGCGTGCGGGCCGATGCTCGCGCTGGCGTCGAGGACGGCGGACGGATGGATCCACGCCGTCGGGTGGACGCCGGGATCCGCATCCGTCGCAGGCTCGAACAGCGCCGCGATGCGCGCGTACGCCGCGTAGGGATCGCGTGCGACGAGCGCCGCGCCCGGTGCTGCATCGGCATCGCCCTCGGCGAGCACGACGAGGCCCGCGCGCGTCTGCGCGAGCTGGCCGCGATACTTCGAATTCGAGAGGACGCTCAGGCGATCCGGGGCCCCGTCCGCGAGCGTCGCCACGCCGCGCACCACGGTCGCGGCATCGCCGCGCAGCTTCAGGCCGAACCGGCCGGCGAGCTCGCCGGCCGTGAACTCCGGTCGATGCTCGCCGGAACCGCTCATACGGCGATCAGAACACGCCGCCGAAGGTGAACTGCAGGCGCTCGAGCTGGTCGTCGTCCTGCTTGCGGATCGGGAACGCGTAGCTGATCGAGATCGGACCCATCGGCGAGCGCCACAGCACCGAGACGCCCGTCGACGCACGCAGCTCGCCGGCGTCGAAGTCGCCGCGACCCGCGAACACGTTGCCCACGTCCAGGAATGCGGAGATTCGCGCGCCCGGGCTGTTGATCAGCGTGGGGAAGAACATCTCGACCGAGCCGACCGTCTTCACCGCGCCGCCGATCGGCTGCAGGTAGGACGAGCCGGTCGCCGACGCGCGCGGGCCCAGCGTGTTGTCGGAGAAACCGCGCACCGAGCGCACGCCGCCGGCGTAGAAGTTCTCGAAGAACGGCAGGCCGCTGGCGGTGATCGTGCGGCGGTAGTCCGGCGAGTTGGTCAGGCACGGCTCGGTCGGCGCCGGGCCGGGCACGTAGACCGGCGGCGTCGTCGCGTTGTTGTCGGTGTCCTGGAACGAGCCCGCGGTGAAGCAGACGTTGCGGGTGAATTCCTTGCCGTAGCTGTCGCCGTAGCCGATCTCGGCGCGGGTGTTGAGCACGAGGTGTCGGTTGAGGCGCCAGAACT
Source organism: Cognatilysobacter segetis (assembly GCF_004359965.1). GTDB lineage: Bacteria > Pseudomonadota > Gammaproteobacteria > Xanthomonadales > Xanthomonadaceae > Cognatilysobacter > Cognatilysobacter segetis. The sequence goes on along the minus strand of NZ_SMRQ01000007.1, from coordinate 95,610 downwards.
TCGAGATCTCGTAGTTGAGCTTGTAGTACTCGACCGTCGAGCCCGGCAGCGCCACTTCCGCGCTGAAGCGCTGCAGCATGCCGGTGTTCGGCGTCAGGAAGTTGTCCAGCGTGTTGCGGGACCAGCCGAGCTGGCCGCGCACGGTGTGGAACGTGCGGTTGCCCACCGCGTCGATGTAGTCGACCAGCGGGTCGGGCGCGCTGCCGCGGTACGCGAAGATCTCGTTCGAGTCGACGCCGAACATCGCGGTGATCGTGTCGGTCTCGGTGATCGGCACGCCCAGCACGACCTGCGCCGCGCCGCTCGTCGAGTTGTACTGCGCGGTGTTGTAGTTCGAGTTGTCGAACTCGCGCCACCACAGGTTGTAGCCCAGCGAAACGCCGCTGTCGGTGAAGTACGGATTGACGAACGAGAAGTCGTAGCGCTTGAGGAACGAGTTGCGGTTCGCCTGCACCGACACGCGGTTGCCCGTGCCGAGGAAGTTGTTCTGCGAGACCTGGATCTGCGTGGTCAGGCCGCTGAGCTGCGAGTAGCCGAGGCCGAACACGAAGCTGCCCGACGTCGTCTCCTTGACGTTGACCACGACGTCCACCTGGTCCGGCGTGCCCGGCACGGGCTGGGTGTCGACGTCGACGCTCTCGAAGAAGCCCAGGCCCTGCAGGCGGATCTTCGAGCGGTCCAGGGCGGCCTGCGAGTACCAGCTGCCTTCGAACTGGCGCATCTCGCGGCGCAGCACCTCGTCGGACGTGCGCGTGTTGCCCTTGAAGACGATGCGGCGCACGTTGACGCGCGGGCCCGGCACGACCTGCAGGTTGATGCCGACCGTCTTGTTCTCGCGGTCGATCTCCGGCGTGGTGTTCACATGCGCGAACGCGTAGCCGATGTTGCCGAGCGTCGCGGCGATCGCGTCGGAGGTGATCTCGAGCAGGCGCCGCGAGAACACTTGGCCGGAACGGACCAGCACGCGCTTCTCGATCTCGTCCTTCGGCAGCACCGTGTCGCCGGTGACCTCGACCTTCGAGACCTTGTACTGGTCACCCTCGGTCAGGCCCGCGGTGATGAACATGTCCTGGCGGTTCGGGCTGATCTCGACCTGCGTGCTGTCGACGTTGAAATCGATGTAGCCGCGATCGAGGTAGTACGAGTTGAGCTTCTCGAGGTCGCCGGAGAGCTTCTCGCGCGAGTACTGGTCGTCGCGCTTGTAGAAGCTCTTCCAGTTGCTCTCGCGCGATTCCCAAGAATCGCGCAGGTCTTCCTCGGCGAACTTCTCGTTGCCGACGAGGTTGATGTGGCGGATGCGCGCAGCGGCGCCTTCCTTGATCGCGATGGTGACGTCGACGCGGTTGCGATCCAGGCGCGAGACCGTCGGCGTGATCTCGACGTTGTACTTGCCGCGGTTGTTGTACTGGCGCGTCAGCTCCTGGGTCACGCGGTCGAGCGCGAGGCGGTCGAACGTGCCGCCTTCGGACAGGCCGATCTCGTTGAGGCCCTTGGTCAGGTCCTCGGTCTTGATGTCCTTGTTGCCGGTCAGCGTCAGCTTGTTGATCGCCGGGCGTTCGGTGACCTGCACCACGAGGATGTCGCCCTGCTTCTGGACGCGCACGTCCTCGAAGAAGCCCGTCTTGTAGAGCGCGCGGATGGCGTCGGCGACCTTCGACGAATCGACGGTGTCGCCACGCTCGATCGGCAGGTACGTGAACACCGTACCCGCGGCGATGCGCTGCAGGCCGTCGACACGGATGTCGGTGACGGTGAAGGGCTGGAAGGCTTCGGCCAGGGCGGCGGTCACCGGGGCCGCCGCGAGCGCGGACGCGAGGGCGAGGGCGAGCAGGCGGCGGGGCAGGGGTCGCGTCATCATCAGGTCCGGTTGGATCCAATCCGTCGGGGGAGTGCCGCAGGCGATCGGCGGTGCGTCTGGGACGGCCGGCCGGAGCCGCCGTCAGCGCACCAGGTTGTTCACGATGTCGTTGTAGAACGCCAGCCCCATCAGGCCGACGATGATCGCCAGACCGACGAACTGGCCGGCCGCCATGGCGCGTTCGCTCACCGGGCGGCCCTTGATCAGCTCGATAAGGTAATACAGCAGGTGACCGCCATCCAATATCGGGATCGGGAGCAGGTTCAGAATGGCCAGGCTCAGCGAGAGCATGGCGAGCATCGAGAGGTACCAGGCCGTGCCGTGCGAGGCGTAGGCGTTGGCGGCGCGCGCGATGGTGATCGGGCCGGCGACGGTGTTGCGGACGTCGACCCGACCCGAAAATGCGCGGCCGAGCATCGCCACGAGCTCGTGCGCCTGGTGCGCGGTTTCGCGCACGGCGGCGGGCACGGCCTCGAGCGGACCGTAGCGCAGCACCGCGTCCGGTTCCGCGGGCGTGACCGGCGCGGGTCCCGCGCCGAGCATCCAGCGCTCGCCCTCGGCGTCACGGTGGCGGACGGGTTCCATCGGGAATGCGAGGCGCTCGCCCGCGCGCTGGACCTCGACCATGCCCGACGCCCCGCTGCGGCCGAGCGATTCGACGAGCGGCGGCACGTCCTCCCAGCTGTGCACCGGCCGGCCGTCGATCGCGGTCACTACGTCCCCGGGCTGCAGCACGCCCGCGGCGGGCAGGCCCTCCACCAGCTTGCCGATGCGCGCGGGGATCACCCGATGGCGCGGCGCGAGGCCGATCGCCTCGACCGCGCGCAGCTCGTCGATCGTCGCGGGCAGCTGCGACAGCCGCAGGCGGCGCGTGGCGTCGTCGCCGGCGGGTGTGCGAACGCGTACCTCGACGTCGCGACGATCCAGCGCGGCCGGGATCAGGGCCATCTCCGCTTCGGTCCAGGTCGGCGTCTCGCGGGAGTCGACCGCGAGCACGGTGTCACCGGCCTGCAGCCCCGCGCTGGCGGCGATCCCCTCCACGTGCCCGATGGCCGGGACGAAATCCGGTCGTCCGATCACGAACATGCCCCACAGCAGCGCGACGCAGAGGACGAGATTCGCGACGGGGCCGGCGGCCACGATCGCCATGCGCTGCCAGACCGACTTGCGATTGAACGCGAGGTGCATCGCCTCGGGGGCGACCGGCCCCTCGCGCTCGTCGAGCATCTTCACGTAGCCGCCGAGCGGTAGCGCGGCCACGGCGTATTCGGTGCCGTCACGGCCGATGCGCGACCACAGCGGCTTGCCGAAGCCGATCGAGAAGCGCAGCACGCGCACGCCGCAGCGCCGCGCGACCCAGTAGTGGCCGAACTCGTGGAACGACACCAGGATCCCGAGGCTGACCGCGAGCCACCAGACCGATCCGATCAACTCGTTCAATGCGTTCTCCCGCGGGCCGCGCCTGCGGCCGCTGATGCAGACCCCCGGGCGGGCCGAAGGTTCAGTGCCGCGCGCATCGTCGCCGATCCGGACGTCGCGACGGTGAACGGCGGCAGGACGCTCATCCGGCGCGCTCCAAGCGGCGGCCCGCATCGGCGCGCGCGCGACGGTCGGCATCGCGCAGGGCTTCGAGGTCGTGCGCGTCGAGGCCGGCCAGCGCGTCCAGAGTGCCCGCCACCACCGCGGCGATGTCGAGGAATCCGATCCGGCCGGCCAGGAACGCCTCCACCGCGACCTCGTTGGCCGCGTTGAGCACCCCGGGCGCGGCGCCACCGGCGCGCAGCGCGTCGAACGCCAGCCGCAGGCACGGGAACGCGTCGAGGTCGGGCGCTTCGAAGTCGAGACGGCCGCCCTGGGCGACGAGATCGAGCCCGCCGACGCCCGATTCCAGGCGGTCCGGCCAGCCCAGGCCGACGGCCAGCGCGGTGCGCATGTCGGGCAGGCCGAGCTGCGCGAGCGTCGAGCCGTCGACGAACTCGACCAGCGAATGCACGAGGCTCTGCGGATGCACCAGCACGTCGATGGCGGAGGGTGGAACGCCGAAGAGGTGGTGCGCCTCGATCACCTCGAGGCCCTTGTTCATCAGCGTGGCGGAATCGACGGAGATCTTCGGGCCCATCGACCATTTGGGATGCGCGACCGCCTGCGCGGGGGTGACGTCGGCGAGCGACGCACGGCTGCGTCCGCGGAACGGCCCGCCCGACGCGGTGAGCACGAGGCGGCGCAGCCCGCGCGTCTCGCGCTCGGCGCGGCCATCGCGCGGCGGCAGGCACTGGAAGATCGCGTTGTGCTCGCTGTCAACCGGAACGATCTCGGCGCCGGCCTCGCGCGCGGCGCGCATGACGAGCGCGCCGGCGAGCACCAGCGATTCCTTGTTGGCCAGCGCGATGCGCTTGCCGGCCCGCGCGGCGGCGAGCGTCGAATCCAGTCCCGCGGCGCCGACGATGGCGGCCACCACGGTGTCGCAGGCGTCGCCCGCGGCGAGCGCGTCGATCGCGGCCATGCCCGCGTGCGCCTGCGTCGCCAGACCGGCCGATGCGAGGCCATCGCGCAGCGCGCCGTGCAGCCTCGGGTCAGCGATGACGGCGTGCTCCGGGCGATGCCGCATGCACAGCTCGACGAGCGCGTCCACGTTTCGGCCCGCCGCGAGGACGGTCGCGCTCAGCCGGTCGGGGTGCCGCGAGACGACGTCGAGTGCCGACGCGCCGATCGATCCCGTCGCGCCGAGGACGGCGACCCGGCGCATCACAGGCCGAACAGCGCCTTGCCGAGCGCGAAGACCGGCAACGCCGCGAGCACCGCATCGATGCGGTCGAGCGCGCCGCCATGGCCGGGAATCAGCGTTCCCGAGTCCTTCTTGCCCGCGTGTCGCTTGAGCAGGCTCTCGAACAGGTCGCCGACGACCGAGACCAGGATCGACGCGGCGGCGATCACCGCGACCTTCGGCAGGTCGCGCGGATCGGCGTCGGCGAGCAGCGAGAACGCGAGCGCGACGAGGGTGCCGACGACGACGCCGCCGAGCAGGCCCTCCCACGTCTTGTTGGGGCTGACGCGCGGCGCGAGCTTGTGCTTGCCGAGATGGCGACCGGCGAAGTACGCGCCGGTATCCGCGGCCCAGACGGCGGCGAGCGACGTGAGCAACCACTTGTGGCCGTTGGGGCCGTCCGCGTGCAGCCACGTGAGCGCGCACCACGCCGGCACCACCGCGAGCGTGCCGGCCGCGAGCTTGAGCGCCCGCGCCCACGACTGGTGGTTGCTGCCGAATTCGAAGCGCGAGAGCCAGAGCAGCGCCACGGCCCACCACACGATGCCGACGATCGCACCGACCTGGTAGAGCACCAGCGTGCCGCCCTCGCGCGAATGCGATGCCCACACGATGGCGACCATCAGGCCGAGGTTGGCGATCAGCAGCACCCACTTGTGCAGGCTGTCGTCGACATCGGCGAGGTCGAACCACTCCCACAGGCCGGCGAGGAATACGGCCGCGGCGGCGACCATCATCCAGGGCGTGGGGAGCAGCAGGATCGCGGCGATCGCGACGGGGGTCATCACCAGGGCGGCGACTACGCGGGTACGGGTCATTCGGACATCTCGGAATTGCCGCCGACCTGGGCCCCGGTCAGGCCGAAACGGCGTTCACGGCGCGCGTAGTCGTCCAGCGCAGCCTGCAGTGTCGCCGCATCAACGTCGGGCCACAACAAATCGGTGAACCAGAGCTCGGTGTAGGCGAGCTGCCAGAGCAGGAAGTTGCTGATGCGCAGCTCGCCGCCGGTGCGGATGAACAGGTCGGGCGGGGGCAGGTCGGCCAGTGCCACGTGCGCACCGAAGCGGGCCTCGTCGATGGCGTCGACCTCGATCCGGCCGGCGGCCACGTCCGCCGCCAGCGTGCGCGCCGCCTGCACGATGTCCCAGCGGCCGCCGTAGCTCACGGCGACGGCGAGGTCGAGGCGATCGTTGTGCGCGGTGCGGGCCTCGGCCTGCGCCATGCGGTCGCGGATGCCTGCGGCGAATCGCGAACGCTCGCCGATGAAGCGCACGCGCACGCCGCGGCGGTCGAGCTCGTCGACCTCGCGTTCGAGCGCGCCCGCGAACAGCTTCATCAGCCCGCCGACCTCGTCCTGCGGACGGTCCCAGTTCTCGCTCGAGAACGCGAACAGCGTCAGCGCGCGAACGCCGCGCTCGAGGCAGAAGTCGATGCAGGTATTGACCGCGCGGGCGCCGGCGCGATGGCCGATCAGGCGCGGACGCCGGCGCTTTTGCGCCCAGCGCCCGTTGCCATCCATGATGATGGCGATGTGGCGCGGGATCCGCGCGCGGGTCGGGGGTGCGGGGTCGGTCACGTCGGACTGCCGGGGTCGATGCGCGGTTCCGTTCGCGGGAGCCGCCGGAAAGCACGCATCCGGACCTCAGACCGCCATCAGTTCCTGTTCCTTGGCGCGAACCACCTCGTCGACGTTCTTGATCGCCTCGTCGGTGAGCTTCTGGATGTCCTGCTCGGCGCGCGCTGCGTCGTCCTCGGTGATCTGCTTCTCCTTGAGAAGTTCCTTCACCTGGTGGTTCGCGTCGCGGCGGATGTTGCGGATCGCGACCTTCGCGTCCTCGCCACCCGAATGCACGACCTTGGCGAGGTCCTTGCGGCGCTCCTCGGTGAGCGGCGGCAGGTTGAGGCGGATCACCATGCCGGCGGTGTTCGGCGTCAGGCCGAGGTCGGAGGCCAGGATCGCCTTCTCGACCGCGCCCACCATCGGCTTTTCCCACGGGGTGATCGTCAGCGAGCGGGCATCGCTCACCGCGACGCTGGCGACCTGCGACAGCGGTACGTCGGAGCCGTAGTAGTTGACCTTGATGTGGTCGACGAGCGTGGTCGTAGCGCGGCCCGTGCGGATCTTGACGAGGTCGTGGCGGAACGCCTCGACGCTCTTGGCCATGCGCGCCTTGGTGTCGTTCTTGATCTCGTTGAGCATCGCGGGCTCCGTCTCGGGTTCGTCGGTCGGCCGCGGATTATAGGGCAGCGCGTCGGCGCGGCCGCTCTAGTGGTGCGGTGCCCGGTCGTGCAGGTCGTGGTCGCAGGCGTCCCCGTGCTCGACCTGCAGCGTCGGATGGTTGATGCCGAAGCGATGGTCGAGCTCGTGGCTCACGCGGTCCAGGAATGCGTCGTGCCCGTCGGTGCCGGGCCGCACGAGATGCGCGGTCATGGCGACTTCGCCGGCGCCGAGCGGCCAGATGTGCAGGTGGTGGACGGCGGTCACGCCGTCCTGCGCGCCGAGGTAGGCCTCGACCTCCGCGTGGTCGATGCCCGGCGGCACCGCGTCCATCGCCGCGTTGAAGCTCTCACGCAGCAGCCCGAACGCGCTCACCGTGACGACCGCGCTGACCAGCAGGCCGGTGATCGGGTCCAGCCACTGCCAGCCCAGGGCCCACATGCCGAGGCCGGCGACCACGGCCGCCAGCGAAACCGCGGCGTCGGCCATCAGGTGCAGGAACGCGGCGCGGCGGTTGAGGTCGCGTTCGCGGCCGGCATGCATCATCCACGCGGCCGAGAGGTTCACGCCGATCCCGATCGCCGCGACGGCCATGATCGGCAGTGCAGGCACGGGCGGCGGGGCGTGCAGCCGCTGGATCGCCTCCCAGACCAGCGCGCCGGCGAAGCCCACCAGCAGCAGGGCGTTGGCCAGCGGCGAGAGCAGGGTGGCGCGGCGCCAGCCGTAGGTGTGGCGTGTCGTGGGCGCGCGGCGCGCGAGCGTGGCCGCCAGCCACGCCAGCGCGAGGCCTGCGACGTCGCCGAGGTTGTGCAACGCGTCCGACAGCAGCGCCAGTGAATTGGTCGCGAAGCCGTACCAGGCCTCGATGCCCGTGTAGGCGAGGTTGAGCAGCGTCGCGACCGCGAACGCGCGGGTCGGGTGCCCGTGCCCGTGGTGGGCGTGACCGCCGCCCATGCCTCAGGCGGCGCTGCGGACGAGGGTGCCGATCGCCTCGCCGCGCAGGATCCGCAGCAGCTGGCCCGGCTGGCTCATGTCGAAGATGCGGATGGGCAGCGAGGCGTCGCGGCACAGTGCGAACGCCGCGGTGTCCATCACCTGCAGGTCGCGGCTGAGCACGTCGTCGTAGGAAAGTGACTCGAAACGGACGGCATCGGCGTGCTTCTTCGGGTCCTTGTCGTAAACGCCGTCGACCTTCGTCGCCTTGAGCAGGAGGTCCGCACCGATCTCGATCGCCCGCAGCGCGGCGCCGGAGTCGGTCGTGAAGAAGGGATTGCCGGTGCCCGCAGCGCAGATGACGATCCGGCCCTTCTCGAGGTGCCGCACCGCCCGCCGCCGGATGTAGTCCTCGCACACCTGGTTGATCTTGAGAGCGCTCATCACCCGGCAGCGGGCACCGAGCTTTTCCAGCGCGTCCTGCATGGCGAGCGCGTTGATGATCGTCGCGAGCATGCCCATGTGGTCGCCCGTCACGCGGTCCATGCCCGCGGCCGCCAGGCCGGCGCCGCGGAAGATGTTGCCGCCCCCGATCACCAGCGCCACCTCCGCGCCGGCCTGCTGGGCCTCGATGACCTCATGGGCCAGCCGGGTGATGACCTTCGGGTCGATGCCGTAGTCCTCGTCCCCCATCAATGCCTCGCCCGAGAGTTTCAGGAGGACGCGGCGGTAGGCGAGGTCTGACATTGAAGGCTCCAGGAGTGCGTTCGCGGAATTGTAGGGCACGGCCGCCCGGCGCCACGAGAATGGTGCGCCGCAAAAAAGGTTTAGGCGGGCGCAAGAGCCGGAAGAATTCCAAATGTGATGAACATCTCAAATTAATATAAATTTTCTCTTAACGGTTGACCTTGACGCCCTTGTGAAAGGAATGTTCCGGGGTCGCCAAGCGGGCGGTTACCAACCAAGGGGAGTATTTCGTGTCGAAGAGACAGCAGGTGAACCTCGTATTGCGCCGCAGCGCGCTCACGGTCGCGCTTGGCATGTGCTTTACGGGTCCGGTCCTGGCGCAGAGCGCCTCCGGTAACGTCTTCGGCCAAGCGGCCGCGGGCTCGACCGTGTTGGTCGAAAGTCCCGAGACCGGCTTCCGTCGCGAAGTCACGGTGTCCTCGGACGGCACGTTCCGCCTGACCGCCCTCCAGCCGGGCACCTACCGCGTCACCGTGCGTGGCGCCGATGGACAGACGACCGTCCGCGAGCGCGTCGTCGTGAATGCCGGCGTCGGTACGTCGGTCGACTTCGCCGCACCCGCGGGCGGCGGCACGACGACGACCGAGGGCAATACCCTCGACACGGTGCGCGTGCGTGGTGTCCGCGCCGTCAACCCGATCGACGTTTCCTCGACGGAGTCGGTCACGATCCTCACGGCCGAGCAGATCGCCCGTATCCCGGTGCCGCGCGATACCACGAGCGTCGCGCTGCTCGCGCCGGGCACCGTGCGCGGCGACGCCGCGTTCGGCAACCTGGCCTCGTTCGGCGGTTCGTCCGTCGCCGAGAACCAGTACTTCGTCAACGGCTTCAACATCACCAACTCGTTCCGCAGCCTGAACTTCTCGCAGGTGCCGTTCGAGGCGATCGCCGAGCAGCAGGTCAAGACCGGCGGCTACGGCGCCGAGTTCGGCCGTTCGCTGGGCGGTGTAGTCAGCCAGACGACGAAGCGCGGTACGAACGACTTCCACGCGGGCGGCAATGTCTTCTGGTCGCCTTCCGACCTGCGCGCCGATCGTCGTGACGTCTACCTGCGCAACGGCACGCTGCGCGAGGACAACTCGCATGACGAGGCCGGCAACTACAGCGCGGCCGTGTGGGCGGGTGGCGCCCTGGTCAAGGACCGTCTGTTCGCATACGGGCTGGTCCAGTACAACCACTCGGACGCCGAAACCTGGGGCAGCATCCTCTCGTCGTCCAACACGAGCCAGAAGTCCAAGTCGCCGACCTACCTGCTCAAGCTCGACTGGAACATCAACGACTCCAACCTGCTGGAGTTCACGACGTTCTCGGACAAGCGCGACATCGAGACCGCCGTGTATCGCAACAGGCCGGGCGTCATCGAGCGCGGTGCGCTGATCGGCACCAACTACGGCGAGTCGGGCGGTGACAACTACGTCCTCCGCTACACCGGCTATTTCACCGACGACCTGACGCTGTCGGCGCTCTATGGCCACGGCAAGTACTCGCGCAGCCAGCGCCTGCGTACGGCCAACGGCGTCGACGTGCGCTACGGCGGTGACCTGAGCCAGCCGGCGACCGGCTGCCCGGTCATCGTCGACGCCCGCCCTGCCGCGCGCCGCGCCGCCACCGGCACGTATTCGAGCCAGTGCAACATCACCGGCGGCTCGATCGATCGCGAGGATTCCGGCGATACGCGCGACCAGTTCCGTGTCGACGGCGACTGGACGATCGGCGATCACTCGATCGGCTTCGGTCTCGATATCGACAACTACGAGTCCATCGCCGGCACCTCGATCGAGGGCGGCCGCACCTGGCGCTATTCGACGCTGTCGAACGGCACCGACGTCGTGCGCGAGCAGATCGTCAACCAGGGCGCAACCGTCAAGGTCAAGCAGCGCGCCCTGTACGTCGAGGACAACTGGCACGTCACCGACAACTTCATCGCCTACATCGGCGGCCGCTGGGACACGTTCGAGAACCTCAACGGCTTCGGCGAGACGTACGTCAAGGTCAGCAACCAGTTCGGTCCGCGCCTCGGCTTCACCTGGGACGTGAACGGTGACTCCACGTTCAAGGTCTACGGCAACGCGGGTCGCTATGCGCTGCCGTTGACGCCGAGCGTCGCTGTCCGCGGTGCGTCCGCATCGCTCTTCACCCGCCAGCAGTTCACCTTCACCGGCGTTGACCCGGTTACGGGCGCTCCGATCGGCATCGTGCCCCGCGCCGGCTCGACGGGTCGCCTCACGTACATCAACGGCGAGTTCGGTGAAGCGAAGAACCCGGCCACGATCGCGACGAACAACCTTGAGCCGATGTACCAGGACGAGTACATCCTCGGCTTCCAGAAGGCGATCTCGCAGAACATCAACCTCGGCGCCCGCGGCATCTTCCGTGACCTGAAGACCGCGATTGACGACAACTGCGATTACGCTGCGGTGCTCGAGGCCGCGGGCTTCGACGCGAACTTCCAGCGCAACGGTCGTACCGCTGAGCTGCCGAACAGTGGCTTCCCGTACTGCCGCATGTTCAACCCCGGCCAGGACGCGACCGTGCTCACCGACTTCTTCGGTGACGGCGTGCTCGAGAGCACGACGGTCCCGGGTGATCGCCTGTCGCCGAAGGCCAAGCGCACGTACAAGGCCCTCGAGCTGTTCATGGACGGCACGTGGGAGAAGTTCTTCGTGCAGGCCTCGTACACCTGGGCGCAGAGCAAGGGCAACACCGAAGGCGGCGTGAAGTCCGACATCGGTCAGGCCGATACGAGCGTGACGCAGGACTTCGACTACAAGGAGCTGACGGTCGATACCTACGGCTTCCTGCCGAACGATCGCCGCCACAGCCTAAAGGTGTTCGGCAACTACGAGTTCTCGGACGAGTGGTCGATGGGCGCCAACCTGCTCGTGCAGTCGGGCCGTCCGATCAACTGCTTCGGCGTGCTCCAGCTGCCGAACGGCTCGCTGCACCCCTACGGCGCCTCGTTCATGCGCTGCAACAACCAGCCGCGCCCGCGTGGCACGAGCGGCCGCCTGCCGTGGACCACGACCCTCGACTGGAACGTGGCCTACCGCCCGGCGTTCGTGAAGGGTCTGCAGTTCAAGATGGACGTCTTCAACCTGCTCAATACCCAGAAGGTCACCAGCGTCAGCGAAATCGCCGAGGACGGTGCCACGGGCACGGCCCTGGAGACCTACCTGATGCCGACGTCGTACCAGGCGCCTCGCCAGGTCCGCTTCATGGTGCAGTACGACTTCTGATCCCGCGCTCCACTCTCTCTCGTAACTCTTCAAAGGCCGCCGCAAGGCGGCCTTTTTTTATACGATCGATGCCGGGGTGACCGATGCGACCTGAGCGTTTCTGGCGACGACTGGACGAATACCGCGCTGCCGGCCAATGGGCGGCGGCGCGGACGATCTGTCACACCTATCTACAGGACGCGGACGACGCCGGGGCGTGGCTGGCACTTTCGTCGATCGAGCAGGCCTCGGGTGCTTACCGGCGCTCGCGCGCGGCTGCCGAAGGTGCCGCGGTCTCCCTGCGGGCGCCGGCCAACGCGACCCAGCTCGCCCGCGTCGCGCTCCGGCTGCTCGAGTTCAACGAGGTTGAACGCGCCCGCGCGACGATCGTCGCGGCCGACTGGAATGCACCGGACGTGCTGCGGCAGTCGCCGGCGCTGGTGCAGCAACTGTGGCTCGCGGGCGACGACGAGGCGGCGCTGCGGCTGGCGGAACACGCCCGCGACCGCATCGCGCCCAATGCGCGTCTGGAATACGCCTGTGGCCTGGTGTGCCGCGACACGGGCGCGATCGCGGCGGCGCAGGCGGCGTTCGAACACGCCGTCCGGATCGACCCGACGTTCGCCGCGACGCACTGGTCGCTCGCGTACATGGCCCCGAAGGGGGCGGCACGCATCGAGCGGATACGCGACGTGCTGTCGAAACCTGTAGCGGACGTCGGCAGCGCCATCGACCTGCAGTACGCGCTGTTCAAGGAACACGAGGCGGCGGGCGATACGGAGTCGGCCTGGAACGCGCTGGCTTCCGGTGCCCGCATGAAACACGGGACGCTCGCGCCCGGGCTGCGCGACCGCGACTACGCGACGCTCGCCGAGGCGCCGGGGCGGGCGCTACCCGCGCCGGACGCCAGTGGCATCCGGCCGATCGTGTTCATCGTCGGCATGCCGCGGACCGGAACGACCGTGGTCGAGCGGATCCTCGGCAACCACAGCGCGATGCAGGCCGCCGGAGAGCTGCAGGACTTCCATGCGGCGCTGTGCTTCCATCACGACCGTTTCCTCGACCTGCCGATGCTGTGCCGCGGCTACGAGGATCTGCGGGCGCACGAGGACGTGGGTGCGCGTTACCGCGCGTCCGTGCGGCGCTTCGGCGCCGACGGCAAGGGGCTGATCGACAAGAACCCCGCCAACTTCGTCTATGCGGGACTGATCGCCGAGTCGCTGCCGGAGGCGCGGATCATCTGCCTCGTGCGTGATCCGATGGACGCCTGCTTCTCCAATCTCAAGGAGCTCTTCAGCGGCGACGCCTATCCGTACAGCTACGATCTCCGCCAGCTCGCCGACTACTACGGCTGGTTCGAGCGCACGCGGCAGCGGTTCGAGGCCGCGCTCCCCGGGCGCTTCATGAGCGTCGACTACCGTGGACTCGTGGCCGATCCCGCGGCCGCCGCCGCGCGCATCCTCGAGTTTTGCGGTCTGCCGCACGAGCCCGGATGCGACCGGATCGAGCGCAACCGCAGCCGCGTGTCGACGGCGAGCAGCGCGCAGGTGCGGGAACCGATCCACGAGCGCTTCGTGGACGCGTGGACACGCTATCGCGAGCCGCTCTGGCCCTTGCAGGTTCGCCTCATGGCGCACGGGCTCGCCGCATGAACGCCGCAGCGAACGCAACGGACCTGCGCCGCCGCGCCGAGGCATTCGCCGAAGCGCGCGATTGGGCGCAGGCGATCGCCTGCTTCGAGGAAATCCGGCGCCTCACGCCGGGGGACGCCGACGTCGCCTTGCAGTTGTCGTACCTGCATTCGCTGGCGGGTCGCTACCGGCGCGCCCGCGAGCATGCGCTCGAGGCCTACCGGCTCAAGCCCAGTCGTCCGGCGGTGCTCAAGGAACTCGTCGCGCGGCTCCGCACGTTCAATGAAGCCGAGGCGCTGCTGGCATGCGTGCGCGGGCTCGGCGCGCTCAGCCGGATCGAGATCCCGCTGCTGCTCGCCATCGCGGCGCAGCTGAGCTACCTCAATCTGCAGGAGGACGCCCTGCGCTTCCTCGACGAAGCGCGGCGCGGCGATCCCGACTATCCGCCGACGCTGATGTCGCGCGCGCAGGTGCTCATCTACCTGGGCCGCTTCGACGAGGCCGAATCGGAGCTGCAGCGTTGCCGCACGCGGGCGCCGCAGCTGCCCAAGCTCTACTGGTTGCTGGCGACGCTGGGCCGCGCGCCGCGGGACGGCTCGCTCGCCCAGGCGATGGTCCGGCTGCTCCAGCGCCCCGGCCTGGCCGCCGAAGACGCCGCCATGCTGGGCTTCGCGCTGCATCTCGAGCTCGATCGCGCGGGCCGCCATGCGGAGGCCTGGCAGGCGCTGATGTTCGGCTGCCGTGCCAAGCGCGCGCAGGTCGACTACGCGCCTGCCGAGATGCGCGCGACGGTCGAGGCGCTGCGCCGATTGCCGATCGGGCGCGGCGCAGAGCGGGGCGGCGACGTAAGGCCGCGGCCGATCTTCATCGTGGGCATGCACCGCTCGGGGACGACGCTGCTGGAACAACTGCTCGACGCGAACCCGCAGGTGCGAAGCATCGGCGAGCTGTACGACTTCACGTCCGCGATGCGCTTCGAGACGGACCACCACTGCCGTGGCGTCGTCGACCTGACCGTCGTCGAGCGCGCGCGCGAGGCCGACTTCGCGGCGGTGGGGCAGCGCTACCTGGACGGGCTCGCGTGGCGCATCGGTGACGCGGCGTATTTCACCGACAAGCTTCCGTCGAATTTCCTCAATATCGGCTTCATCTCGCAGGCGCTGCCGAACGCGCGGATCCTGCACCTGGTGCGCGATCCGGTCGAGACCTGCTTCTCCAACCTGCGCGAGCTGTTTTCCGACGCCAACGCGTTCTCGTATGACCTCGGCGAACTTGCGGACTATTTCGGCCTGTATCGCGGGCTCATGGCGCATTGGCATGCCGCGCTGCCGGGCCGCATCCTCGACGTGCCGTATGCGGGGCTGGTCGACGACACCGAATCGACCATGCGGCGGGTCGCCGCGTTCTGCGGGCTGGAGTTCCTGCCGGCGATGACGGATCCGCAGTCGTCGGGGCGCGCCGTGGCGACGGCGAGCGCCGTGCAGGTGCGGCAGGGCATCCGGCGGCCGTCGCAGCCGAAGTGGAAGCCGTACGAGGCGGAACTGGCGCCGCTCATCCAGCGACTGCCACTGGTGTAACGGTGCAGCACAGACATGAAAAAGGCCGCTTTCGCGGCCTTTTCCGGTACATCGTGGCGATGGATCAGGCCAGGCCGGCCTGCTTCATCACTTCAGCCGCGAAATCGTCGGTCTGCTTCTCGATGCCTTCGCCGACGGCGAGGCGGACGAAGTTGACGACCTCGGCATTCGCCGCCTTCAGGGCCTGCTCGACCGACTGGTTGGTGTCGAGCACGTAGGCCTGGCCGGTCAGGCAGAGCTCGTTGACCGTCTTGCTGACCTTGCCCGAGATCATCTTCTCGAGGATTTCCTGCGGCTTGCCGGTGTCCTTGACCTGGGCCAGCGCGATTTCCTTTTCCTTCGCGACGAACTCGGCCGGGACGTGCGCCGGCGAGATGTACGGCGGGTTCATCGCCGCGATGTGCATCGCCAGGCCACGGGCCAGCTCGGCGTTGCCGCCCTTGAGCTCGACGATCACGCCGATGCGGCCGCCGTGGACGTAGGCGGCGAGGGTGTTCGCCGTCTCGATGCGGGCCATGCGACGGACCTGCACGTTCTCGCCGACCTTGGCGATGACGGCGGCGCGCGCTTCCTCGACCGTCTCGCCCGACGGGAGCTTGGTGGCCTTGAGCGACTCGACGTCCGCAGCGGCGAGGGCGGCCTGGCCGACCTGCTCCACGAACGTCAGGAAGTTGGTGTCCTTGGCGACGAAGTCCGTCTCCGAGTTCACCTCGACCAGCACCGCCGTGTTGGCGTTCTGCGCGGCGACGATGCGGCCTTCCGCGGCGATGCGGCTGGCCTTCTTGTCGGCCTTGGCCAGGCCGGTCTTGCGCAGCCAGTCGGCCGCGGCCTCGACGTCGCCGTTGTTCTCGGTGAGCGCCTTCTTGCACTCCATCATGCCGGCGCCGGTGCGCTCGCGCAGTTCCTTGACCAGGGAAGCAGTGATCTCTGCCATGGACGTAAGCCTCGATTCGTATGGGGAAGGTGTCCCGCGGGGCGGGACGACGTGGGGTCGCGGACTGCGAGCCCCACGCGCGGATCTGGAACCGCGGTGGCCATGCGGGTGCATGGCCACCGGGTGGAACGCTTACTCGGCGGCCGGTGCGTCGGCGCGGCGCGGCGCGCCCTTCTTGGCCGGTGCGCGACGCGGACCCTTGCGGTCGTCCTTCTCGCCCGCCTCGGCGCCTTCGGCGGCGGCGAAGTCGTCCTCGCGGACCGACGCGGCCTGCGGCATCGCGGCCTTGCCCTCGAGCACGGCTTCAGCGGCGGCGTTCGCGTACAGCTGCACGGCGCGGATCGCGTCGTCGTTGCCCGGGATCGCGTAGTCGACCAGCTCCGGGTCGTAGTTGGTATCGACGACGGCGACCACCGGGATGCCGAGCTTCTTGGCTTCCTTGATGGCGATGTCCTCGTGGCCGATGTCGATCACGAAGATCGCGTCGGGCAGGCGGTTCATCTCCTTGATGCCGCCCAGCGACGCTTCGAGCTTGTCGCGCTCACGGCGCAGGCCCAGCACTTCGTGCTTGACCAGCTTCTGGAACGTGCCGTCGGTCTCGGCGGCCTCGAGCTCCTTCAGGCGCTGCACCGACTGCTTGACCGTGCGGAAGTTGGTCAGCGTGCCGCCCAGCCAACGCTGGTTCATGTACGGCATGCCGCACAGCTCGGCCGCTTCCTTGATCGCCTCGCGCGCGCTGCGCTTGGTGCCGAGGAACAGGATCATGCCGCGGCGCTGCGCGACGCCCGAGAGGAAGTTCATCGCGTCGTTGAAGAGCGGAACGGTCTTCTCGAGGTTGATGATGTGGATCTTGCCGCGGGCGCCGAAGATGTACGGACCCATCTTCGGATTCCAGTAGCGGGTCTGGTGGCCGAAATGAACGCCGGCCTCCAGCATCTGGCGCATGGTGATCTGGGGCATTGCGGTAACTCCAAGGCAGTGGAACCCGGCCGCGGAAATGGGCGGCCGCCCGCTGGGCGGGCATGGATTCCGGGGTTGGGCCTCCCTGCCGCTTCCGTGGCCGAACCTCTTGCGAGGCACCCCGGCACGGGCGGTGGCGACAGGTGTGTATTCGCCCGGGACCGCGATCGGCGGTGCCCTGCGCCCGGCGTGGGCGGTTCGCGGTGGTCTGCGAAGCCGGGAATTGTAAGCGGGACGGGCACTTGGGGCAACCGACGGTGCCGGCGCCGCGAAGGGTTCCGGGCCATCGAGGAGGCGGGGCCGCCGCCGACGGCGTCCCGTGCCGTGGAACAGGGTGACGCCGCGGGCGACGGCGCGTCCCATTGCGGCGCGGCTGTGAGCACAGGTGGCGCGGCATAATGTCGGGATGCCGATCACCCTCAAGACCCCTGAAGACATCGAGAAGATGCGCGTCGCCGGCCGCCTGGCCGCCGAGGTGCTGCAGATCGTCGCGCCCCACGTGAAGCCGGGCGTGACCACCGAGGAACTCGACCGCATCTGCCACGACCACATCGTCAGGGTGCAGGGCGCGATCCCCGCGAACGTCGGCTACAAGGGCTTTCCCAAGACCGTCTGCACGTCGGTCAACAACGTGATCTGCCACGGCATCCCGAGCGTGGGCAAGGTGCTGAAGGACGGCGACATCGTGAACATCGACGTCACCGTCATCAAGGACGGCTGGCACGGCGATACGAGCCGCATGTATTTCGTCGGCACGCCGTCTGTGATGGCCAAGCGCCTCGTCGACGTGACCCGCGAGGCGATGTTCCGCGGCATCCGGACGGTGAAGCCGGGCGCGACGCTCGGCGACATCGGCCACGCGATCCAGCAGTACGCCGAGGGTGAGCGCTTCAGCGTGGTGCGCGAGTACTGCGGACACGGCATCGGCCGCATCTACCACGAGGATCCGCAGGTGCTGCATTACGGCCAGCCGGGGCAGGGGCTCGTGCTGAAGCCGGGCATGACGTTCACCATCGAGCCGATGATCAACGAGGGCACGCGCCACACCAAGGTGCTGCCGGACGGCTGGACCGTGGTGACCAAGGATCGCAAGCTCTCCGCGCAGTGGGAGCACACCGTCGCGGTCACCGATGACGGCGTGGAGATCCTCACCCGCCTGCCGGGCGACGACAACGATCTATGAGCGACGCCGCGGCCGACGCCGCCGCGTGGCCCGTTTCCGATGAGGCGACCGACGCCGCGTGGATCGCGGCGGCGCGCGCGCGGCTGGCGTCCACCGCGAACTCGCTCGCCGCCGCCTTCGATGCGGGCGGTGCCGACGTCGATGTAAGGCCGCTCATCGCGCGTCGCTGCGCGGATGTCGACGGCATCGTCGCGGCCGCGTGGCGGCGGGCGATGGGAGCGGTCGACGGCGAGGGCGACGCGACGCCGGCGCTGTTCGCGGTCGGGGGATACGGCCGCGGCGAGCTTTTTCCACAGTCCGACGTCGACCTGCTCGTGCTGCTGGGCGACGAGGCGCAGGGTCGGCTGGCGCCGGCGATCGCGCGCTTCGTCGCATTGCTGTGGGACGCCGGCCTGCCGGTCGGCCATGCGCTCCGCTCCGCGCAGCAGACGACGGTGGCCGCACGGGCCGACATCACCGTCCTGACGTCGCTGCTCGAAGCGCGACCGCTCGCCGCGTCCGCCGATGCCTTCGCGCGGCTCATCGAGGCGATCGACCCGGCACATGTCTGGCCGCCCGCCGAATTCTTCCGCGCCAAGCGCGACGAACTGCGCGCGCGCCACGCCCGCTTCGGCGACACGGCCGACAACCTCGAGCCCAATCTCAAGGAAGGGCCCGGCGGCCTGCGCGACCTGCAGACGTTGCGCTGGATGGCGCTGCGCGTGCTGGGCACAGGCGACTTCGCGTCGTTGATCGCGCTGGGCCAGCTCGGCGCCGACGAGCAGGCGACGCTCGATCGCCAGTACGACGTGCTCGCGCGGCTGCGTTTCGGCCTGCACCTCGTCGCGGGACGTCGCGAGGAGCGGCTGCGCTTCGATCACCAGAAGGCGCTCGCTGCCCGGCTCGGGCTGGTCGATGCGCCCGGCGCGCTCGCGGTCGAGCAGATGATGCAGACGTTCTACCGGAGCGCGGGGCTGGTGCAGCGCATCGGCGACCGCCTGCTGCAGCGGTTCGAGGAGCAGCTGGAAGGCGAGGGCGACGTGGCGCCGGTGGATGCCGCGTTCGAGCTGCGGCGCGGTTACCTCGCCGCGCGCGACGCCGGCTGGCCGCGTGACGCCCGCGACGTGGTCGCACTGTTCGCCGCGTGGGCCGCGTGCGATCCCGCCGCAGTGCGCGGCCTGCATTCGCAGACGGCGCGCCTGCTCGCCGAGTTCCTGCCGCGCATCCCGGCCTATCAGGAAGCGAATGTCGACCTGCGCGACGCCTTCATGGCGCTGCTGCGCGGCCCGCGCGCCGTGCGCACGCTTACCCGGATGGCGCGCCTCGGCGTGCTCGGCCGCTGGATTCCCGCGTTCGCGAACGTGTCGGGGCGGATGCAGTTTGACCTCTTCCACGTCTACACCGTCGACCAGCACACGCTGGCGGTGCTCGCCAACATCGAGGCGTTCGAGCGCGGCGGCGACGAGCGCTTCTCCGTCGCGCACGAGGTGATCCCGCGCCTGCGCAAGCCGGAGCTGCTGCTGCTCGCGGCGCTGTTCCACGACATCGCCAAGGGCCGCGGGGGCGACCACTCGGAACTGGGCGCCGTCGATGCGCGCGCGTTCAGCGAAGCGATGGGACTGCCGCCGGGCGATGTCGCTACCGTGGAATGGCTGGTGGCGCAGCACCTGCTGATGTCGATCACCGCGCAGAAGCAGGACATCGCCGATCCCGACGTGATCCACCGCTTCGCGGCCAAGGTGGGCGATCGCGAGCGCCTGGAGCTTCTGTACCTGCTGACCTGCGCGGACATCGCCGGCACGTCGCCGAAGTTGTGGAATGCGTGGAAGGACCGCCTGCTCGCCGACCTGTACATGGCGACGCGCCTCGCGCTGCGCCGGGGGCTCGAGAACCCGCTCGCGGCCGCCGAGCGCGCGGCCGAGACCCGCGCGGCCGCCGTCGCGCTGCTGCGCGAGGCGGGCATCGACGCGCCCGTGATCGACGACGTGCTCGCCCGCATGCCCGACATCGGCTTCCAGCGCGCGCGTCCCGACCAGATCGCCTGGCAGGCGCAGGCGCTGCTGGCGCTGGGTGCGCGCGATACCTGCGTGGCGGTGAGGCCACTCGCCGATGCCGGCGCGCTCGAAGTGTTCGTGCACTCGCCGGACCGCGACGGGTTGTTCGCGGCCATCGTGATCACGCTCGACCGCCTCGGCCTCGCGATCGCGCAGGCCCGCGTGCTCGACGGCCCGGGCGGTCGCGTCTTCGACAGTTTCCAGGTGGTGCCGGCGGATGCGCGCCGGCAATCCGCTGCGGACGCGGTGGCGCATCGGCTGACCCAGGTGCTCGACGGCCCCCTCGACGCGCTGCGTCCCGCGCGCCGCGCGCAGCCGACCCACCTCCGGCATTTCCGCATCGTGCCGCGCATCGGCTTCGACGACGTCGCCACGCCTCCACGGACGCTGCTCAGCCTCGTCTGCACCGACCGCCCGGGCCTGCTCGCGGACGTCGCGCTGGTGCTGCGCGAACAGCGCATGCGCGTGCACGATGCGCGCGTGGCCACCTTCGGCGAGCGCGCCGAGGACGTGTTCCAGATCACCCGCGTCGATGCCGACGGCAACGACGAGCCGCTTGACGAACCCCACCAGCAGGCGCTGCACGATGCGCTGCGCGCCTGCCTCGACGGAGACTGCCCATGAGCCCGCCGGCCAAGAAGACCGCCGCGAAGAAGACCGCTGCCAAGAAGAGCGCGCGCCGCAAGGCTGCGCCCGCGCCGAGCGGCCCCGGCCACGACGAGCTGAAGTTCACCATCGACAGCGCCTGGGAGCGCCGCTCGATGCTGACGCTCGACGAGATCGAGGGCTCGACGCGCCCGATGGTCAACCTCGTCATCGACCGCATCGAGTCGGGCGAATACCGCGTCGCCGAGCCGGACGGCAAGGGCGGCTGGAAGGTCAACGAGTGGCTCAAGAAGGCCGTGCTGCTGTACTTCCGCACGCAGGACATGGAAGTGGTCGAAGCGGATCCCGCGCCGTTCTGGGACAAGGTGCCCGCGCGCTTCCGCGATTTCGACGAGGCGGCCTTCCGCAAGGCCGGCATCCGCGTCGTGCCCGGCGCGATCGCGCGTCGCGGCTGCCACATCGCGAAGGATGTCGTCCTGATGCCGAGCTTCGTGAACATCGGCGCCTACGTGGGCGAGGGCACGATGGTCGACACCTGGGCGACGGTCGGATCGTGCGCGCAGATCGGCAAGCACTGCCACCTCTCCGGGGGCGCCGGTATCGGCGGCGTGCTGGAGCCGCTGCAGGCCACGCCGACGATCATCGAGGACCACTGCTTCATCGGCGCGCGCTCCGAAGTCGTCGAAGGCGTGATCGTCGGCCACCACTCGGTGATCGGCATGGGTGTCTTCCTCGGGCAGAGCACGCGCATCTACAACCGCATGACCGGCGAGATCAGCTACGGCTACGTGCCACCGGGGAGCGTCGTGGTATCCGGCCAGTTGCCCGCCGCCGACGGCTCGCATTCGCTGTACTGCGCGGTCATCGTGAAGCAGGTGGACGAGAAGACGCGCGGCAAGACCTCGATCAACGACCTGCTGCGCGGGCTGGCCGACTGACATGGCGACCACGCTCTACGGCCTGGCCAACTGCGACACGTGCCGGAAGGCGCGCAACTGGCTCAAGCGCTTCGACGTCGCGCACGACTTCGTCGACTACCGCGACGTGCGGCAGTCGCCGGAGACGCTGGTGGCGTGGAAGGACGCGCTCGGCGGCTGGGACGCGATGGTGAACAAGTCGTCGACCACGTGGCGCGGCCTGCCGCCGGCACGTAAGACTCCGGGCTCTGATGCGGAGTGGAAGCTGCTGCTTCGCGAGCATCCGCAGCTGATCCGTCGACCGGTGGTGGTCACCGATGACGGTGCGGTTTCCCAGGGTTTCACCGACAACGGCTTCAAGAAGCGCTTCGGCATCGGCTGAGGCGCGGGAGACTCCATGAGCGACGTCCTCGACCTGACCCGCGCGCTGATCGAGCAGCGCTCGCTCACGCCGGACGACGCCGGCTGCCAGGCGCTCATCGCCGCGCGCCTCGGGGCCGCCGGCTTCCACTGCGAATCGATGCGCTTCGGCGACGTCGACAACCTGTGGGCCGTGCACGTCGGCGACGAGACGGGGCCGACGCTGGTCCTGCTGGGGCATACCGACGTGGTACCGCCCGGGCCGGTCGAGGCCTGGTCCAGCGACCCGTTCACGCCCGACATCCGCGGCGGACTGCTGTACGGCCGTGGCGCGGCCGACATGAAGGGCAGCGTGGCCGCATTCGTGGTCGCGCTCGAGCGGTTCGCGCGCGAGCACCCCGCACATCGCGGCCGCGTCGCACTGCTGCTGACGTCCGACGAGGAAGGCGTGGCGATCGACGGCGTGCGTAAGGTGGCGGACGCGTTCCGCGCGCGCGGCGAGCGCATCGACTGGTGCATCACCGGGGAGCCGTCGTCGAAGGCCGTGCTCGGCGACCTGCTGCGCGTGGGGCGCCGCGGATCGCTGTCGGCCACGCTCACGGTGCGCGGCGTGCAGGGGCATGTCGCGTATCCGGAGAAGGCGCGCAATCCGGTGCACGAGGCGATGCCCGCGCTCGCCGAACTCACGTCGCGCAGGTGGGACGACGGCTACGAGACGTTTCCGCCGACGAGCCTGCAGGTCAGCAACGTGCTGGCGGGCACCGGTGCGAACAACGTCATTCCCGGCGAACTGCAGGTGCTGTTCAACCTCCGCTACAACCCGCACTGGACGGCGGCGCGGCTGGAGCACGAGTGCAATGCGATGCTGGCGCGCTACTGCCAGGACTACACGATCGACTGGCACCGCAGCGGCGAACCTTTCTACACGCCGGATGGTGAACTGCGCCGCGCGGCGCGCGAGGTGCTGGCCGAGTTCGCCGGCGCGCCGCCGGAGGAGAGCACCGGCGGCGGCACGTCCGATGCGCGCTTCATCGCGCCGCTGGGCACGCACTGCGTGGAGATCGGGCCGGTGAACGCGAGCATCCACAAGGTCGACGAGCACATCGCGGTCGCCGATCTCGAGCGCCTTCCGGACCTCTACTTCGCGCTGATGCAACGCCTGCTCGGCTGACCTCACCGGGCCTGCACGGATCGGCCCTAGCATCGGTCGCATGGCCCGGTTGAAGATCGCGACGTTCAACATCAACGGCATCCGCGCGCGCCTGGGCGCGCTGCTCGAGTGGCTCGAGCGTGAGAAGCCCGACATCGCCTGCCTGCAGGAGCTGAAGGCACCCGACGAGGCGTTTCCGCAGGCGGACGTCGAGCGCCTGGGCTACGGCGCGCTCTGGCACGGGCAGAAGTCGTGGAACGGCGTGGCGATCCTCGCGCGCGGGACGCAGCCCGAGGAACGCCAGCGTGGGCTTCCGGACGATCCGGACGGCACCCAGAGCCGGTACCTCGAAGCCGACGTCCACGGTCTTCGCGTGGCCTGCCTGTACCTGCCCAACGGCAATCCGTGGCCCGGTCCGAAGTTCGAGTACAAGCTGCGTTGGTTCGCGGAGCTGCAGCGCCGCGCGAAGACGCTGCTCGACGGCGGCGCGCCCACCGTGATGTGCGGCGACTTCAACGTGGTGCCGACCGATGAGCTCGACATCTACAACCCGGCCTCGTGGCGCAAGGACGCGCTGCTGCAGCCCGAGAGCCGCGAGGCCTGGTTCGAGCTCCTCGCGCAGGGCTGGACCGACTCGATCCGCGCCGTGCACGGCGACGCACGCATCTACACGTTCTGGGACTACTTCCGTAAGCACTGGGAGCGCGATGCGGGCCTGCGCATCGACCACCTGCTGCTCAGCCCGACGCTCGCGCCGCTGCTGAAGGACGCGGGCGTCGACCGCTGGGTCCGCGGCCAGCCGGGTGCCAGCGACCATGCGCCGACCTGGGTCGTGCTCGACACGGGCGGTGCGGGCACAGCGGCCGCGAAGCGCGCGGCGCGGAAGACCGCCGCCCCGTCGGCGGGCGGCGGTCGAGCGCCGGGTCTGGGCGCCCGCAAGACCGCCGCGAAAGGCAAGGACGCGGCCAGTTCCGGCGCCCGAGGCGCGGTGGCGGGCGCCAGCCCGACCTCGACCGGGAAAACGGCGAAGCAGCCGCGCGCGAAGAAGGCGATCGCCAAGAAGGCGGTGGCGAAGAAGGCGGTGGCGAAGAAGGCGGTGGGAAAGAAGACCGCGCCGTCCGGGGCCAAGCGAAAACCGGCGGCCTCCGCAGCGCGCAAGGCATCGCTGCAGCGCGCCGGATCGAAACGGACCGCCCACTAGAGCCCAACGTCGTCTGCGTGATGGCGAACCTGACCGTCGCGTTCATTCATCCGTTCAGCAAGCCGCATTCAGGCGGCCCAAGCGGCCGTATCGTCGCCCCGGATGAGACCCCCGGGCGACAGACTAGGCGGCTCCCCCGCAGCACGCCGTCTCCCCATGTCCCAGAGTTCCCGCAGCAGCAACCCCCGTCTTCCGCCCCGCCCACCGGCCGTGCCCGCCTCGGATGCCGACCGCCTGCGCGAGGGTCTTCCGCTCGAATCCGGCGAAGCGTTGCCGCCGCCGCGGCGTCCCCTCCACTGACGGGCGCTGCGGCCGGACCGAAGCGTTCATCGAACCGGAGGCGTTCGCGGCGAAATACGGCCGCGACCGCGTGGGCGGGGTCTAGCCGCTTGCTACCATCGGCCGGTTGTCCACCCCTGAAGAGGTCTGCCTTGTCCAGGTTGCTCAGCGTTTCCGTCCTCACCGTCGCGCTCGGCCTCGCGCTGCAGCCCGCGCACGCCGCCAAGTCGCCCGACATCAGCCCGCAGCGGCTCTCGTCGATCGTCCGCACGCTCTCGTCCGACGCGTTCGAAGGCCGTGGTCCCGCCACCGCCGGCGAGACGAAGACGGTCGATTACCTCCTCGCGCAGATGAAGGCCGCCGGCCTGCAGCCGGGCGGCGACCTGAAGGACGGCAAGCGCACGTGGACGCAGCCGGTGCCGCTTCTGCGCGCGTCGATCAAGGGCGCGCCGCAGCTCGCGTTGAACGCGGGCGGGCAGTCGCAATCGCTGACGCAGGGCGAGCAGATCGCCGTGCGCGCCGCGATGAACGGCGACAAGTCCGTGTCGATCCAGAACGCACCGCTGGTGTTCCTCGGCTACGGTGTGAACGCGCCGGAGCGCAACTGGAACGACTTCGCGGGCCTGGACCTCAAGGGCAAGGTCGGCGTCGTGCTGATCAACGATCCCGATTTCGAGACGGGCCAGGGCGACTTCGGCGGCAAGGCCATGACCTACTACGGCCGCTGGACCTACAAGTACGAGGAAGCGGCGCGCCAGGGCCTGGCGGGCCTGCTGATCGTCCACGAGTCCGAGCCGGCGTCGTACGGCTGGGCGACGGTCAAGAACTCGAACACGAACACGATGTTCGACGTGGTGCGCGACGATCCCAAGGCCTCGCATCCGGCGCTCGAGGCGTGGATCCAGCGCGACGTCGCGGTCGACCTGTTCAAGCGCAGCGGCCTCGACTTCGATGCATTGAAGAAGCAGGCGCAGGCGCGCGGCTTCAAGCCGGTACCGCTCAAGGACGCCACGTTCTCGGCGAAGTACGACGTCGACAGCCAGGTGATCACCTCGCAGAACGTGGTCGGCCGGCTGGTCGGCAAGAAGCGCCCCGACGAGACCGTGATCTACAGCGGTCACTGGGACCACCTCGGCGTCGGCGAGCCGGATGCCAAGGGCGACCGCATCTACAACGGCGCCGTCGACAACGCGACGGGCATCGCCTCGCTGCTGGAGCTCGGCCGTGCGTTCGCGAAAGCGCCGCGCACCGATCGCTCGGTCGTGTTCCTCGCGGTGACCGCGGAAGAGAAGGGCCTGCTCGGGTCCGAGTACTACGCGTCCAAGCCGGTGTATCCGCTGGGCAAGACGGTGGGCGTCATCAACATGGACGCGCTCGATCCGCACGGCCTGTCGAAGAACTTCACGACGTCGGGCAGCGCGAAGGTGGAGTTGCTCGACCGGCTCACCGCGAAGGCGAAGGCCTGGGGCCTGGCCTACAGCCCCGATCCGCATCCGGAGGCCGGCCACTTCTTCCGCTCCGACCACTTCCCGTTCGCCAAGCGCGGCGTGCCGGCCATCTCCTACGGCTCGGGCAACGACTGGGTGGAAGGCGGCGTCGCGGCCGCGGAAGCGTCGGACAAGGCCTACACCGCCGATCGTTACCACCAGCCCGCCGACCAATGGGAAGCCAGCTGGACGTTCAAGGGCATGGCGCGCGACCTGCAGATGCTCTATTCGCTCGGCCGCGACCTCGCCAACTCGAACCAGTGGCCGAACTGGGGCCAGGAGTCGGAGTTCCGCGCGGCGCGCGACGCGAGCGCCGCCGACCGTCGCTGACCGACCGTCGACGAGCGCGAGAACGGGGCCTTCGGGCCCCGTTTTCGTTTGCGCGACCGTCGGCCACGCCGCGCCGCCCTGCCCGTTACTTCGGCGTCATCGCCACGTCGATCCGCTCGATGTGCCAGCGACGCTGGGCCTCGGTCGAGCCGGGCACGTCGTTGACGCGGCGCACGACGACTTCGCCCATGCGCGGACGCGGGTTGGCGACGCTCGCTGCCGGAACGAACCGCACCGGGACGGTCACGTACATCGAGCCCGCCGCGCCCTCGATGCCGCCCGGCGCGTCCACTTCGGTGTGGTACTCGCCGAGCGCCTTGAAGTCGCGGCGGAACGCGGCCGCCTTCGCCGCATCCCCCCACCTGGCGTCGGCATCGGCGGTACGGTCGGCGTCGAGCAGCGCGAAGTACGTTTCGACCGCCGTGGCGGCCGCCTGCGGCGAGTTGATCGGCGCCGGGCCGGGCTCGGGCAGCGACTCGCGCGGCGCCGGCGCTGCGTCGCGCGATGCGCCGTCGTCCGACGCGGGCGGGGCCGGGGCGGGCGCGGGCGTGTCGGACGCGGTCGCGGTCGCGCTCGGCTCGCCCGCCGCCGGCGGCGGTGTCGCATCCGCATGCTCAGCAGGGGGCGCGGATGGGGCGCAGGCGGCCAGCAGGAGGCTCGCCGCGAGACCGCAGAGCCCGAGGCGCGCGGGCGCAAGGGGACGGGGCGTCGATCGGTTACGAGCGGTCATCGTCGTCATCTCCACGGAACGGATGGCCGAGATTGCCGCATTCGGCGGCGGTGCCCGGTGAGCGCCGTCCGCGGATGAAGAAAAACCGCCCGGATCGCTCCGGGCGGTTTCGTTGAACGCGACGCCGCGACGCTTACTTCGTCGGCGCGGTGACCGGCGGCGTGGTGTCGGCCGGCGCCTTGCTGTCGTCGGTGGTGGTGTCGAGGCCGCGGCGCTTCAGCAGCGGCTCGATCCACGGATCGCGGCCGGTGTAGTTGCGGAACAGCACCATGGCGTCCTGGCTGCCGCCCTGCGACAGCAGCGTGTCGCGGAAGTGGTCGCCGTTCTTGCGCGTCAGGCCGCCGTTCTGCTTGAACCACTCGACGCTGTCGGCATCGAGCACTTCCGACCAGATGTAGGCGTAGTAGCCGGCCGCGTAGCCGCCCATGATGTGGCTGAAGTACGGCGTGCGGTAACGCGGCGGTACGGCGTAGAAGTCGACGCCGTCCTTCGCGAGCGCGGCGGCCTCGAACGGCATCACGCCCTTCGCGTCCGGCACCTGCGCGGCGGGCATCTGGTGCCAGCGCTGGTCGAGCAGGGCGGCGCCGAGGTACTCGGTCGTCGTGAAGCCCTGGTTGAACTTGCTGCTGGCCAGCACCTTGTCGAGCAGTTCCTTCGGCATCGGCGCGCCGGTCTGGTAGTGCTTGGCATAGTTCGCCAGCACTTCCGGCCAATCGGCCCACATCTCGTTGACCTGCGACGGGTACTCGACGAAGTCGCGCGGCACGCTGGTGCCCGAGAAGTACGGGTACTTCACGTTCGAGAACATGCCGTGCAGCGCGTGGCCGAACTCGTGGAACATCGTGGTCACTTCATCCCACGACAGCAGCGTCGGCTGGCCTTCCGGCGGCTTCGGGATGTTGAGGTGATTGGCGATGACCGGCAGGTAGCCCGTGAGCGCCGACTGGTCGACGTACGAGTTCATCCACGCACCGCCGTTCTTGCTCGGACGCGCGTACATGTCGGACAGGAAGATCGCGAGCTGCTTGCCGTCCTTGTCGAACACGTCGAACACGCGCACGTCGGGCTCGTACACCGGCAGGTCCTTGCGCTCCTTGAACGTCAGCCCGTACAGCTTGTTGGCGGCGAAGAAGACGCCGTTCTGCTGCACGTTGTCGAGCTCGAGGTAGGGCTTGAGCTGCGACTCGTCGAAGTTGTACTTCGCCTGGCGCACCTTCTCGGCGTAGTACGCCCAGTCCCACGGCTCGAGCTTGAAGGTCGGCTGGCCCTTGGCCTTCTGTTCCTTGTCGATCATCCCCTGCAGGTCGGCGGCCTCGCGCTTGGCGTTGGCCACCGCGGGCGGCGCCAGCTTGGCGAGCATGTCGTTGACGGCTTCCGGCGTCTTGGCGGTCTGGTCTTCGAGCGCGTAGGCGGCGTAGGTCGGGTAACCCAGCAGCGCGGCCTTCTCGGCGCGCAGCTTGGCCATCTGCGACACAATGCCCGTGTTGTCCCACTTGTTGCCGCGGCTGCCGCGCGAGATCGACGCCTTGAAGATCTTCTCGCGCAGGGCGCGGTTGTCGAGGTAGGTCAGCGGCGGCTGGATCGTCGTGTTCTGCAGCTCGATGACGTACTTGCCCTCGAGCTTGCGGTCCTTCGCGGCCTTGGCGGCGGCGGCGATGGCCTCGTCCGGCAGCCCGGCGAGCTCGGCCTTGCTGTCGACCACGACGGCGAGGTCATTGCGCTCGGCCAGCACGTTCTGGCTGAACTGCGTGCCGAGCTTGGCCATCTGCGCGTTGATCGACTTCAGCTGCACCTTCTGCGCGTCGGTCAGCTTGGCGCCGGCGCGGACGAAGTCCTGGTAGTACTTCTCGACCAGGCGCAGGCCCTGCGCATCGAGGCCCAGCGACGCACGCTGGTTGTAGAGCGTCTCGACGCGGGCGAACAGCTTCGGGTTGAGGAAGATCGCGTCGTTATGAGCGGCGAGCTTCGGCGAGTACTCGGTATCGAGCTTGTTGCGCGCGTCGTTGGTATCGGCGCCGACCAGGTTGCCGAACACGGTCAGCGCGCGACGCAGCACCTGGCCGCTCTTCTCCATCGGAATGATGGTGTTGTCGAAGGTCGGCTTCGCCTTGTTGTTGGCGATCGCGTCGATTTCCCTGAGCTGCTCCGCCATGCCGCGGTCGAAGGCCGGGGCGAAGTCGGTGTCCTTGATCTTGTCGAACTGCGGGTAGTGGAGCGGCAGCGGGCTCGGCGCGAGGAAGGGATTCACGTTGGACTTCTGGCTCTTGGCGGGCGCGGGGGCTTTCGCGGCATGCGAGACCGCCGGGGCGGCCATCGTCGTCAGGGCGATCGCGAGCGCAAGGGCGAGAGGATGCTTCATGGGGGAGCCTCGACGGAGTGAATGCGGCAGGTTAACCGACGGTCGCTTTACCCGCCCATGACGAAAGCCATACGGTTGCCGAACGCGTGCGACTTCACGCTTGGGCGACCGACCGGCCCGCACCTTGGCCGCCTTCACTTCGAGAGAGGAGCCTTCGATGGACATCCGCAGCGTCATGACCCCCGACCCGGCGAGCTGCCAGGCCGCCACGCCCGTGCGCGAGGTCGCCCGCCTGATGCTCGAGAACGACTGCGGCCTGGTGCCGGTCATCGACGCGGCCGGCCGGCCGGTGGGCACCGTGACCGATCGCGACGTCGCGCTGCGCGTGGTCGCCGAAGGGCGCGACCCGCAGCAGTGCACCGCACAGGACTGCATGACCAGCCCGGTCACCACGCTGGGCGTGGACAGCAGCCTGGCCGATGCGATCCAGCTGATGGAGAACGAGCAGATCCGCCGGCTGCTGGTGGTCGACGCGGACGGTCGTCTCTGCGGCGTGGTGGCGCAGGCCGACATCGCGCTGAGCGGCCGCGACCGCAAGACCGCCGAGCTCGTGCGCGGGGTGTCCGAACCGAAGCACTGAGCGCGCGCGTCCGTCGTACCGGCATGCCGCCTCCGGGCGGCATGTTTTTTTGCGCCGCGGCGGGCGGCGCGACGACCGGCGACGGCGGTCCGCCGCGTGCGCGCTAGGCTCGGCGGGCGCCGCGCCGGCGCCGAGGAGATACGCCGATGAAACCGCTCGCCCGCCGCCTGGCACTCGCGCTGCTGCTGCTCCCCGCTGTTCCCGCGTGGTGCGCCGAGACGCAGCGCTGGGTGGTGCTGGTCGACAACGGCAAGCAGGCCGGCCAGCAGGTCACCACGCGCGGCGACGATGGCGTCGTCCGCAGCGAATTCGTGTTCAAGGACAACGGCCGCGGCCCGGAGATGAAGGAGGAGTTCGAGCTCGCGCCCGACGGCACCTTCGCGCGCTACCGGGTGACCGGCACCTCGACGTTCGGGGCGAAGGTCGACGAGTCGTACCGCCGCACCGGCGACCGCGTCGAATGGAAGACGACCGCGGACCGCGGAAGCCGCACGGTCAGCGGCGTCGCCGAGTACGCGCCCCTCGCGGGCACGCCCGCCGCGACGGAGGCGACGGTCGCGGCGCTGGCGAGGCGGACGGACGGCCGCCTGCCGCTCGTGCCGGGCGGCGTGCTGACGATGCGCGAGGTCGCGCGCGAGACGGTCGCGAACGGCGACCACCGCAGGACGGTGCGGCTGCTCGCGCTGACCGGGCAGGGCCTGACTCCGAACTTCGGCTGGTTCACCGACGACGCGGTGCCGCGCCTCTTCGCCTTCATCGCGCCGGGCTTCCTGCAGATGCTGCCGGAAGGCTGGGAAGCCAGCGGCGCCCAGCTCGAAGCCCGGCAGAAGAAGGCCGAAGGCGAGATGCTGGCCGCGCTGCAATCGCAGCTGGCCAGGCCGATGCCCGGCACCACGCTGATCCGCAACGTGCGCGTGTTCGACAGCGTGGCCGCGACGCTCCTGCCGCCGCGCGACGTGCTGCTGCGCGACGGGCGCGTCGTTGCGATCACCCCAGCGTCGAACGCCCGGGCGGATGCGGATCGCAGCATCGACGGCGGCGGCCGCGTGATGCTTCCGGGCCTCTGGGACATGCATGCGCACGTCACGCGCTGGGACGGCGGGCTCAACCTCGCGGCGGGCGTGACCAGCGTTCGCGACATGGGCAACGACAACGCGTCGCTGCAGCAGATCATCGCCGAGGAGAAGGCCGGCACGCTGCTGATGCCGCGCATCGTGCCCGCGGGCTTCATCGAAGGCGAAAGCGCGATGTCGGCGCGCAACGGTTTCGTCATCAAGGATCTCGACGAGGCCAAGAAGGCGGTCGACTGGTACGCCGCGCACGGCTACCCGCAGATCAAGATCTACAACTCGTTCCCGAAGGCGGTGCTGAAGGACACCGTCGCCTACGCGCAGTCGAAAGGGCTGCGCGTGAGCGGGCACATCCCGGCGTTCCTGCGCGCACGCGACGCGATCGACGACGGCTACGACGAGGTCCAGCACATCAACCAGCTGATGCTCAACTTCCTCGTCGACGACACGACCGACACGCGCACGCTGGAGCGCTTCTACCTGCCGGCGAAGAAGGTGGCCGACCTCGACTTCGACAGCCAGCCGGTGCAGGACTTCATCCGCCTGATGGCGGAGAAGAAGATCGCCAGCGATCCGACGCTGGCGACGTTCGAGTTCATCCACCAGCGCGACGGCACGATGTCGCCGATCATCGCGCCGGTCGCGGACCACCTGCCGCCCGACGTGACGCGCAGCCGCATGGCCGCGGAGATGGACATTCCGGACGACGCCACGTTCCAGCGCTACGACAAGTCCTTCAACAAGATGGTCGAGTTCGTGGGTCGCCTGTACAAGGCGGGCGTGCCGATCCTCGCGGGCACCGACGAGATGCCCGGCTTCACGCTGCAGCGCGAGCTGGAGCTCTACGTGCAGGCCGGGCTGACGCCGTCGCAGGCGCTGCAGGTGGCGACCTTCAATGCCGCGACCGTCGCGCGTGCCACCGATCGCGGCGTGATCGCGCCGGGCAGGACCGCCGACCTCGTGCTCGTGGACGGCGACCCGACCGCGAACATCGCCGACCTGCGCAAGGTCGCCCTGGTGATCAAGGGTGAGACGGCCTATTACCCCGCCGAGATCGACCGGGCGCTCGGCATCTCACCGTTCGCCGAGCCCGTGCGGATCCCGTCCGCGAAGTAGCGCCAGCACGTTTCGCGGGCGCCGGTCGCTTCATGCGGCGACCGGCGCGACGGCCGGCCGCGGCGAGGCGTCGCGCGGCGCCCATTTCAGCCCGAACAGCGGCCGCAGCGGCGGCAGTCGGCGGATCAGCGCGAAGCCCAGCCAGCAACCGGCCACGGTGCCGGCCAGCACGGCCAGCGCCTCGAGCCCGGCGGGCAGGTGCAGCGGGATGAGCCAGTAGGCGAGCAGCACGATCAGGCTCTGGTGCAGTACGTACCACGGGTAGACGGCTTCGTTGGCCCAGCCGAGCCACGGGAAGGGGCGATCGAGCCAGGCCTTCGACCAGCCGAGCACCGCGGCGATGGCCGCCCAGACGTAGAAGCTGCGCAGCGTCCACACGATCGACTGCCAGACCGTGCCCGGATCGTCCGGCAGCGACAGCGCGAGGCCGAGGTAGGCGACGCACAGACCCGCCGCCCAGCCGAGCGCACGCCGGCGAAGCCGCGCCAGCTCGTCCCAGACCGCGACGTCGCGGGCGAGCCAGAACCCGTAGAGGAAGACGGTGAAGTAGAGCGCGTTGCGGTAGCCGTCGTGCACGAGATCGCCTGTGTCCTCGAAGCGGCCCTGCAGGGTGACCGTCTCGATCGCGATCGGAAGGGCGGGCAGCAGGAGCAGCGCCCATCCGCGCAGGCACGTCAGGCGGCGTTGCAGCCACAGGCCGCCGTTCGAGCGCAGCAGCGGAAGGGCGAGCGCCAGCACGACCGTGTACGTCCACAGGTAGGCGAGGTACCAGAGGTGGTTCCACGTGAGGCCGCTGGTGTCGCCGTCGAACGCACCCGCGGGCCAGGGGCGGAACTGGTAGTAGCGGGCGAGGAAGTCCAGGTAGCCCGGCGTCACGTAGCCCGTGCCGATGCCCTGCACGTACGGCTGCACCGGCACGATCACCAGCATCCCGAACACGAGCGGCAGCAGCAGGCGCCACGTGCGCTTGCCGAGGAACGACAGGCCGCCGCCGCGTGCCAGCAGGAAGCCGGCGGATGCCCCGGAGATCAGGAAGATCAGCGACATCCGCCAGCGGTTCACCGCCAGCATCGGGATCTGCAGCCAGTCGGTGGTGTGGGGGCTCTTGATGTGCCAGTCCCAGTCGCCGACGTACAGCATTCCCCAGTGGTAGAGGATGAGCAGCGCGAAGGCGAGGGCGCGCAGGGCGTCGATGTCGTGGCGTCGGGTCATGCCGGAGGTCCGGAGTGGCGGTGAGCCAGCCTGCGTCGCGGTCGTCCGCGGCAAGCCGTCGGATGTGACCGCCCGGGGCGTCCCGGGGACGAGCGGTGGACCCGCGGGACGGGCGCGTCGGCCCGCTGCGGCGCGCCGGGTGACAATGCGCGGATGAACGAGGCCACCCGACCCGCCGCGTCCGACTGGACGCGCTTCCAGCCCTGGCGACCGTGGATCGAATACGGCTTCTGGATCGGGCTGTTCCTCGTCAATGCGGTGGCCAACAGCATCACCGTCAACATGGACGTGCGCCGGGTGCACCTCGCGATCGAGCCGTGGCAGCCGGCCGTGTGGGAGATCAGCAGCAACCTCGTCAGCCTGTTGCTGGTCCCGCTGGTGGTGGCCTTCACCCGGGCCCGCCCGATCCAGTTCGACGGCTGGAAGCGGCGGCTGGGCGAATACGCCTTGGTCAGCGTGGTCTGGTCCGCGCTGCACGTCGCCGGCATGGTCGCCCTGCGCGAGGCCGCCTACGCCGCCGTGGGCGGCGATTACGACTTCGGCAACTGGCTCGTGCAGGGCGCCTACGAGTACCTCAAGGACGTGCGCGGCTTCGCCTCGACCGTGCTCACCATCGAGGCCTACCGCCTGTTCCTGCGCCGCCTGCAGGGCGAGGCCAGCCTCCTCGCGCCGCCCGACGATGCGCCGGCGAACGACTCGACGGCCCGCCCGGAGCGCTTCCTGGTACGCAAGCTCGGCAAGGAATTCCTCGTGCCGGCGGCCGACATCGAGTGGCTGCAGGCGGCCGGCAACTACGTCAACCTGCATGTGCGGGGCCGCGACTACCCGCTGCGCTGCACGATGGCGCAGATCGAGGAGAAGCTGGACCCGACGCGGTTCCGGCGCGTGCACCGCAGCTGGATGGTCAACCTCGACCGCATCGACCGCATCGAACCGATCGACTCGGGCGACGCACGCATCGTCATGGACGATGGCACGACCGTGCCGTGCAGCCGCCGCTACCGGGCGGCGCTGCGCGGCGAAGCGGCGGCCGCGGCCTGAGCCACGGCGCCGGGGACTGGCCGTCGGTCAATGATGGCGTTCGGCGGGCTTTCGCTTGCCGGTGGCAGGGCGGGGTGCATGCTGCGGCTCGGGGTGCCGCTGCCGCTCCGGATCGGCCTGCTTCATGGCCTTGCGCCCGGCCTCGTAGTTCCGTTTCTGCTCGAGCTCGTCGTGACTGTAGGGCTTGTTCATGCGCCTGGCCTCCGTGGCCGCGTCATCGGGACCGGACGGCGACCCTAGCGCCGCGCAGGTTAACCGCGCGAGGTGGCCGCAGCCCCCGCGGCGAGCGGCACGGCGTCCGCTGCGGCTCTGTTTCGGCGTAAGAGCTGCGGCTCTGTTTCGGCGTAAGACGAGGGCCATGAGCAGAAGGCGCCTTCCGCGGATCGTCCTCGCCAGCTTCGTGGTGGCGTTCGCTTCCGCGCGCCTGCTGGTGCTGCTGATCATGCAGAGGGCGATCCCCGACCTTTACCTGCATCTCGGCGGCACCCACGTCCACCACCTGAACTACGGGATCTTCCTGCTCTCGTTCGTGGGCGCCGTGCTGCTGTTCGCGCCCCCCGTCGCGGGGCGCCGGCTCGACCTGCTGGCCGCGCTCTACGGCGTGGGCCTGGCGCTGACGTTCGACGAGTTCGGCATGTGGCTGCATCTGGGCGGAAGCTACTGGCAGCGTGCGAGCTTCGACGCCATCACCGTCGTGGGCGCGTTGCTCGCACTCGCGGCGTTCGCGCCGCCGATCCATACCTGGCATCGGCGGCGGGCGTTCTGGGCGGTGATCATCGTGGCGGTGGTGGCCCTGTTCTTCTGGCAGCTTTCGATGACGCTCGCGCGCGTCGAACCCGAACTGCAGCGTATGGAGGTACGCGGCCCGCACTAGCGCGGGCGACCGCAAGGTTGGCGGCGCCACCGCGCTCAAGCCGGGCGTTTCCGGGCCGATAGCCGTTCCATGAAAGCGTCCGCGCTCGTCCTTCTGCTGGTCATGCCCGCCGTCGCCATTGCCGGCGAACGCGTCGACGACGTGCTGCGCGACCAGCGCCAGCACGGATTCCGTTCGGCCGCGGAAGCGATCGAGCGACTCGAGGCCGCCAGCGACCGCCCGGGCAGCTCGGCGCCGCTCGCCCAACGCGAGCGCTACCACGTCGCGATCGCCACGCTCGCCGTCAGCTCGCGCCAACCGGGGATGGTGGCGGCGGCGAGCCGCGCGCTCGCGGAGCTGGACGCCATGGCGCGCGCCGAACGCTGCCGGCCGTGCGCGATCGACGCCACGCTGCTGCGTGCGCAGGACGCGCTGACCCGGCGCGATCCCGACGAGGC
This sequence comes from Cognatilysobacter segetis, assembly GCF_004359965.1. Taxonomy (GTDB): domain Bacteria; phylum Pseudomonadota; class Gammaproteobacteria; order Xanthomonadales; family Xanthomonadaceae; genus Cognatilysobacter; species Cognatilysobacter segetis. The sequence continues at coordinate 59,808 of NZ_SMRQ01000007.1, read as the reverse complement.
CGAGCGCCTGCTGCGCGATGTCGAGGCCGCGCTGCCCGCATCGTCGGCGGACGTCGCGCAGACGTTCCGTTACGCCCAGGCGCGGCTGTACAACATCCGCGGCAACTTCGCCGCCGGCATCGCCGAAGCGCTGGCCTCGTCCGACCTCGCCGAGAAGGCCGGCGACGAGGCCGGCCGGCTGCGCGCGCAGGCCCTGCTGGTCGCGATGACCACCAGCCTGTCGGACTACGGCCGCGCCGAAACCATCGCGCGACGTGCCTACGCGGACGCGCGCCGCATCGGTTTCACCTACGCGATGGCGTCGCTGCGCCTCAACGAGGCCAACGCGCTCGGACGCGCAGGCAAGAGCGCGCTGCAGGCGGCCGCGCTCGACGAGGCGCTCCGCTTGTCGCGCGGCCAGCGCGGCATGGAGGAGTTCGAGGCGGTCAGCCTGTCGAACCTCGCCGACCACTGGCTCATGGAGCACGACTACGCCCGCGCGCTCGACTACGCACAGCAGGCCGAACGACTCGCCGCCGCCAGCGGCGACAGCCGCAGCCGCTCGTATGCGCTGACCAACGCGGGCGTGGCCACGGCGCACCTCGGCGACGTCGAGGGCGGGCTGCGAATGGTGCGGGAGGCGGTGGACATCGCCGAGCACCTGCACGCGGGCGGCGACGTGATCGGCATGACCGGCGAACTGGTCGGCATCTACAAGCTCGCCGGGCGCTACCGCGAGGCGCTGGAGGCGCTGGAGACGGTGGCCAGCCTGCAGCAGGAGCTGACCCGGCAGGAGCGCGACAAGACGCTCGTGGAGATGCAGGAGCGCTACGACGCGCAGGCGCGCCAGCGCGCGATCGACCGGCTCGCGGCGGCCAACCGCATCAAGCAGGCCGAGCTGTCGGCGCGCACGTGGCAGCAACGCCTGTGGGCCGCGCTCGCGGTGATGCTGGCACTCGCGGTGGTGCCGCTGGTGCGGTGGATGAAGCGCGTGCGCACCGACAACCGCAGGCTGTCGGACGACGTCGCGGTGCTGTCGGAGCAATCGATGGTCGATCCGCTGACCGGCGCGGCGAACCGGCGCTGGTGCGAGGCCGCGATGGCGCGCCACCGCGGCGCGCCGGTGGGGCTGATGCTGCTCGACATCGACTTCTTCAAGCGCGTCAACGACACCTGGGGCCATGCAGCGGGCGACCGCGTGCTGGTCGAGGTGGCCACCCGCCTGCGCGCGCTGCTGCGCCAGCACGACTCGGTGGTGCGCTGGGGCGGCGAGGAATTCGCGCTGATCCTGCCCGACGTGGGCGCCGATGCGCTGTCCGCACTCGCGGACCGCGTGATGCAGTGCATTGCCGGGCGTCCCATCGACATCGGCGGGCAGGCGGTCGGCATATCGGTGTCGATCGGCGCGGTGATGTCGCCGCTGCGCCCGGGCGTCGAATGGCAGCACGCGATGCACGTGGCCGACCTCGCGCTGTACATGTCCAAGGGCGGCGGTCGCAACTGCGCCACCTGCGTGCTCGAGGTGGCACCCGACACCGACGTCGCCGGGCTCGTGCACGATCTCGCCTCGGCCAGCGCGCGCGGCGAGGTGCGGCTGGAGATGGTCGACGGGCCGACGCCGGCACGCATGCCGGCGACGACGCCGGCCTGATCACTTCTCGACGAACGCGCGCTCGAAGACGTACTGACCGGCGGTGCCGATGCGCGGCGCGGCGGTGAAGCCGCGCGAATCCAGCAGCGCGCGGAAATCGGCGAGCATCTGCGGGCTGCCGCAGATCATCGCGCGGTCATGTTCGGCGTCGAGCGGCTCGATGCCGAGCTGCTCCATCATCGCGCCGCTCGCCATCAGGTCGGTGAGGCGGCCGCGGTGGTCGTGGCCGCCGAAGTCGAAGGGCTCGCGCGACACCGCCGGGTAATACAGCAGCTTCTGCGCGATCTGCTCACCGAGGAACTCGTGGCGCGGCAGCTCGTTGACGATGTAGTCCCGATAGGCGAGGTCGGCCGCCGAGCGCACGCCGTGGCACAGGATCACGCGTTCGAAACGCTCGTAGGTTTCCGGATCCTTGATGATCGACAGCCACGGCGCGAAACCCGTGCCGGTGCCCAGCAGGTAGAGATTGCGGCCGGGGTGCAGATCGCTGATCAGCAGGGTGCCGGTCGGCTTCCGGCCGATCAGCACGGTGTCGCCCGGCCTGATGTGCTGCAGGCGCGAGGTCAGCGGGCCGTTCTGCACCTTGATGCTGAAGAACTCGAGCTGCTCTTCCCAGTTGGCGCTCGCGATCGAATACGCGCGCATCAACGGACGGCCATCGACCTCCAGTCCGATCATCACGAACTGCCCGTTGTCGAAACGGAAGCCGTCGTCGCGGGTGGTGGTGAAGCTGAAGTAGGCGTCCGTCCAGTGGCGGACGTCGAGCACGGTCTCGGTGCCGAAAGGCGAGGACATCGGCAGGCAATGCAGCGAAGGGAGCCGGCGATTTTAGCCGACCGGCGCGTCCGGGCCGCGTTCGCCCGCCACGGCCGCCTCGGTGGCGGCCTCGGCCAGGGTCGGCCGGCCCGCGTCGCGCATCACCTCGCGCTCGATCGGGCCGAGCCAGTCCGGGCGGATCAGGCCGATGGACGCGGCGTGGTCGGCGATCGCCCGGCTGTCGCGCGTGCGCAACATCGGCACGCGGGTGCCGGCGACGCGCGCGATCTGCGCATCGACGGCGGTATCGAGCGGGGAGTCGCGGTCGGGGTCGACGTCGCGGATGTAGATCGCGGCGATGCGCTCGCCGAATTCGTGCGCGGCCTCGGCATAGAGTTCGGCATCCGCCTGCCCGGAATCGCCCAGCAGCACCCAGCGCAGCCGCGGGAAGCGCGCGATCAGCTGGCGCGCGCGTTCGAGCTTGTGCCCGTGGCCGGGCGACTTGATGAACATCCCCGCGTCCAGGCCTAGGTCGCGCAGGCACATCGGCCCGGGTGGCAGGCCGTTGAGCGCCATGAACTCCTCGAGCAGGTCGTACAGGTTCCAGGGCGAGCTCGACACGTAGAACACCGGCACGCGCCCGCGGCCGTCCATGCCCTGTTGCAGCGCCTGGTAGAGCAGGGCGGCGCCCACCAGCGGTTTGCGAGTGCGGGCGTTGTGCAGGAAGGTGAGCTGGGCGGCCGTCTTCCAGTCGGTGATCGAACTGTCGAGCACCGTGTCGTCGATGTCCGAAATGACGCCGACGCCCGCGTCCGCATGCACGTACAGCACCGGCTGCGGCGTCTCCAGGCGGCCGTCGTCGAGCGACACCGTCGCCGCGCCCCACAGCCCGTCCGGCGCACGCATGCCGGGCAGCGTGGCGGCGTAGTAGCCCTCGCCGTCAGTGACCGCCAAGGCGTCGTGGGCGTCCAGTCGCAGCCGCAGTGCCTGCCGTCGCACCTCGTCGGTGGTGAATCGCTGGACCGAATGGCGCAGGTTGCGCCAGCGCGAGTCGTTCTCGCCCGGGCCGCCCTGCGGCGCGTCGGCCAGCACCCGGCCGATCAGGTCCACGCGTGCGTCGTCGCCCCAGCCGCGGTAGGCCGCGATGTGGCCGGGACGGCGCGGCAGCAGGCGATCGCGGACGGCGTCGATGCCGTCCTCCAGGCGCGACAGCGCGGCGAGCAACGGGCGACGGGGCGGTGGGGCAGGCGCGTTCGTCATGCGCCAACGATAACGGCCGGGCGTGAGCGCCCGGCCGTCGCTGTGTCGCCGTTGTACCGCCTCAGCGGCTGGCGACGATCGTGCGGTCGTGCCGCGACGCGCAGGCGAGGATGCGCGACTCGTGCAGCCACTTGTTGTCCGGATAGTACGAGAACACGAACTGGCCGCCCTTCAGCGTGTCGATGATCTCGTGCGCGATGTCGGCGCGCACCGCCGGGCAGCCGTGCGAGCGGCCGATGCGCCCCATCTTGCGGGCCATCGAGGCGTCCACGTACCAGGCGCCGTGCATGACGATCGCACGCGAGCGGGCGTTGTCGTTGAAGCCCTTGTCGAGCCCGTCCATGCGCAGCGAATAGCCGTTGTTGCCGACGTAGGTCTCGGCGGTGCGGAACAGGCCGAGGCTGGTCTGGTGGCTGCCGTCGTTGTTCGAGAAGGCGCGCGCGTAGTTCTCGCCGCTGCCCTGGCCGTGAGCCACGTACTCGTTGTAGATCACGCGCGGGCTCTTCAGGTCGAAGATCCACAGGCGCTTCTGCGTCGAGGGCATCGAGTAGTCGATCACGGCGAGCTTCTCGCCCTGGCCGGTGGCATCGCCGTTGTCGATCGCGCACTCGCGCGCCTTCAGCGCCAGGTCGATGACCTTAGGGTCGGCACCGGGCGCGAGCGCGGCCAGCTGCGACGCCAGCGACAACGCCGGCGCCTGCTGCAGCGACTTCGGCGCGGCGGGCACCGGCGACAGCACGGCGGGCGTGCGAATGGTGACGTTCGGTTCGGCCGGCGAAAGGGCGGGCAGGAAGCAGGCGATGGCCGAAGCCAGGGCGACGGAAAGACGCATGGGCACGGAACCCCGGTAGCGGGCGCTTCAGGGACGTGCAGTCCCGGTGAAGCTTCCCGCACAGGTTAGCCCGGTGAAATCCGCGTGCAAGCGGCCGGTGTTCAGGCCATTCAGGCTGAACCGTCAGTGGAGGCCGCGTTCCTCTTTCGGACGGGCCTTGTGATCGGTCAGCAGCACGCTGCCGACGACGAACAGCCCCAGCAGCGCCGCGATGATGAACATGACGATGGCGACGGCCGGATAGCCGAACAGGCGGGTGCCCGTGTCGACCCGCATCATCAGCGCCGAAGCCACGAGCAGGGCGGCGATGATCAGGCCGACCGTGATCCGGTTGGCGATCTTCTGCATGTTCTCCATGAGCTTGGAGTCGTCGAGCCCGTCCAGCCGCACCTGGAGGCGGTTCTCCGACAGCAGCGTCAGCAGGTTGCTGATCTTGCGCGGCGCCTCGCGCACGAGGCCCTCCACCTCGATCAGCTCGCCGGCGAGGCCGGCCGGCGAGAGCGACTTGCGCAGCCGCTGCCGCATCACGTTCTCGAGGTGGTCGCGGACGATGTCCTTCGCGTCCATGTCCGGATCGAGTGCGTCGCAGATCGACTCGAGGTTCAGCAGCGTCTTGCCGAGCAGGCTGAGTTCGGGCGGCGTACGCAGGCCGCAGGCGGTGGCGATGCGCGTGAGGTCGAGCACCAGCCGGCCCTCGGACACCGTGCGGCCGCCGGAACGCGCCGCGTACTGCGAGACGAGCTGCCCGACCTCGCGCTGGTAGCGCTCCTCGTCGAAGTCCTCCAGCCGCGTCGAGATGGAAACGCCTTCGTTGGCGACGTCCTCGCCACGGCCGTCGACGGCCGCGAACAGCAGTTTCAGAAGCCGGTCGCGGCGCTTGGGCGGCACGTGGGCGATCATCCCGAGATCGAAGATCGCGAGCCGGCCGTCGTCGGTCAGCAGCAGGTTACCGGGATGCGGATCGGCGTGGATCTCGCCGTTGACGAAGGCCTGGTCGAGGTAGCCCTTGAGCAATGCGCCGGCGAGATCGGCGAGATGCAGCTCCGTGCGCTGCAAGCCCGTGATGTCGGTGACCTTGCGGCCGCGGACGAGGTCCATCGTCAGCACGCGCTTGCCGCACAGGCTCCAGACCGGGCGCGGCACCACCAGCTGCGGATAGGCCTCCAGTCGCTCGCCGAAGCGCTGCAGGTTCTCGGCTTCCAGGCGGTAGTCGAGCTCGGCCAGCAGCGTGCGACCGAATTCGTTGACCCAGTCGCCGAACTTCAGCCGGCGGCCCATGTCGGTGCCGCGGTCGATCTTGCTGGCGATCGAGCGGAGCGCGTCGAGGTCGGTGCGGACGCTCGCCAGGGCGTCGGGCCGCTGCACCTTCACCGCGACCTCGCGGCCGTCGCGCAGCACGGCGCGGTGCACCTGGCCCAGCGATGCGCTGCCCAGCGGCTCGGCGTCGAATTCGGTGAACACCTTGCCGACGCCGACGCCGAGTTCCTCCTCGATCACCTGGCGCACGGTCTCCACGTCCAGCGGCTGTACGCGGTCCTGCATGCGCTCGAGCGCCGCCATGTACTCGCCCGGCACCATGTCCGGGCGCGTCGACAGCGCCTGGCCGAGCTTGATGAACGTGGGGCCGAGCGCCTCGAGATCGTCGACGAATTCCTCCGGCCGGCCGTGCGGCGCTTCCTGCCGGTCGGCCTCGGCCTCGACGTCCTGCAGCATCGCGTCCTGGTCCAGCCCGCTGAAGATGCCCGCGCTCCGGTACTTGAGCATGAACTTCAGGATCTGGGCGGTGCGCGCGAAGCCGGTGGTCTGCTCGGACATGAAAAGTCTCCCTGGGACGGCGCAGCCTAGGCGCAGTGCCGTCAACGCCGCTTCATCGCGGGCCGTGCAGCCTGTCGCGATGGAACACGCGGGCACGCTGTGGACGGTCGGCCATTCGACGCATCCGTGGGACGCGTTCGTCGCGATCCTGCACGCGGGCGGGATCGAGGCGATCGCGGACGTGCGGCTGCTGGCCGGCTCGCGTCGGCACCCCCAGTTCAACAGCGACGCGATGGCCGTCGATCTGCCGAAGGCGGGCATCGAGTACGTGCCGATGCGCGAGCTGGGCGGCCGCCGGCGCCCGCGCAGGGACTCGCACAACACCGCGTGGCGCAACGAGGCCTTCCGGGGCTATGCCGACTACATGGAGACGCAGCCCTACCGGCACGCGCGCGAGCGTCTCGCGTCGCTGGCGACGACGAAGCGCACGGCGGTGATGTGCGCGGAGGCCGTGTGGTGGCGGTGCCACCGCTCGCTGATCTCGGACGACTTCAAGTCGCGCGGCTGGACGGTGCTGCACCTGCAGTCCGGCGGGGGCGTGCAGGCGCATCCGTACACGGGCGCGGCGCGCATCGTAGACGGGCGGCTCGATTACTCGTCGCCGCCCGAGACGCAGCCCGGCCTGTTCTGACGCGCCGCGTTCAGGGTGCCTTCTTCGCCTTCGCGAACGCGTCCGCCAGCGCACTGTTGCCGAACGCCGGCTGCGGCTTCGCCTGCGGCGGCGCGCGACCGCGATCGTTGGGCGCGCCCGGTGGCGTGGCGGGCGGCCGCGCACCGTCGCGATCGCTGCGCGGCGCGCGCGGCGCGGTGTCGTCGAGCCGGCAGGTCAGGCCGATGCGCTTGCGCGGCACGTCCACCTCCTGCACGCGCACCTTCACGATGTCGCCGACCTTCACCACGTCGCGCGGATCTTTCACGTACGTGCTCGACAGCGCGGAGATGTGCACGAGGCCGTCCTGGTGCACGCCGATGTCGACGAACGCGCCGAACGCGGCGACGTTGGTCACCACGCCCTCCAGCACCATGCCGGGCTTGAGGTCCTTGATGTCCTCGACGCCGTCGGCGAAGCGCGCGGCCTTGAACTCGGGGCGCGGGTCGCGGCCGGGCTTCTCGAGCTCCTTGAGGATGTCGCGCACCGTCGGCACGCCGAAACGGTCGTCGGCGAACTGCTCGGGTTTCAGGCCGCGCACCGACGGCGCATCGCCGAGCAGCGCACGGATCGGCTTGCCCGTGGCCGCGACGATGCGTTCGACGACGGGATACGCCTCGGGGTGCACGGAGCTCGCATCCAGCGGCTCGTCGCCGTCGGCGATGCGCAGGAAGCCCGCGCACTGCTCAAACGTCTTGTCGCCGAGGCGCGGCACCTTCAGCAGCTCCTTGCGAGACCGGAATGGGCCGTTGGCGTCGCGATGGCGGACGACGTTCTCGGCGACGGTGGCGCTGAGCCCGGACACGCGGGCGAGCAGCGCGGCCGACGCGGTGTTGACGTGCACGCCGACCGCGTTCACGCAGTCCTCGACCTTCGCGTCGAGCGCGCGCGCCAGGCGGTACTGGTCGACGTCGTGCTGGTACTGGCCCACGCCGATCGCCTTGGGCTCGATCTTGACCAGCTCGGCGAGCGGATCCTGCAGGCGTCGCGCGATCGACACCGCGCCACGCAGCGACACGTCCACGTCCGGGAACTCGCGCGATGCGATTTCGGAGGCCGAATACACCGACGCGCCGGCCTCGCTGACCACGATCTTGGTGAGCTTGAGCTCCGGCGCGAGCTTGATGAGGTCGCCCGCGAGCTTGTCGGTCTCGCGCGACGCCGTGCCGTTGCCGATCGCGATCAGCTCGACGCGGTGCTTCGTGCACAACGCCCGCAAGGTGTGCAGCGATTGGTCCCACTGGCGTCGCGGCTCGTGCGGATAGATGGTGTCGGTGGCAACGAGCTTGCCGGTGGCGTCGACGACCGCGACCTTCACGCCGGTGCGCAGGCCCGGATCGAGGCCCAGCACGGCACGCGGGCCGGCAGGCGCCGACAGCAGCAGGTCCTTGAGGTTGTCGCCGAACACGTCGATCGCTTCGGCCTCGGCCTTCTCGCGCGCCTGCGCGATCAGGTCGAGCATCAGGTGCAGGTGCAGCTTCGCCTTCCACGTCAGGCGCGCGCAGTCCATCAGCCACTGATCGGCGGGGCGGCCCTCGTTGCGGATGCCCGCGTGCTTCGCGACGCGACCCGTCGCGAGCAGGTGCCCCGCGTCCGCGTCCTTGCCGGGGTCGAGATCGAGCTGCAGGAATTCCTCGCGACGCCCGCGCAGCAACGCGAGCATGCGGTGCGACGGGATCTTGGCCAGCGGCTCGGCATGGTCGAAGTAGTCGCGGTACTTCGCGCCATCGTTCTCCTTGCCTTCGATCACCTTGGAGCGGATGACGCCGTTCTGCGTCAGCCACTCGCGCAGCTCGCCGACCAGCGACGCGTCCTCGCCCCAGCGCTCCATGAGGATCGCGCGTGCGCCGTCGAGCGCGGCCTTCGAATCGGCGACGCCCTTGTCCGCACCGACATATGCGGCGGCCACCGCCTCGGGCGATCGGGAGGGATCGGCCAGCAGCGTGTCGGCGAGCGGCTCCAGGCCGGCCTCGCGGGCGATCTGCGCACGCGTGCGGCGCTTGGGCTTGTACGGCAGGTAGAGGTCTTCCAGCCGCGCCTTGCTGTCGGCGGCGAGCAGGTCGGCCCGCAGCTCGTCGGTGAGCTTGCCCTGTTCCTCGATGCTGGCGATCACCTGCGCGCGGCGGTCCTCCAGTTCGCGCAGGTAGGCCAGTCGCGACTCGAGCTCGCGCAGCTGGATGTCGTCGAGCCCGCCGGTGACTTCCTTGCGATAGCGCGCGATGAAGGGAACGGTCGCGCCTTCGTCGAGCAGCGCGACGGCCGCTTCGACCTGTCGCGCCTGCGCGCCGATCTCCTCGGCGATGCGGCGGGCGATGTGCTGCGCGGTGCTGCGGTCCTGCATGGGCGTTCGGCGTCGTGCGGATTACGGGCCGGCGATTGTGGACGCCGCCCGGAACCGCGTCGACGTTGACACCCCGGCGCCGCTGTGGGCGGCGGGCGGCGTCACGCCTCCGACGTCAGGCCGGCGGATCCAGGCGCAGCAGCTCGCCGTTCTCGTCGTCGGTCAGTACGTAGACGGCACCGTCGGGCCCCACGCGCACGTCGCGGATGCGCGCCTTGCGGTCCTCGAGCAGGCGTTCCTCCGACACGATGCGGTCGCCGTCGAGCTTGAGGCGGATCAGGCAGCGGTCGGCGAGGGCGCCGAGGAACAGGCTGTCGTTCCATTTCGACCGCGGGTGCCCGGTGTAGAACGCCATGCCCGACAGGCCCGGCGATTTCATCCACACGTGGTACGGCGATTCCATGCCGGGCACGTCGGTGCCCTTGGTCTCCGGGTACGGGAACGGCGTCGAGTAGTCCTTGCCGTGGCTCGCGATCGGCCAGCCGTAGTTCTTTCCCGGCTGCGGCAGGTTGATCTCGTCGCCGCCGCGCGGGCCGTGCTCGGCTTCCCACAGACGCCCGGTGCGCGGATCGGTCGCGAGCGACTGCACGTTGCGATGCCCGTAGCTCCAGATTTCCGGGCGTGCGTCCTTGCGGCCCACGAACGGATTGTCGGCCGGCACGCTGCCGTCGAGGTTCAGCCGCACGAGCTTGCCCTGCAGCTTCGTCAGGTCCTGCGCCAGCATCCGCTGGAAGCGCTCGCCCTGGCTGATGAAGACGTGGCCGTCGCGATCGAAGGCGATGCGCGAGCCGAAGTGGTTCGGCCCCTCGAGCTTCGGTTGCTGGCGGTAGATGACGCGGAAATCGCTGAGCCGTTCGCCGTCGAGACGACCGTAGCCCGCCGCCGTGCCGGCGGTACCGTCGGGACCGGCCTCGGCATAGGTCAGGTAGATGCGGTGGCTGGTCGCGAAGTCGGGCGCCAGTGCGACGTCGAGCAGGCCGCCCTGGCCCTCCGCCCACACCTTCGGCGTGCCGGCCACCGGTGCGGAGATGCGCCCGTCGCGGCCGACGTAGCGGAGCCGGCCGGGCCGCTCGGTGACCAGGAAGCGCCCGTCCGGCAGTACCGCGACGCTCCAGGGATGCTCGAGGCCGGCGGCGATGCGGGTTACGCGCAGGGCCGTCGACGCGTGCGCCGACGCCGGCGGCGGTTTCGTGGCGCCTGCGGCCGACGTGGCGTCACCGGGATGGCAGCCGGCGAGCAACAGGCCCAGCGCGGCGGAGGCGAGGAGGGGGCGTCGTTTCATCCGGGCAGTTCAAATCCGGCGGGGTTCCGGCGATGTGAACAGGGCCCCATCCCGGCACATCCGTGCCACCTCCGGTCGGGGAGCTGCCACGCCCTGCACAGTTTCTTCCACCGGTACGTTCACAGAATGCGGTCAGCGCCACGCGAGTGACGCTTTTCGTCGTGTCCGGTCACGGGGTGCATGGGCAAGCTTTCTCCGCAACGCGATCTTCCTGGCGCCCCATCCGAGGCGCTGCGCCGTTCGGTCGCAGCCGGGCGCCTGCTGCGTGCGCCCATTGCATTCGCCGCCGCGGCCGGCATCGCCGTCGCCATCGCGGTGCGGTGGTTGCCGGGCGTCCTCGCGCCCGGCGTGCTCGGCCTCGTGCTGGGCGGCTGGGTGGGCGCGTGGCTCGCGCGACCGTTGCCCGGCCGCGCGGACCTGCGCTGGCTGATGCCCGCACTCGGCATCGCCGCGGGACTGGCCGCGGCGCGCATCGCCCCGATGCCCGGCGTCGCGCTCGCCGCCGCGCTGGCGGCGTCCGCGTTCGGCACGCGGATGCTGGTCTCGCACCTGCAGCCGCAGCACGAATGGGATGAGCCCGCGGCGTCGGCGGCGGCACTCGTCGCGCTGGTCGCCGGAAGCTTCGGCGTGGCCTGGCTCGCATCGCAGGCGGGCTGGACCGCCGTGGACGCGTGGTCGACCGCCGCCATCGCGACCGTGCTCGGCGCCGTGGCCGCGTATGCGGCGGCGCTGACGCTGGCCGCGCTCGATCCGCCCGATCCGTTCGCCGCCGACCCGCGGCGACGGATGCTGATGCTGGCGCTCGCGCTCGTCGCGGGCGCAGCGGTGCTGGCGTATCTATCGCCGCGGCTGGTGCCGTTGCTCGCACTTGCGCTCGTCGGCGTGGCCGCCGCGGGCCGGCCGCGAACGCTCGGCGCGCTGGCGCTGGTCGTGGCGCTCGCGACGCTCGCGATCGCGGTGCGCGCGCCGCGCGCGTTGTCGGCGATGGCGGGCGGATGGCCGCCCGCCGCGGCCCTCGCGCTCGCCGCGGCGATGCTCGCGCTGGGCCTGCTGGGCAGCCTGCTCGCCCACCAGCGCGACCGCGTGCGTGCGCGCCTGCGGGCCGCGACCGGCCACCTGCTCACGCTCGCCGAGAAGAGCCCCGGGCTCGTCGCCACGTTCGACCGCGACCTGCGCCATCGCCACGCCAACGAGGCCTACCTGCGCTGGGCGGGCCTGCCGCGCGACCGCGTCGAAGGCGCGCTGCTGGGCGACGTGCTCGGCGCGGATTTCGCGGCACGCATCGCCACCAGCGCAGCACGCGCGATGGCGGGCGCGTCGCAGCGGCTGGAGGCCGAGCGCGGCGACCGCCTGCTGGACCTGCGGCTCGAACCGTATTTCGGACTCGACGGCGCGATCGCCGGGCTGCACCTGCTCGCGGACGACGTGACCTGGAAGCGTCAGGGCGAACGCGACCTGCGCGCGATGGTCGATGCCTCGCCCGAACCGACCATGGTGCTGGACGCGGACAGTCGCATCCGGCTGCACAACGCCGCCGCGGAGGCGATGCTGGGCGCCACGTCCGCCGACCTCGTGGGCACGCCGCTGGCCGAGTGGCTCGGCGAGCAGTCCGGCCCGGCGAAGGACGGCACTTCGCAACTGCGCGGCCGGCGCCGCGACGGTTCCGACTTCCCCGTCGAACTGCGTCTGGGTTCTATGCCCGGCGAGCACGGCGGCCGCGCCGTCGTGACGCTGCGCGACCTCAGCCGCGATCGCGCGCTCGAAGCCGCCGCGCGCGCCGCGCGCGAACAGGCGCAGGCGACGCTGGATTCGATCAGCGACGCGCTCGTCGTGGTCGATCCCGCCGGCGACGTGACCGCCTTCAATCCCGCGGCGACGGTGCTGACCGGCTGGCCTCGCGAGGACGCGCTCGGACGCGCGCTCGACGACGTCGTCCGGCTGGTCGAGCCCGGCGCCGACGCGACGCGCCCCTCGGTGCTGCACGACGCGCTGCGGCAGGGCCGGCCCGCGAGGCTCGACGGCGAACGCGAGCTGCTGCGGGCGGACGGCGCGCGCCGTGCGGTCGAGGAATCGGCGTCGCCGTTGCGAGACGCGGAAGGCCGCGCGATCGGCGGCGTGCTGCTGCTGCGCGACGTGAGCGAGGCGCGCGAGCAGGCGCAGGCGCTCACGCACGCCGCGCAGCACGATGCGCTCACGGGCCTGCCCAACCGCGTGCTGTTCCACGACCGCCTGACGCAGGCGCTGGCGCAGGTCGCGCGCGGCAACCGCGGCGCGGTGCTCTACATCGACCTCGACAAGTTCAAGCCCATCAACGACACGCTCGGCCACCCGGTGGGCGACAAGGTGCTGCAGGAAGTCGCCCGCCGCCTGCGCGAATGCGTGCGCGAGGACGACACCGTCAGCCGGCAGGGCGGCGACGAGTTCGTGCTGCTGCTGCAGCGCCTGGCGGACCCGCGCGACGCCGCGCGCGTGGCCGAGAAGCTGATCCGTTCGGTGCAGGATCCGATCGTGCACGACGGCCACGAGCTGCGCGTCGGCGCGAGCGTCGGCATCTCGCTGTTCCCGCAGGACGCGCGCGACACCCGCACGCTCATGAAGCAGGCGGACACCGCCCTCTACCACGTCAAGGAAACGGGCCGCGGCCGCTACAGCTACTTCACCGACCTGATGGGCGAGCGCGCCGAAGCGCGCATGCGCACCGAGAACGACCTGCGGCTCGCGCTGGCGGCGGACGACTTCGTCATCGACTACCAGCCCGTCGTCGACGCGCGCAGCGGCGCGTTCACGTCGGTGGAGGCGCTGCTGCGCTGGCGTCGCATGGATGGCACGGTGCTGCTGCCGGAAATGGTCCTCACGGTCGCCGAGGAGACCGGCCTGATCATCCAGATGGACGAATGGGTGCTGGGCAAGGCCTGTCGGCAGAACGCGGCCTGGCAGCAGGCCGGGCTGGCGCCGCTACCGGTTTCCGTGAACGTCTCGCTGGCGCGCTTCGACCCCGCGCGGCTGCTCGCGCAGGTCGATGCCGCGCTCACGGCGGCGACGCTGGAGCCGCGCTGGCTCGAGATCGAATTCCGCGGCGAGCAACTGTTCGCCGTGGGCGAGCCGGCGCGCGGCCTCGTCGCAGACCTGCGCGCCATGGGGGTGAAGGTCGCCGTGGACGACGTCGCCAGCAGCCAGGCCAGCATGGCGCAGCTGATCGACTTCGGCTTCGATGCGCTGAAGCTCGATCTCGCGGTCGTCGAGGCATTGCCCGAGAACGAGCGCGCGCGGCGCATCGCCGAAGCTGTCTGCCGCACCGGCGCGGCCCTGGGCTGCGAGGTGATCGCCAAGGGCGTCGAGACGGACGCACACCGCGAACTGCTCGCCCGCTGGGGCTGCAGTGGCCTGCAGGGCACGCTGTTCAGCGCGCCGGTGGGTTCGACCGCCGCGACCGCGCTGCTGCGGGGCGGCGATCCGGCCAGCGTGGCGCGCCGCGCCTAGCGCGGGCGGGCAGGGCGGTAAAATGGCGGACTTTCCGCCACCTGCGACCGCCGTGTCCCACTCCGCTTCCTACGCGCCGTCCGCGCCCGTCGCCATCCGCCAGGACGACCTGATCCAGTCCGTCGCCGACGCGCTGCAGTACATCAGCTACTACCACCCGGTCGACTACATCAAGGCGCTGACCGCGGCGTACGAGCGCGAGCAGTCGCCGGCCGCTCGCGATGCGATGGCGCAGATCCTCATCAACTCGCGCATGTGCGCCGAGGGCCGCCGTCCGATCTGCCAGGACACGGGCATCGTCACCGTCTTCCTCGACGTCGGCATGGACGTGCGCTGGGACGGCGCGACGATGTCGGTCGAGGACATGGTCAACGAGGGCGTGCGTCGCGCCTATCTGAATCCCGACAACGTGCTGCGCGCGTCGGTGCTTGCCGATCCCGCGGGCAAGCGCGCGAACACGCGCGACAACACGCCAGCCGTGATCCACACCAAGCTCGTGCCGGGCAACACGGTGCATGTCACCGTCGCGGCGAAGGGCGGCGGCTCGGAGGCGAAGTCGAAGTTCGCCATGCTCAATCCGTCCGATTCCATTGTCGACTGGGTGCTCAAGACCGTGCCGACGATGGGCGCCGGCTGGTGCCCGCCGGGCATGCTCGGCATCGGCATCGGCGGCACCGCCGAAAAGGCGATGCAGCTCGCGAAGGAAGTGCTGATGGAGCCGGTCGACATCCAGGACCTCATCGCGCGCGGCCCGCGCAACCGCATCGAGGAGCTTCGCCTCGAGCTCTACGACAAGGTCAATGCGCTCGGCATCGGCGCGCAGGGCCTCGGCGGGCTGACCACCGTGCTCGACGTCAAGATCAAGGATTACCCGACGCACGCCGCGAACCTGCCGGTCGCGATCATTCCGAACTGCGCCGCGACGCGCCATGCGCACTTCACGCTCGACGGGTCCGGCCCGGCGCATCTCGAGCCGCCGTCGCTGGAGGACTGGCCGCAGCTTACGTACGACGCAAGCGCAGGCCGCCGCGTCAACCTCGACACGATCACGCGCGAGGACGTCGCGAGCTGGAAACCCGGCGAGGTGCTGCTGCTCAATGGGAAGCTGCTGACCGGTCGCGACGCGGCGCACAAGCGCATGGTCGACATGCTCAACCGCGGCGAGACGATGCCCGTCAATCTCGCGGGCCGTTTCATCTATTACGTCGGCCCGGTCGATCCGGTGCGCGACGAAGTCGTCGGCCCCGCCGGCCCGACCACCGCCACGCGCATGGACAAGTTCACGGAGCAGGTGCTCAGCGAAACCGGCCTGCTCGGCATGGTCGGCAAGGCCGAGCGCGGCCCGGTCGCGATCGAGGCGATCCGCAAGCACAAGTCGGCCTACCTGATGGCGGTGGGTGGCGCGGCATATCTCGTGTCGAAGGCGATCAAGGCCTCGCGCGTGGTCGCGTTCGAGGACCTGGGCATGGAAGCGATCTACGAGTTCACCGTGCAGGACATGCCGGTGACGGTTGCGGTCGATTCGAACGGTACGTCGGTGCACGCCACCGGCCCGCGCGAATGGCAGGCACGCATCGGCAAGATCCCGGTCGTGGTCGAGCCGGCCTGACGATCCCGACGATGCCCGGTATGCCGGGCATCGTCGTTTTCGGCCGCCGCGTCAGAGCCGGCGCGCAAGCTCGGCCAGCAGAGCCTGCGTCGCCGGCTGCGCCAGGTGGCCGCCAGCCAGCGACTCCAGCGCCGCGATGTTGGTGTCGCTCACGTCGTCGAGGTCGTCGAGCCCGATCGTCAGCGGCGCCTGCAACCGGAAGTACGCGTCGCCCACGACGTACTGCGCGATGTAGTCCACCGATTCGGCATTGCCGTCGAACAGCACGTCGATGATCGGGAGGGCCCATTCCAGCGCGCCCCACTCGCGTGCCGCGCGCACGTCGATCGGCCGCGTGCGTTCGCCGCTTCCCACCGATGCGACCACGAGGTCGCGCGTGCAGTCGACGTTGTCGTCGCGCCGCAGCGCTTCGGCGATGGCGCAGGCGGTCGGGTTGTTCGCGACCACGCCGCCGTCGATCAGCGCGCAGTCGTGGCCTTCCACGCGCAGCGGATGCGCGGGGAAGTAGGCGGGGGCGGCCGCGGTGGCGCGGCAGACGTCGCGCACGCGCAGGTCGGCGTGCTCGGGCTTGAAGCTCTTGAAGATCACCGGTTTGCGGCTGACCGTATCGTAGCTCGGCACGAGCGTGGGTACGCGGCAGTCGCCGAGCCGTGCGTCGCCGAATACGTCGGCCAGCACCGCCTCGAGGCCGCGGCCGTCGTAGCGCGGCGCGGACGGGCCGTCGACGAAGAAGCGCGTCGTCCGTGACCACAAACGCCGCGCCATGCCGGGGAAGATGTCGTGCCGCCGCGCGCGGTACAGCTCGGCCAGTTCCTCGGGCGGATGCCCGAGCGCGAGGCCGCAGGCGATCAACCCGCCGATCGAGCTGCCCGCCAGCAGATCGAAGCTCTGCGGGATCGTCGGCTTTCCGGCGGACGCCAGCGCGCGGTCGACGCCGGTGAGCCAGCGGCAGGTGACCAGGCCGCGGATGCCGCCGCCGTCGAGTGAAAGGATTCGTCGCAGTCGCATGGCCGTCCTCCTTGATGGCGATCGTGCGGGCGGGGCGTCGCAACGGCTGCGAGCGGGCGCGTCGCTAGATCAGGTTCTCGTCGTCGTGCGCCGCGCGCTGGGCGTCGACCTGCGCGTCGATGTCGCGGTTGACCGAGGTGTCGCCGCAGCCCTCCGGCTCGGACGGTTCCGGCGCGGCGATCTCCATGCCGATCCGATGCGCCACCGCCGGGGGCAGTGGCGAGGTGAACATGTAGCGCACCGGGCGAGGGCCGTCGATCTCCGCCTTCTCGAACGCCGCCTTCACCGCGCGGAGCGACTCGCTGCGCACCTTGCCGAGGTCGCTCTCGCGCTGGTTCACCCAGCCGTAGAACTTGAGCTGGATGCCGCCGGCGAGGTAGCCGTCGACGGCCGATGCCGTGGCCGGGTCGTCGATCACGCCGTCGACGTCCCGCATGGCGGCCAGCGCGACGTCCTGCGCTTCGCGGACCGATTCGTTGGTGTCGATGACCATCGTGAACTCGAAGCGCCGCTTGGGGTTCTGGGTGAAGTTGCTCACCACCGACTTGAACACCAGCGCGTTCGGGACGGCGACGTGCACGCCGTCGAAGGTCATGAGCAGCGTCGAGCGCGAGGTCAGTGCCACCACCTTGCCCTCGTACCGGTCGACGAGGATGTGGTCGCCGGGCGCGAAACCGCGACGAAGGCTCAGCAGGATGCCCGCCACGTAGTTCTCGGCGATGTCGCGGAAGGCGAAGCCGATCGCGATGCCCGCGACGCCGGCCGAGCCGAGTACCGCGCCGACCACGGCGGTCGCCTCCAGCAGGTCGAGCGCGATGAGCAGCCCGATCAGCAGCACGAGCCAGTTCACCAGCCGTGCGACGAGCGAGTCGATGTACGGGTTCTTGGCGCTGAAGCGCGACAGATGGATACGCCGGCTGATCGCGCGGCCGATCCATCCGGCGACCAGCACGATGAGCGCCGCGACCAGCAGGAGGGGCAGGCGCGCGACCAGCCCGATCAGCTTGCCGTAGACCTGCGAAAGCGAGAGCTGCAAACGCGTGAGAACGCCGCCGGCGATCTGCAGGCGGTTGTCGACCGAGGCGACGCCCGGTTGCTGCGCGGCGATCTGCTCGGCATGCGCGCGGTCGGTGGGATCGCCGACGGACCCTTCGAGCCGCACCACGCCGCCGGACGAGGTGACCGTGACGGAATTGAAGCCGGGCACCGCGTGCACGCGCGCCGCCACGGCGCGCGCGAGCTGCGTATCGCTGCGCGTCGGTGTCGCGGCTGCCTTGACGCCGGCGGCCTGCGCGATCCACGCGCCATCCTTCGCCGCGGCGAGGGCAGGGAGCCACGACAGGGCGCAGGCCAGCAGCAGGGCCGCGAGACGGCGGATCGGCACGTGTCGCAACCCCGGTTACAGCTGGGACTTGATCGGCATGATGAAGCGCTCGGAGAGCTTCTCCTTCAACGGGCGCTTGCGCCACATCTCGAACGTGTACGGCTTGGTCTTGAGGAGGTCGCGTTCGAACACCTGGGTCATCGCCTCGGCGAATGCCGGGTCGTAGACGTTGAGGCTGGCCTCGTCGTTCAGCTGGAAGCTGCGCTGGTCGAGGTTGGTCGAGCCCAGCGACACCATGTAGCGGTCGATGATCATCAGCTTCACGTGGAGCATCGTGGGCTGGTACAGGTGGATTTCCGCGCCGCCGGCGAGCAGCGGGCCCCACTCTTTCTTGGTCGCGATGCGGACGGTTTCCGAATCGATGTAGGGGCCGGGCAGCAGCAGGCGGACGTGCACACCACGCTTGAGCGCGGCCATCAGCGCGTCGCGCAGCAGCGGGTCGGGGATGAAGTACGCCGCCTCGACGTCGATGCTCCGGGTCGCGGAGGCGATCGCCATCAGGAACATGAGGTGCATGCTTTCGCTGCCGCCGGCCGGCGAGGCGATGAACATGTGCGCGCGCATGTCCCCGGCGGGCGCGACTTCCGGGAAATACGTCGGCCCGTTGAGCACGCGACCGGTCGTCTTGATCCAGTTGTCGTTGAACGCCGCCTGGACCTGCGAGACCACGGGCCCCTCGATCCGGAAGTGCAGGTCGTGCCAATGGTCCGGATCCTGCGCATGGCCGAGCCACGGGTCGCCGATGCCGACGCCGCCGGTGAAGCCCACGCGCCCGTCCACAACCAGCAGCTTGCGGTGGGTGCGGTTGTTCAGGCGCCCGAGGTTGTACCAGTGCAGCGGGCGGTAGCGCTCGATGCGCACGCCGCACTCCTGCATGTGTTCCAGCATCGCGCTGTCCATCTTGATGCTGCCGGCCCAGTCGACGGTGACGTTGACCTCGACACCGGCCTGCGCGCGCTCGCACAGCGCGGCGCTGAACTGCTTCGCGATCTCGCCGGACCACCAGATGTACGTCTCGAACGTCACCGTCTGCTTCGCGCCGCGGATCGCGTCGAGCATCGCGGGGAAGATCTGGTCGCCGTCCTCCAGCACCGTCACCTTGTTGCCCGGCACGATCGAGGGGCCGAGCATCACGCCCATCTCGCGCAGGAACTGCGGATCGGTGCTGGGATACTTGTGGATGACGCGGCTCTCGAGCTTCTTCTCGGGCGTCGCGAAGTTCATCGCGATGACGACCACGACAAGCGTGGTCAGCGCCGTCAGGGCGATAGTCCAGATCATCCGGCGGCGGCTCCAGTTCGGTCGGAATTTCATAGCAAGCGACTGTGGGCGGCGGCCGCGCAAGCGGGCGTGAAGCCGCGGTCAGGCCTGCGCGAGCCAGACCACCGCGAACAGTCCGACCATCGCGAACGCGAGCACCAGCTTGAGCACCGTGCCGAGCAGCAGTCCCGTCCACGTACCGACGCCGACCCGCGCGGCATGGCCCATGTCGGCCGCCGCGAGCCGCCGGCGATTGGCGAGTTCGCCCAGCACCGCGCCCACGAACGGCCCGATGAAGATGCCGATGAAGCCGAAGAACACACCGGCGATCGCGCCGATCGTGGCGCCCAGCAATGCCAGCCGGCTCGCGCCGACGCGCTTTGCGCCCATCGCGGTGGCGAGGAGGTCGATCGCGAACGACGCCAGCGTCAGCAGCGCCAGAACGCCTAGCGTCCAGCCGCCGACGTGGCGGAAGCCGTCGGCCCAGGCCGCGAGGAGCAGGCCGCCGAACACGAGCGGAATACCCGGAAGCGCCGGGAGGATCGTGCCGGCGATGCCGACGATGACGAGGAGGACGGCGAGGATGGACCAGACGGCGCTGAGGTCGGACACGGGTGGCTCCCGATGGGGTCGCCGCGATTCTGCCCGAGCGGCCGTCACGGTCGCCGAAACGACGAAGCCCGGCCGGAGCCGGGCTTCGCGACGCCTCCCTGCAGATCAGTTCTGCGACGGCGTGTTCTCGGCGAAGTACTCGTGGTTGTCGGCGTTGTCGAGCGCCTGGTCGGGGTTCGACGCCGCGAGGTTCTTCGCACCGGTCTGCCCATAGACGTGGTCGTCGGTGCCCGCGGTCACGTTGAAGTGGCTCATCTCGTGGATCAGCGTGCCGCCCTTGGAATCCGTGCCGGTCAGCGGCGCCGACCAGAACGCCTTGCACACGAAGATCTCGTACGGCCGGGTCGGATAGACGTAGGCGTAGTAGCTCTGGTTGCAACCGCAGTTGATCGTGACCTGGCCGGCGTTCTGGTCCATGGCCGAATCGATGTTCACGAAGTGCTGGCGAGCGGTCGAATACCGCGACGAGGTGTACGAGCCGAACCACGTCGTGTAACGCGCGCCGACCGTGCCGCCGTTGAGGTAGCCCTTCGCATTCTCCGAATATGTGCGCGCCGCGTTGACCGCGCTGCCGGCGGTGTTGATCTGCGTCGTGGAGCAGCTCTTGTACGACACGCCGTTGACGACGGTCGCGCCCGTGCTGGGCTTGCTGCGCGCGGCTAGGGTGCGGCTGCCGCCGAGCTGGTCGATGCCGTCCACCCACAGCTTCAGCGCCGCGCTCTGCGCCAGCATCGGCAGGCCGTTGGCCGCCATGAGCATCTCGCCGCCCGACAGCGAGGCGTGCTGCAGCGGCGCCTTGAAGGTCACCGTGTACTCACCGGTGCTGCCGAGGTCGTAAAACGCGGACAGGTCGACGCGGGTGCGGTACGTCTGGCCCGGGCGCAGGATCACGAAGTCGGCCGCCTGCGGCAGGCCGCGCTTGATCATCGGGCCCTCGTAGGCGACTTCGCGGCCGTCGCGGGTCACCGAGAACAGGTCCGACTGCAGGTACTGCGCCGGCAGTTCCCAGGCCGGCACGCGCACGTTGCGGCTGCTCGTGTTGGTGATCTCGACATCCACCGCCCCGAGGAACGACGACTGGTTCGACGACGCCACCAGCGCCACGCGTAGGGGATTGAAGCGGGCGGACTGGACCGACGCATCGGCGGCGTTCAGCGCGACACCGCCCAGCAGGACGCTGGCGGCGGCGAGGAGGGACAGGCGGTTCATGCGGCACCTCGGGGGCTGGTGGGTCCGGAGTGGACCCGGCCGACGTTAACCCCCGGGTCAGCCCGGTGCATGCCGCAGCGCACCAAACGCAACCTGTGGACGGAACCGGACACGAAAACGGCCCCGCGAGGCGGGGCCGTTCATCGAAGCGTGACGCGGGTCGCTCAGCGCACCCAGGCGCGGCCGTTGTAGACGCGGACGCGGGTGCCCTCGCGGATGCCGCCCAGGTCGGTCTGGCTCACGACGGTCTCGCGACCATCGTCCATGCGCACATAGACGTTGTAGGTGCCGGTGCCGCCGGTCCCCATGTTGCGTTCGATCGCCGCGCCCGCCGCCGCACCCGCGGCCGCACCCGCCACGGTGGCGACGTTGCGCTTGCCGGTGCTGGAGTCGTTGGCGATCTGACGCCCGGCGGCCGCGCCCACCAGGCCACCGATCACTGCACCCGTGGTGCCGCTGCGCTGCGTGCCGACGACACCGGTGGTCTCGATCCTCGTAACCGTGCCGCAGTCGTAGCAGACGCCGCTGCTGGAGACGGGCGGCGGGCTGCCGGCATAGCTGCCGGGGTAGGTCGTCGCACAGGCCGACAGGCCGAGGACGGAGGCGGCGGCGACGGCGATCAGGCGCGGCTGGACGTTCATGGAGTACTCCCTTCGGCGGACCGGGTGGTCGCCATGCGGGCCGATGCTGGGAGCGCTCCGGTGAACACGGAATCAAACGCGCGGCGGACATTCAGCCGCGGGTTCGACACCGTTTATTCGTGGGTATAGCGGTGGCAGTCCTCGCAGGCGCGACCGATCTTCGCCGCCACGGCCTGCACGCCCGGGCAGTTCAGCGGCGGGCTGGCGAGCGATGCGTCCACCGTCGCGCGCAGCTCGCTCGCGTGCTTCGCGAACGTCGCGTCCTCGCGCATGTCCTTGAACGCCGGCTCGATGTCGTTGGCCAGCGTGCGCAGCGTCTGCAGGTGCGGGATGACGTCGGTCGCCGCGCAGCGGTTCTGCGTCACGTTGTCCTTCAGCGCGCGCATGTGCGCCGACATGACGTGCATGACCGCTTCGGGGTACGGGTCCCGGCGCTGCTCCAGCGTGCGCATGATCATGACGCTCGCGACGACGCCAACCACGAGGCCGAGCAGCGCCATGAAGAAGTAGCGGGAGCCGTTTCCACGGCGGGCGGGGCTGGGCGGCGGGGTGTTCACGTCGGGCATCGGCCGGGTTCCGCGGAAGGGTCGGCGGACATTACCACGCAGCTTCGGGGGCCTCTGTCGTCACGCCGCGAGCCCCTAGAATGCCGGGATGCAGACGTACAACCTCGATCCCGCCTGGGCGGAGCGCTTCGCGGGAATCGACCGCCTTTACGGCACGGGGAGCATCGAACGCCTGTCGCGCTGCCGCGTCGCCGTCGTCGGACTCGGCGGCGTGGGCTCGTGGGTCGCCGAAGCGCTCGCGCGTTCGGCAGTCGGGTATCTCCGGCTGATCGACGCCGACGACATCTGCGTCTCGAACGTCAACCGCCAGTTGCCCGCATTGGAGGGCACCTTCGGGCACGCGAAGGTCGCGGCCATGGCGGCGCGCTGCGAGCGCATCAATCCCTTGATGGACGTGGAGCCGGTGCCGGCGTTCGTCACCGCGACGAACCTGGAGACGCAGCTGGACGCGCAGCTGGACCTCGTGGTCGACGCGTGCGACAGCTTCCGCAGTAAGGTCGAGATGATCGCGTGGTGCAGGCGCCGCAAGCTGCCGATCGTGGTCAGCGGCTCGGCGGGCGGACGCACCGATCCCACGCTCGTCCGCGTGCGCGATCTTTCGCGGACGGAGCACGACGCGATGCTCGCGCTGGTGCGTAAGAAACTTCGCGGCGAATTCAACTTTCCGCGCAACAAGGACCGCTACTTCGGCGTGCCGGCGGTCTACTCGCTGGAGAACGTGCGGTATCCGCAGTCCGACGGCAGCGTCTGCGGCGTGCGCCCGTCGAACGAAGGCGAGGGCGGGCTGAAGCTGGATTGCGGCGGCGGCCTGGGCGCGGCCACCCACCTCACCGGCGCGTTCGCGTTCGCGATGGCCGGCAAGGCGATCGAGCTCCTGCTCAAGGCGAAGGCGACGGCCTGAGGCGGAAAACGCGTTCGGCGTTCGCGGTCGTCGCTCGCGCGACGTCCGTCGCCGGTACGCCGCGCAGCGTCGCGATCGTCTCGAGCACGCGGACCAGGCGGGCGGGTTCATTGCGCGCGCCGCGCGCCTCCGCATCCGGCTGGTCGGGCGCATCGGTCTCGAGCACGAGGAACTCAAGAGGCATCGTCGCGGCGAGCGTGCGCAGGCGGTTCGCGCGCGGGTAGGTCACCGGTCCGCCCAGGCCCACGAGGAAGCCCTCGCGCCAGAGGGTTTCCGCCTGCTGCCGGCTTCCCGAGAAGCTGTGCACGACGCCGCGCAGCGCGCCGACCCGGCGGATCGCCGCGATCACGGCGTCGACCGCGTGGCGCGCATGCACGATCACCGGCAGGTCGAAGTCCCGCGCGATCCGCAGCTGTGCGTCGAAGAGGGCGGCCTGCCGCGCCGGGTCCAGGTCCTCGACGAAGTGGTCGAGCCCGCACTCGCCGACCGCGACCGGCCGTTCGCGCTCGATCCATTCGCGCAGTTGGTCGAGGTGCGCGTCGCGGTGCCGGTCCAGGTAGACGGGATGGAGCCCGTAAGCGGGATGCAGGCCCTCGAAGCGCGCGCACGCGTCGCGCAGGCCCGGCCAGCCGTCGGCGTGTATGGCGGGCACCACCTGTCGCCGCACCCCGGCCACGCGCGCGCGCTCGACCACCGCTTCGCGGTCGGGATCGAACTCGGCCACGTCGATGTGCGCGTGGCTGTCCACCAGCTCGATCATCGGCGCGACGAAACGGGTGGCAGCTCCTTCCTGCGCTTCCAGTTGGCGAACAGCATCGTCGCGAGGCCGAGCAGGATCTCGTCGGCGAACGGGACGATGTCCGGCACCAGCATGTCGACGACGAACAGCAGCGCCGTGATGCGGAACAGGGTGGGATGCTGGAGCTTCTCCGCCCAGCGCATGAACGGCTTGATCAGGTATCGGGTCATGGTCACCTCGCGCACGGACGCTAGCACGCGACACGTGCAGCGCCGCGTGCGGATCGCTGAACCGAATGCGTGATCGACCGGTGACGCTCCGGGCCCGTTCAGGATCGCGGTGCTCGAATCCGTCCATGCCAGATGGGTCTGGCGTGGAGCTTTCCATGGACAAGAACATTCTTGCGGTCGCCCTGGGTTCGATGCTGCTCGGCGGCGTCGCGGTCGCGGCCTACAACAGCATCAACCACGACGAACCCGCGCAGTCGTTCCAGCCGATGCGCGCGCCGCAGGCCGCCGCGGGCGCCACCCAGCTCGACGCGTCCACCGCGTTGCAGGCGCAGATCGCCCCGACCGCGCCGCAGTTCGCCGCCGCGGACGCGCCGCGCATGGCGTATGCCGACGTCGTCGACGTGGATCCGGTCCGCAAGTCCAGCCCGCGCTACGCGTCGGTGATCGACGTCGATCCGGTGAAGGAGACGAGCACGACGAGCTCGCCGCGCCAGGTCTGCAACGACGTCGTGGTGCAGGACCGCCTTCCCGAGCGCGACGGCAACGTCGGCGGCACGGTGGCCGGCGCGCTGATCGGCGGCCTCGTCGGCAACCAGGTCGGCGGCGGCAACGGCCGCAAGCTCGCCACGGTGGCCGGCGCGGTGGGCGGTGGCTTCGTGGGCAACCGCGTCGACCGCAACCATGTCGGCGGCCGCGTGGTCGAGCGCGTCGATCGCCAGTGCCACACGGTGACCGACACGTCGCAGAGCTCGCGCACGGTCGGGTACACGGTCACGTACCGCAGCCCCGACGGCACCGTCGGCACCCAGCGCATGGGCAGCCGCCCGGGCAGCCGCATCCGCGTGGGCACCGACAACGCCGTCGTCGGGTACGACGTGACGTACCGCTACGAGGGCGCCGAGCGCACCGTCCGCATGGACGAGCGACCGGGCGAGCGCCTGCCGGTCGTCGACGGACGCGTGGTGACCGGTACTGCCGTCGCGTCGCGCTGACCGCTGCGATCGACCACGGAAAGGGCCGGGCAACCGGCCCTTTCTTTTTGCGTGGACGGCGGCCGGGGTGTCGAGGATTTGTGACGGGGCCTACAATGCCGGGCTCCCGCCGCCCGAACGTCCAATTGCCCCATGGCCCTGAATCCGTACGACCTCTACGACGTCCGTTCGCTCCTGTCCGAAGAAGAGCGTGCCGTCCAGGACACCGTGGCGCGCTTCACCGACGAGCGCGTGATCCCGATCATCGGCGAATGCTTCGACGAGGGCCGCTTTCCGCGCGAGCTGGTCGCCGAGATCGCGGAGATGGGCCTGCTGGGCTCCTCGCTGCCGGAGACGTACGGCTGCGCCGGCCTCAACGCGGTCAGCTACGGCCTGATCTGCCAGGAACTCGAGCGCGGCGATAGCGGCATCCGCAGCTTCGTATCGGTGCAGAGCTCGCTCTGCATGTACCCGATCTACGCCTACGGCACCGAAGAGCAGCGCATGCGCTGGCTGCCGGACATGGCCGCGGGCAAGGTCATCGGCTGCTTCGGCCTGACCGAGCCGCACGGCGGCTCCGACCCGGCCAACATGAAGACCAACGCGCGCCGCGACGGCGACGACTGGATCCTCAACGGCTCCAAGATGTGGATCACCAACGGCAACCTCGCCGACATCGCGATCGTCTGGGCGCAGACCGACGAGGGCATCCAGGGCTTCGTGATCGAGAAGGGCATGCCCGGCTTCGCGGCGCAGGAAATCAAGCACAAGATGTCGCTGCGCGCGTCGGTCACCAGCGGCCTGTTCTTCGACAACGTGCGCGTGCCGGAAGCGAACCGCCTGCCGAACGTGAAGGGTCTCAAGGGCCCGCTCGGCTGCCTCACGCAGGCGCGCTACGGCATCACCTGGGGCCCGATCGGCGCCGCGATCGCCTGTCTCGACGAGGTGGTCAACTACACGAAGGAGCGCATGCTGTTCGGGCGGCCGGTCGCCGCCACGCAGAGCGCGCAGATCAAGATGGCCGACATGGCGCGTCGCATCACGCTCGCGCAGATGCTCGTGCTGCAGCTCGGCCGCCTGAAGGATGCCGGCACCATGCAGCCCACGCAGGTGTCGCTGGCGAAGTGGAACAACTGCCGGATGGCGATCGACATCGCGCGCGAGTGCCGCGACCTCCTCGGCGGCGCCGGCATCACCACCGAGCACGCCGCGATCCGCCACGCGCTGAACCTCGAGTCCGTGATCACGTACGAAGGTACGGAAACGGTGCACCAGCTCGTCGTGGGCCGGGAGCTGACCGGCATCAACGCGTTCTGATCGACGGAGCCGGCCCCCCGGCCGGTCCCCGAGTCGGCGCCGGCGTGCGGCGCCGTTCGAATCGTCCGCGACGCACGCGTCGCCGAGCAGAGGAAGCGAGCATGTCGGAGCACGGCCCCCGCCTGGAAACCGAGCGGTTGATCCTGCGCCAGTGGCGGCAGGACGACTTCCCGCGCTACGCGGAAATGTTCACCGCACCCGAGACGCACCACATCGGCGGCCCGCTGGTGCTGGGCGACGCCTGGCGACGCTTCCTGCAGATGCCGGGCGCTTGGGCACTCCAGGGTTTCGGCATGTTCGCGATCGAAGAGAAGGCGACGGGTCTCTGGATGGGCCAGGCCGGCCCGTGGCAGCCCGCGGGTTGGCCGGGCACGGAGGTCGGGTACGCGCTGCATCCCGACGCTTGGGGCAAGGGCTACGCCACGGAAGCCTGCGCGGCGGCCATGGACTGGGCATTCGACAACCTCGGCTGGACGGAGATCATCCACTCGATCGACGTGGCCAATACCGCGTCGCAGAACGTCGCAAGGCGCCTCGGCGCGACGAACCGCGGGCGCGGCGTGTTCCAGCCGCCGCACGACAGGTTCCAGATCGACATCTGGAGCCAGACGCGCGACGAGTGGCGTGCGCGTCGCGGGGCCGCGGCGTGATCACCGTCAACGGCTTTTCGTCGTCGGGCAATTGCCACAAGGTGCGGTTGCTGCTCGAGCAACTCGGCCGCCCGTACCGGTGGGTTGAGACCGACAGCAGCACGGGCGCGACACGCACGCCCGGGTACCTCGCGAAGAATCCCAACGGCAAGGTGCCGATGCTCGAACTCGACGACGGGCGCGTCCTCGTCGAGTCCAATGCGATCCTGTGCTGGCTCGCGGAGGGCACGCCCTACCTGCCGGCCGATGCCTGGCAGCGCGCCCAGGCCCTGAGCTGGATGTTCTTCGAGCAGTACAGCCACGAGCCGTACATCGCGGTCGCGCGCTTCATCTGCGGCTGGACCCCGGCCGATTCGCCGCGCCGCGCGGACCTGCCTCGCCTGCGCGAGCGCTCGCACGATGCGCTGCGCGTGATGGAGCGGCACCTGCAATCGCACGACTGGTTCACCGGTGACGCCTACGGCATCGCCGACATCGCCCTGTTCGCCTACACCGACGTCGCGCCGCACGGCGGCGTGTCGCTCGACGACTACCCGGCGATGCGCCGCTGGCTGTCCCGCGTGCGCGCCACGCCCGGCTTCGTCGCGATGGTCGACCCCGATGCGCGTGCCGCCGCGCTGATCGCACATTCCTCCTGATATCCCACGACGCACGGCGGGTCGCGACCCGCCCGGATGACCGCATGGCCGCCACGCTCCCGAACCCGATTCCCGCCCGCATGAAAGGGCTCAACCGCGCCGAGATCTGCGACGTCAATTTCAGCGAGTTCGTAACAGCCTGGGACGGCCGGCCCGACGCGCGTCCCGCGCCGACCGAAGCGATCCTGGACGGCAGCGCACTCGATGCGCGCGGTTTCCGCGAGTTGTTCGAGTCGCAGCTGATCAGCCGCCACCTGGACCTGATGGCGCGCGTGCTGCGCGTGCAGAACAAGGTCTTCTACACAATCGGCAGCAGCGGGCACGAGGGCAACGCGATGGTCGCGCGGCTGACGCGCCACACCGATCCGGCGTTCCTGCATTACCGCTCCGGCGGTTTCATGGCCGAGCGGTTCCGCAAGCTTCCGGGCATGGATCCGGTCATGGATTCGGCGCTCAGCTTCGCCGCGAGCGCGGAAGACCCGGCCAGCGGTGGGCGCCACAAGGTATGGGGCAGCAAGCCGTTGTGGGTGTTGCCGCAGACGTCGACGATCGCCTCGCATCTGCCGAAGGCGCTCGGCACCGCGATCGCGATCGAGACCGCGCGCCGTATCGGCCACGCGCTGCCGATTCCGGACGACTCGATCGCGATCTGCTCGTTCGGCGACGCGTCCTCCAACCACGCGACGGCGCAGACGGCGTTCAATGCCGCGGCCTGGACCGCTTACCAGAAGCTCCCGGCGCCCGTGCTGTTCGTCTGCGAGGACAACGGCATCGGCATCTCGGTCAAGACGCCGACTGGCTGGATCGCCAACCGCTTCCAGCAGATGCCCGGTCTCGATTACTTCTTCGCCGACGGCCTCGACCTCGCGTCCGGCTACGGCGACGTGCAGCGCGCCGTGGAGCACTGCCGACGCACGCGGCGCCCGACGTTCCTGCACCTCAAGACCACGCGGATCATGGGCCATGCCGGCACCGACTTCGAGATCGAATGGCGCTCGATCGAGGAGCTGTGCGCCGTCGAGGCCAGCGACCCGTTGCTGCGGTCCGCCGCCATCGCGCTGGAGTCGGGCCTGATGTCGAAGGACGAGGTGATCGAGCTCTACGAGTCGACGCGACGCAAGTGCTTCGCCGCCGCGGAGGAAGCCGATCGCCGCCCGAAGATCCAGACGCTGGAGGAGGTGATCGCGCCGCTCGCGCCGTACACGCCCGCGGCGGTGAAGGCCGAAGCCGAGCGCACGGACTACGCGCAGCGCCGCACCGACGTGTTCGGCGGTGAGGCGAAGCTGCCGGAGGCCCAGCCGCCGCGTCATCTCGCGATCCAGATCAACAACGCGCTGCACGACCTGTTCGCGAAGTATCCGGAGACCTTGCTGTTCGGCGAGGACGTCGCGCAGAAGGGCGGCGTCTATACGGTGACCAAGGGCCTCTACAAGGCGCTTGGCCC
The DNA here is from genome assembly GCF_004359965.1 of Cognatilysobacter segetis. GTDB lineage: Bacteria > Pseudomonadota > Gammaproteobacteria > Xanthomonadales > Xanthomonadaceae > Cognatilysobacter > Cognatilysobacter segetis. Next base: position 30,584 of record NZ_SMRQ01000007.1, on the reverse strand, counting down.
GCGCCGCGTGTTCAATACGCTGCTCGACGAGACGATGATCTTCGGCCTCGCACAGGGCTTCGCGAACATGGGCATGCTGCCGGTGCCCGAGATCCAGTACCTCGCGTATTTCCACACCGCGGGCGACCAGATCCGCGGCGAGGCGTCGAGCCTGCAGTTCTTCAGCAACGACCAGTACCGCAATCCCCTGGTCGTGCGCATGGCGGGCTTGGGCTACCAGCGTGGCTTCGGCGGGCACTTCCACAACGACAACTCGATCACCGCGTTGCGGGATATCCCGGGCCTGATTGTGGGTTGTCCCTCGCGCGGCGACGATGCCGTGACGATGTTGCGCACGCTGATGGCGCTGGCGAAGGTCGATGGCCGCGTGAGCATCTTCCTCGAGCCGATCGCGCTGTACATGACCAAGGATCTGTACGAGCCGGGCGACGGCCTGTGGCTCACGCAGTTCCCTGCGCCGGGCGAGGCCATGGCGGTGGGCGAGGGCCGTGCCTACGGCGAGGGCGACGACCTCGTCATCGTGACGTACGGCAACGGCGTGCCGATGAGCCTGCGCGCCGCGCGGCGCATCGAGGCGCAGCACGGCTGGAAGGTCCGCGTGGTCGATCTGCGATGGCTCGTGCCGCTCAACGACGCGTGGATCGTTGAGCAGGCGCGGTCGGCCCGGCGCGTGCTGGTGGTCGACGAGGGACGCCGCAGCGCCAGCGTGGGCGAGGGCGTCATCACCGCGCTGGTCGAAGGCGGGCTCGGCGAAACGCGGTTGGCGCGCGTGGTCGGCGCGGACACGTACACGCCGCTCGCCGGGGCGGCGTTCCTGGTGATTCCCGGTGACGACGAGATCGTCGAGGCGGCCGCGACGCTCGCGCGCCGCGACGCCTCGTCCTGACGGACGCCATGCAGCTCGCGGTATCGGCACCCGGCTGCGCAGCCCTGCGGACGGCCCGGGTGAAGCGGAACCCCGTCGTCCTCAGCGTGAGAGCCCGTCCTCGAACGTGAGGCGATCGATGGTGGCGTCACCGAGACGGTAGCTCGCGTCGGCCGGTTCGAGCGGCAGTACGGCGAGCGCCTCGTCGCCGACGCAGGCGACGATCGCGCCGACGTCGCGACCGCCCGCGTCGTGCACGACGTCGCCGGCCTTCGCGCCTGCTGCACGTACGCGTGCGAGGCCGCGCTTGGCGCGCCCGAGGAAATGCGTGCGCGCGACGATTTCCTGGCCCGGATAGCAGCCCTTCTTCACGCTGAAGGCGTGCAGGCGCTGCAATGACAGCTGCTGGGGCGTCCAGTCGGCCAGCCTGGCGCCGGGAACGGCGGGCCAGCCGTGCACGATGTCGAGGCGCCACCAGGCGGCCTCGCCCGCGGGCGAAGGCTGCGCTGAGCCGGGCGCCAAACGCAGCGTGCGTGCGCCGCCATCGGCCGACAGGTCGAGCTCGACCGAGTCGCCGTCGCGCGCGAACGTGGCGCCGCGCGCGGCGGCCGGCGTGCGGAGCGCGCCCGACGTCTGCAGCGGCAGGGCGCCGATGCGCACCTTGCTGCGGAAAATGAAACGGGAAAGCGCCGTGTCGAACGCGTCGTCCGCGGTGGTCACCAGCCAGAGTGTTTCGGCGTCGACCCGCAGCAACGCGAACAGCGCCTGCACGCGCCCCTTCGGGTCGAGCCAGCCGTTCCACTGCCAATGGCCATCGGCGAGCGCGGCGACGTCGTTCATGAACTGCGCCTGCGCGAATGGCACGGCATCGCGTCCGACGAGTGCGATCGCGCGTAGCCCGGGAAGCGCGAAGGTTTCCGCGTTTCCATACTGCGGGTTGTCAGACATAGGGCCCGGACTTAAGCTAGATGGCTGGAATGATAGGCCACACGCCCCCCGAGTCCCCGCAGGAAACCCCGGAAAATCCGCTTTCCGGCGACACGCCTGCGACCCCCGCGCAGCCGCTTCGGCGCGAGATCGGCGGGCGCCCCGGTCCCGAGCCGACGCGCTACGGGGATTGGGAAAAGGACGGCCGCTGCATCGATTTCTAGCGTCGCCCGCAATGCCCGCGGCAGCGCCGCATCCGAACGAGAGCCTCCGCATGGCGTACCGCGAACGTCCGTTGTCACCGCACCTGCAGGTCTACCGCTGGCAGGTGCAGATGGTCAGCTCCATCCTGCATCGCGCGACGGGAGTCGTCCTTTCGCTCGGCAGCCTGCTGATCGCCTGGGGCCTCGTCGCCCTCGCCGGGGGTGCGCAGAGCTGGGACGATTTCACCGACGCCGCCCGCTCGCCGCTCGGCTTCCTCCTGATGTTCGGCTGGTCGTGGGCGCTGGCCTACCACCTGCTCAACGGCATCCGTCACCTGCTGCAGGACGTAGGCGTCGCCGTCGCCGTGCCGGATTTCGTCAGGAGCGCCTGGATCTCGATCGTTGGCAGCCTCGTGCTCACCGCGGTGATCTGGGTGCTGGCGATGCAGAAGTGGGGTGCCGCATGAGCACGAATGCCGGTCGTCGACCGCCGACCCTGCGCCATCCTCTGAAGGTCGCCCGCGGCCTCGGCTCCGCGAAGGACGGCACGCACCATTTCGTCGTCCAGCGCGTGACCGCCATCGCGCTCGTCCTGTTGGCACTCTATGCGGTGGGCCTGGTCGTTTCCCTGGTGGGCGCGGATTTCGCGACGGTCCGCGCGCGCGTCGGCCACCCGGTCAACGCGACGCTGCTGATCGCGTTCCTGATCACCAACTTCTGGCACGCGCGCCTCGGCCTGCAGGTGATCGTCGAGGACTACGTCCACACGGCGCTGCGCTACACCGCGCTGCAGCTCTTCATCGTCTTCGCGTGCTGGATCGCGGGCCTCGCCAGCGTCCTCGCCGTCGTGCGCGTCATGCTCGGCGCCTGATTTCCGGAATCCATCGATGCCCGCTGCCTATCCCATCCAGGAACACACCTTCGACATGGTCGTCGTCGGCGCCGGCGGCGCCGGTCTGCGCGCCACGTTCGGCCTCGCCCAGAAGGGCCTGAAGACCGCCTGCATCACCAAGGTGTTCCCGACGCGCTCGCACACGGTGGCGGCGCAGGGCGGCGTGGCCGCCGCGCTCGCGAACATGGGCGAAGACGACTGGCGCTACCACTTCTTCGACACGGTGAAGGGCAGCGACTGGCTGGGCGACCAGGACGCGATCGAGTACATGTGCCGCGAGGCGATCCCGGCGATCGTCGAGCTCGAACACTACGGCGTGCCGTTCTCGCGCACCGAGGACGGCCGCATCTACCAGCGCCCGTTCGGCGGCATGACCACGCGCTTTGGTGAAGGCCCGCCCGCGCAGCGCACCTGTGCGGCGGCCGACCGCACCGGCCACGCGATCCTGCACACGCTCTACCAGCAGTCGCTGGCGCACGACGCGCAGTTCTTCATCGAGTACTTCGCGCTCGACCTGATCATGGATGCCGACGGCGTCTGCCGCGGCGTGCTCGCGCTCGACATGGCGTCGGGCACGCTGCATCTGTTCCGCGCGCACGGCACCGTGCTCGCGACCGGTGGCTATGGCCGCGCGTACTTCAGCGCGACGTCGGCCCACACCTGCACGGGCGACGGCGGCGGCATGGTCCTGCGCGCCGGCCTCGGCATGCAGGACATGGAATTCGTGCAGTTCCACCCGACCGGCATCTACGGCGCCGGCTGCCTCATCACGGAAGGCGTGCGAGGCGAGGGCGGCATCCTGCGCAACAGCAACGGCGAGCGCTTCATGGAGCGCTACGCACCGAGCGTGAAGGACCTGGCGCCGCGCGACATGGTGAGCCGCGCGATGACGATGGAGATCCGCGAGGGTCGCGGCGTCGGCGAGCATCACGACCACATCCTGCTCGACCTCACGCACCTCGGCCCCGAGGTCATCCACGAGAAGCTGCCGGGCATCGCGGAATCCGCGCGCATCTTCGCCGGCGTCGACGTCGAGAAGCAGCCGATTCCGGTCATTCCGACCGTCCACTACAACATGGGCGGCATCCCGACCAATTTCCACGGCGAGGTCGTGCAGTTGCGCGGCGACGATCCGGATGCGGTCGTGCCGGGCCTGTACGCCATTGGCGAGGCGGCCTGCGTGTCCGTGCACGGCGCGAACCGCCTGGGCTCCAACTCGCTGCTCGACCTGGTGGTGTTCGGTCGTGCAGTGGCCAATCGTTGTGCCGAGACGATCCGTAGTGACGCGCCGCACGCGCCGCTGCCGGCCGACGCCTGCGACAAGGCGCTGTCGCGCCTGGATGCCCTGCGCAATGCCGATGGCGGCACGCCGACCTCGGTGATCCGCGACAGGATGCAGCGCACGATGCAGGCCGACGCCGCGGTGTTCCGCACCGGCGAGACGCTCGCCGACGGCGTGCGCAAGATGCGCGACATCCACGCGTCGTTCGCGGACGTGCGCGTCAGCGACCGCTCGCTGGTCTGGAATTCGGACCTCATCGAGACGTTCGAGCTGGCCAACCTTCTCGACCAGGCGCTGGTCACGATCGTGTCGGCGGAGAACCGCACGGAGTCGCGCGGCGCCCATGCGCGCGAGGACTTCCCGGAACGCGACGACGCCAACTGGATGAAGCACACGCTGTGCTGGATCGACGACGCGGGCAATACGCGGATCGATTACCGGCCCGTCCACGCCTACACGCTGACCAACGACGTCGCCCCGGTGCCGCCGAAGAAGCGCGTCTATTGATGCCGTGACGCGGGTTGCGTGATGGGCGCTCGCCCGTCGGCAGGTCCGAATCACGTTCACGAATCACGGAAGCCGCCATGGCCGAATTCAGCCTCCCGAAGAACTCGAAGATCCAGAAGGGCCGTCACTTCGCCGCCAGCGGCGCGAAGCAGCCGCGCGTCTTCAAGGTCTACCGCTGGAACCCGGACGACGACGCAAATCCGCGCGTCGATACGTACGAGGTCGACCTCGCGACGTGCGGTCCGATGGTTCTGGACGCGCTGATCAAGATCAAGAACGAGATCGACCCGACGCTGACGTTCCGTCGCTCCTGTCGCGAAGGCATCTGCGGCTCGTGCGCGATGAACATCGACGGTACGAACACGCTCGCCTGCACGAAGGCGATCGACGACTGCCGCACCGGCGAGGTAGCGATCTATCCGCTGCCGCACATGCCGGTGGTCAAGGACCTGGTTCCGGACCTTACGCATTTCTACGCGCAGTACGCGTCGATCAAGCCGTGGCTGCGCACACAGAGCCCGACGCCGAGCGATCGCGAGCGCCTGCAGTCGCCGGACGACCGCAAGAAGCTCGACGGCCTCTACGAGTGCATCCTGTGCGCCTGCTGCTCGACCAGCTGCCCGAGCTACTGGTGGAACGGCGATCGGTACCTCGGTCCGGCGATCCTGTTGCAGGCCTACCGCTGGATCGTCGACTCGCGCGACGAGGACACCGGCGCGCGCCTGGACGACCTCGAGGATCCGTTCAAGCTCTACCGTTGCCACACGATCATGAATTGCGCGCGCACCTGCCCGAAGGGGCTGAACCCGGCACGCGCGATCGGCGAGATCAAGAAGCTGATGCTCGCGCGCCGCGTCTGACGCCGGCATGGACGCGAGCGCGTTCGGCTGCGCGACCGTTCCGATCGCGGTCGTGAGGGACTGCGTCCGCGGCCCCGTGCCCGTGGGACCGTGGCGCTTGCCGAGAGATCGCAGCGTCTCGCGTTTCGCACAGCCGTGCTCGACCCGCAATGCCGCGGCCTTCGCCATGCGCTGGCACTGGGACTTGCGCTGGCAGGCCTCGCGATGACGCAGGACGTCGAACTGAAGGCGCTGCGCTGGCGATGCCGCCGGGGCATGCGCGAGCTCGACCAGTTGCTCGAGCGCTGGCTCGACCGGTGCTGGGCGTCGTCGTCCGACACGGAGAAGGAAGTTTTCCGACGGTTGCTCGCGACCGAGGACGATAAGCTCTGGCGCGCCTTCCTCGGACATGACCGCCTCGACGATGACGACGCGCAGCAACTGGTCCATCGCATCGCCGACCTTGCGCCTTGAGCTTCGGCCCTCGCGCAGACTTGCCGCCGCACTGCAACTGATCGGGCTCCTCGGCGGGGCAGGGCTGTTCCTGACGAACCTTCCGGCCGCGGCCGCGTGGTCGCTGGCGCCGCTCGTCGTCGTCTGGGGCGGCCTCCTGGCCCGGCGGGTCCTGCGAGCGCCGGCGGTCGGCATGGTGTTCGGCGCCGACGGCCGCGTGCACGTGGACGGCGCCAAGGTCGACGAGTTCATCCTCGACGCAAGGGGGCCGTTGACGTGCATGGCCTGGCGATCGGACGGCCGGCGCCGTCGGCTAGTCGCGTGGCCCGACGCGGTAGCCGCCCCGCTGCGCCGTGAACTGCGCCTGTGGCGACTCGCGCACCGTGCGGACGCGTCCACACGGCCGGTGGCACCATAGCCGGTCCACCGGGCAGGCATCGCATGTTCACACCCATTCCCGTCGCCATCGGCCTGCGCTACCTGCGGGCCAAGCGCCGCAACGGCTTCATCTCCTTCATCTCGCTGGCGTCGATCCTCGGGATCGCGCTTGGGGTGGCCGCGCTGATCACCACGCTCGCGGTGATGAGCGGCTTCCAGCGCGAGATCCGCGATCGAATGCTGCAGATGGTCGCGCACGCCACCGTCAGCGGTTACGGCGAGCCGATCGTCGACTGGCACGGCGCCATCCGGAAGGCGACCGCCGACAAGCGCGTCGCCGGCGCGGCGCCCTACGTGGAGGCGCAGACGCTGCTGTCGGGGCCCCGCAAGCAGCCGGCGATCGTGCGAGGCATCCTGCCGGCGGAAGAGCGGAAGGTTTCCGTGATCGCGTCCAAGATGGTGCAGGGTCGCCTGGACGACCTGAAGCCCGGCTCGTTCAACATCGTGCTCGGGCGCGAGCTCGCCGTTTGGATGGGAGTGAGCCAGGGCGACGACGTGGTGATGATCACGTCCGAAGCGCTGAGCACGCCGATGGGCGCGGTGCCGCAGATGAAGCGCTTCCACGTCAGCGGCATCTTCGAGGCCGGCTACAACGAATACGACCGCGGCATGGCCTTCGTGCACATGCAGGACCTGCAGCGCGTGCAGCGCATGGGCGAGGGCGTGACCGGCGTGCGGCTGCGCCTGTACGACATGGACCAGGCCTGGGAAGTCGCGCGCGACCTCGCGCTGTCGCTCGGCGGCCCGTACCGCGTGAGCTCGTGGGCCGACGAGAACGCCAACATGTTCCGCGCGCTCAAGATGGAAAAGACCATCATGGCGATCCTGCTGTCGCTGATCATCGCGATGGGCGCGTTCAACCTGGTGTCGTCGCAGGTGATGCTCGTCACCGACAAGCAGGCGGACATCGCCATCATGCGCACGCTCGGGCTGACGCCGCGCGGCGTGATGCAGGTCTTCATGGTGCAGGGCACTCTCATCGGCGTCATCGGCACGGTGCTGGGCGTGATCACCGGCATCGTGCTGACGCTCAATCTCGAACACATCCTGCATGCGATCGAGTCCGTGCTCGGCGTGCAGCTTCTGCCGGAGGACGTCTACTACATCACCGGCCTGCCGACCGACATGCAGCCGAGCGACATCGCGATCATCGCGAGCATCGCGCTGGTGATGGCCTTCCTCGCCACGATTTACCCGGCCTGGCGCGCCTCGCGTACGCCGCCGGCGGAGGCGCTCCGCTATGAATGAACCCACCGACGACGCTGTCATCCGGGCGAGTGCGCTCGGCAAGACATACGCCGAAGGCAAGTTGCGCACGCCGGTGTTCGACGGGCTCGAGCTGAGCGTGCGCAAGGGCGAGACGGTCGCGATCCTCGGGGCATCCGGCGCCGGCAAGAGCACGCTGCTGCACCTGCTCGGCGGACTGGACACCCCGACGTCGGGCGAGGTCTACGTCGACGGCCATCGCATGAGCGCGCTGTCGGACGCGGAGCGCGGCCGACTGCGCAATCGCGCGCTGGGCTTCATCTACCAGTTCCACCATCTGCTGCCCGAGTTCACCGCGCTCGAGAACGTGGTGCTGCCGGTCGTGCTGGGCGGTGTGTCGGTGGCGGAAGCGGAGAAGCGCGCTACCGCGCTGCTCGAATCCGTCGGCCTCGGGCATCGCCTCGACCACAAGCCCGGTGAGCTGTCGGGCGGCGAGCGCCAGCGCGCCGCCGTCGCGCGCGCACTGGTGAATCGGCCCGGGTGCGTGCTGGGCGACGAGCCCACCGGCAACCTCGACGAGAAGACGGCCGCCACCGTGTTCGACCTGATGCTGGCGCTCAATCGCGACCAGCGGACCAGCCTGGTGCTGGTGACGCACGACCGCCGCCTCGCCCGCAAGCTCGACCGCGTGCTGGAACTGCACGAGGGGCGATTGCGCGAGCTCGCGCCGGACGAGGTCTAGTCCGGCATGCGCGCGGCAGGGACGCCGCTCATCACACCGGTCGCCGCGCTCGCGCTGCTGGCGGGCGTGTGCGCCACACTGGCCGCGCCGCGGGTCGCGCCGGCCGCCGTGTCCGTCGCGCTGGCCGTGGCCGGTTTCGCGATCGCTATCCGGCGTCGGCAGGCAGGCTGGGCCGGCGCGGCGCTGCTCGGCGCCGGACTCGCCGGCCTGCACGCCGCGTACGCACTGTCGGTGCAGCTGCCCGCGTCGCCGCCTCGGCACGAGCTCGTCGTCACCGGGACGATCAGCGGCCTGCCGCGCGTGGAGGCGCGACGGACCGCGTTCCTGTTCGACGTGGACGACGGCCCGCCCATTGCCGGCCACACCGTGCGCATCGCCTGGTACGCCGATCGGGGCCGACAGGCGCCGGTGCTGCATGCGGGCGAGCGCTGGCGACTCGCGGTGCGGCTGCGGGCGCCGCGCGGCCTGCGCAACCCGGGTGGATCGGACGGGGAAATGCATGCGTTCGCCGACCGCATCGCCGCGACCGGCTACGTGCTCGACGGCGAACGGCTTGCGCCCGCCGCGGGCCTGCAGGGCTGGCGCGACCGCGAAGCCGCGCGGATCGAACGGGCCATCGGCGCGCCCGGAGAGCGCTTCATCCGAGCGCTCGCCCTCGGCGACACGCGCGGGCTGACCGATGACGACTGGACGCGCCTGCGGGCGGACGGCCTCACGCACCTGATCGCGATCAGCGGCTTCCACGTCGGCATGGTGGCGGGTGCTTTCGCGTTGCTGGTGCGGCTCGTGTGGTGGCTGGTGCCCGCGCTCGGTCGGCGGATACCCGCGCGGCTGGCGGCTGCCGTCATCGGCACCGTCGCGGCAATCGCATATGCGGCTGCGTCGGGCTTTTCGCTGCCGACGGTACGGACGCTGCTGATGATCGCGGTCGTCGCGATGGCGCAGCTCGCCCGTCGCGCGATCGCGATGCCGCAGGTGCTCGCGATGGCGGCGATCGCGATGCTGCTCGTCGACCCGCTCTCGGTGCTGTCGGCGGGTTTCTGGCTGAGCTTCGCCGGTGTTGCGTGGCTGTTGTGGTGCATGCCGCGCGCGGGCGGGTCGCCGGTGCGGGATCTGCTGCGGGCACAGGGCGTGGCGACGATCGGCCTCCTGCCGCTGACCGTCGTCCTCTTCGGGCAGGCCTCGCTGGCCGGGCCGGTCGCCAACCTGGTGGCGGTGCCGTGGTGGAGCCTCGTGGTCGCGCCGCTGTCGGTGGCGGGCGTGGCGCTCGACGCGCTTCACCCGGCCGCGAGCGCGGCGGCATGGCGCGCGGCCTCCTGGTGTTTCGACGTTGCATGGCCGCTGTTCGAGCGCCTCGCCGCCACGCCCCTGTCGCTGTGGTACCTGCCCGAAGCGGCGCCCGTGGCGGTGGCCCTGGCGCTGGTCGGCGCCGGCTGGGGCCTGATGCCCCGCGGCACGCCGGGGCGGGCGCTTGCGATGGTCCTGTGGCTGCCGCTGCTCTGGCCCGACCGGCATGCGCCGGCTTCCGGCGACGTCGAGGTGATGGCGATCGACGTGGGGCAGGGTCTGTCCGTGCTCGTCCGCACCCATGGCCACGCGCTGCTGTACGACATGGGGCCCGCCGTCCCGGACGGTTCTGACGCCGGCGAGCGCTCCGTGGTGCCGGTCCTGCACGCACGCGGGCTGGCGCGCCTCGACCGGCTGGTGGTCAGCCACGCCGACCTCGACCACGTAGGCGGGCTGCCGAGCGTGCGCCGCGAAGCACCCGGAGGCGACCTGCTCGCGCCGGACGGCGCCGGCGTCGACGGGGCACGCCCCTGCCTCGCCGGGCAGACGTGGCGGTGGGACGGGGTGCGCTTCGTGTTCCTCCACCCACCGCCCGAGTTTCCGTACCTCGCCAACGATTCCAGCTGCGTGCTGCGCATCGAGGCGCGCCACGGCAGCGTGTTGCTCACCGGCGACATCAGCGGTCGCGTCGAGGAGCGCCTGCTCGCGGAGGACCCGGCGGCGATCCGCGCGGATGTCGTTTTCGTGGCCCACCACGGCAGCCGGCATTCGTCCGACGGCGCGTTCATCCGGGCGACGGGCGCCCGCCACGCGGTGTTCTCGACAGGCCACGCGAACCGGTTCCATCACCCCGACAGCGGCGTGGCGCAACGCTGGGCAGGCGCCGGCGCACGGCTCTGGAACACCGCGGACGCGGGCGCGGTCACCCTCCGGCTCGACGCCGGCGGACCGCACGTTTCGACGCAACGGGGCTCGGCTTCGCGGTTGTGGGACGCGACGCGGCGGAGCGGTGCGGACGCTGGGCTATCCTACGGCCGCAACTGACCGCCTCCGGAGGGGACGTGCTCGAACTCGTGAAAGCCGGCGGCTGGCCGATGATCCCGCTGCTGATGTTGTCGGCCCTCGCGCTCGCGCTGATCGTCGAGCGCAGCTGGGCGCTGCGCCGCAGCCGCGTGATGCCGCCGCGTCTGGGCGACGAAGTCCGCGTCTGGGCCGCGCGCGGCAGCCTGGATCCCGCGCACATCGAATCGCTTCGACAGACCTCGCCGCTCGGCACGCTGCTGGCCGCGGTGCTCGACATGCGCACCCGCTCGCGCGAGGTGATGCGTGAGCGTGTCGAGGACGTCGGTCGCCACCTCGTGCACCGGATGGAGCGCTACCTCAACTCGCTCGGCACGATCGCCGCCGCAGGGCCGCTGCTGGGGCTGTTCGGCACCGTCGTCGGCATGATCCAGATGTTCCTCGGCATCCTCGACTACGGCATCGGTGACGTGAACCAGCTCGCCGGCGGCATCGGCAAGGCGCTGGTCTGCACCGCCACCGGCATGATCGTGGCGATTCCCGCGCTGGTAGCGCATCGCTGGTTCCGTGGCCGCATCGCCGAGTACATCGTCGAGATGGAGCACGAGGCGATCGCGCTGATGGACGTGGTCGAGTCCCGCAGCGCGCGGCCGGTGCCGCAGGCCGCCTGATGCGCATCGGTGCGCACCGACCGGTCGACGAGCCGGAGATCAACCTGGTGCCCCTGATCGACGTCATCCTGACGCTGGTCATCTTCTTCGTCGTCACGGCGACCTTCGAGGGCCGCTCGGCATTGAAGCTCGAGCTGCCGAAGGCGGGCGGCGAGGCGGCGCAGGCACGCGATCCGCTGGTGGTGCTGGTGAACGCGCAGGGCCGTTACTTCGTCCAGGACCGCGAGGTCATCCGCGACGATCTGGCATCGCTCAAGTCGACCATCGGCGAGCTCGGCGGCAGCGATCGCGAACGCCCGGTGATGCTGCGCGCCGATGCGCGCACGCCCTACCAGGCGGTGATCACCGCGCAGGAGGCGCTGGGCCAGCTCGGCTACCGGCACATCCTGCTGGCGGTCGCCACGCCGACCGAGAAGAAGGCGGCCGCGAAGTGACCGAGCACCGTTCGGCCTGGCCGACGTACCGGCGCCTGCAGCAGTTCGCACGGCCCTATCGCACGATGATGGGCGTGGGCTTCGTCGCCATGGCGCTCGAGGCCGCGGCCGGCGGCCAGTTCACCCGCCTCATGCAGCCGATCATCGACCGCAATTTCGTGGCGCCGTCGGCACGCTTCGACTGGACGCTGCCGCTGGCGATCGTCGGTCTGTTCGTGGCCCGCGGCATCGCCGGCTACATCACCGACATGGCGATGGCGCGTGCCGGCCGGAGCATCGCGCGCGACCTGCGCGTGCACGTGCTGTCCAAATACCTGCGCCTGCCGGGCCTGCGCTTCGACACGGAGCCCGTGCCGTCGATGCTCACGCGGCTGGGCTCGGACAGCGACCAGGTCGCGCTCGCGGCGGTCGACGCGCTGAAGGTGATGCTGCAGCAGTCGTTCCAGGTCATCGTGATGCTGGGCGTCATGTTGCTGCAGAGCTGGAAGGTGACGCTCGCGATCCTCGTGCTCGCGCCGCCGCTGGGCTGGATCATGGACAAGGTCGGTCGGCGCTACCGGCGCATCGGCCACCGCATCCAGGAGAGCGGGGCGCTGCTGCTGCAGCTCGCCGACCAGTCGCTGGGCAACCACCAGGAAGTGAAGGTCTACGGCGCGCAGGGCGTGGAAACCGCGCGTTATTCCGCGCAGGCCGACAGCTACCTCAAGCTCGCGCTGAAGGTCGAGTCCACCCGCAGTATCTCGTCGGCGATGGTGCAGCTGATGGGCGCCATCGGGCTCGCTGCGCTGCTCGTGCTCGCGGGCCATGAAGCCGCGGAAGGGCGACTCACCGCCGGCGGCTTCGTCGCGCTGATGATGTCGATGATGGCCATCATCCCGGCGATCAAGCAGCTCACCAACGTGCAGGGCATGCTCCAGCGTGGCGTCGCCTCCGCCGATCGCCTGTTCGAGGTGCTGGACCTGCCCGACGAGGTCGACAGCGGCACCCGCCCGCTCGAGCGCGCGCGGGGCGAGATCGAGTTCCGCGGGGTCGGCGCGCGCTATCCCGGCCAGTCCCAGCCGGCACTCTCGGACATCAGCTTCGTCGCGCGGCCGGGGACGGTCACCGCGATCGTCGGCCGCTCGGGCAGCGGCAAGTCGACGCTGATCAAGCTCATCCCGCGCTTCTACGACATCGAATCCGGCGAGATCCTGCTCGACGGGCATCCCATTGACGAATACCGGCTCGCCGACCTGCGCCGCCAGATCGCACTCGTCGGGCAGCAGGTCATGCTGTTCGACGGGTCGATCGCCGCCAATGTCGCGTACGGCGAGCTCGCCGACGCCACGGACGATCGCCTCGATGCCGCGATCGCCGGCGCGAACGCGGCCGAGTTCGTCGATCGCATGGCCGAGCGTGCGCATACGCCGATCGGCGTGCGCGGTGGGCGGCTCTCCGGTGGGCAACGGCAGCGGCTCGCGATCGCTCGCGCGATGCTGAAGGACGCGCCGATCCTGATTCTCGACGAGGCCACGGCCGCGCTCGACACCGAGTCCGAGCGGCTGGTGCAGGACGCGCTCGAGCGCCTGATGCCCGACCGCACCACGCTGGTGATCGCGCACCGCCTGTCGACCATCGAACACGCCGACCATGTGCTTGTGCTCGACCAGGGCCGCATCGTCGAGCGCGGCACGCACGCCGAACTGCTCGCGCACGGCGGCCTCTACGCCCACCTGCACCGCATGCAGTTCCGCGAGGCGGGCTGATGCCGCGCACGCCGCGCCACTGGTACGGCGATGCGCCCGTGCCGCTCGTCGCGCGCGCGCTGGAGCCGGTGTACGGGGCCGTGACTGCGCTGCGTCGAGCGATGTACTCGCGCAAGCTCCTGCGCGCGCGCCACCCCGGCGTGCCGGTCGTCGTGGTCGGGAACATCACGGCGGGCGGGACGGGCAAGACGCCGTTCACCGTCGCGCTCGTGCGCCGCCTGGGCGAGGCCGGCTGGACGCCGGGTGTGGCGACCCGCGGGTACGGCCGCGAAGGGCGCGAAGCGCTCTGGGTCGACGGCGAGTCGTCCGCGGCGATTGCGGGAGACGAGCCGGTGCTGATCGCACGGCGCACCGGCGCGCGCGTGCGGGTCGATGCCGACCGCGCGGCGGCCGCGAAGGCACTGGCCGCGGCCGGCTGCGACATCGTGGTCTGCGACGACGGCCTGCAGCACTACCGGCTCGCCCGCGACCTCGAGATCGAGATCATCGACGGGCACCGCCGCTACGGGAACGGGCGGCTCCTGCCCGCCGGCCCCCTGCGCGAGGATGTCGAACGCGCCGCGCGCTGCGATTTCCACGTCCTGAACGTCGGCGACGGCACGCAGGGCGAAGCCGGTTTCGGTGAGTGGCCGATGCGCGTGACCGCGGGCGACGCGATGCCGCTGCAAGGGCGACGCCCGCGTCCGCTGGCTGCATTCGCGGGGCAACGCGTGCATGCGGTGGCCGGCATCGGCGACCCCGAGCGGTTTTTCCGGACGCTCCGGGCCCGGGGCATCGCCGTGGTGCCGCATGCGTTTCCCGACCACCACGTGTTTCGGGCGGAGGACCTCGCGTTCACCAGCCCGCTGCCGGTGCTGATGACCGAAAAGGACGCGGTGAAATGCGCGGCCTTCGCACCCGACAACAGTTACGCGGTGCCCGTCGACGCCGAACTGCCCGAGGCGTTCTGGGCGGCGCTGCTCGACCGCATCGAACGCTTCCGGAGACGCCCCGAATGACGGGTTTCGTCGTCGCCATCCCGGCCCGCCACGCGGCCACGCGCCTGCCGGGCAAGCCGTTGCGGCCGCTGGCCGGCGAGCCGCTGGTGCTGCACGTCGCCCGCCGCGCGCTCGAGGCCGGCGCCCGCGAGGTGTGGGTGGCGACGGACGATGCGCGCATCGCCGACGCGCTGTCCGGAACCCCGGTGCGCATCGCCATGACGGCCGCCGACCACGCCTCGGGCACCGACCGCCTCGCGGAATGCGCGCGCCTGGCGGGCTGGGGCGACGATACGATCGTGGTGAACCTGCAGGGCGACGAGCCGTTCGCGCCGGTCGCCGGGATCCGCGCGGTGGCGGAACTCCTCGACGCGTCGAGCGCACCGATGGCCACGCTCGCGGCGGTCATCGACGACGTCGAGCAGCTGCTCGACCCGAACGCGGTGAAAGTCGTGGCCGATGCCACCGGCCACGCCCTGTATTTCAGCCGCGCACCGATCCCGTGGCCGCGCGATGCGTTCGCGCGCTCGCGCGACGTCCTGCCGCCGGACGGCCCCTGGCTGCGCCACATCGGCATCTACGCCTACCGGGCAGGCTTCCTGCAGGCGTTCGCGTCGATGCCGCCCGGGCGGCTGGAATCGATCGAGTCGCTGGAGCAGTTGCGTGTGCTGGAGGCGGGCCATCGGATCGCGGTCGCGGTGACGCCCGCGCCGTTTCCGCCGGGCGTGGACACGCCCGAGGACCTCGCGCGTGCCGAGCGCCACCTGGCCAGCATCCGCGGCTGAACGCGGCGGTGGCGCCGGCGGCGACTTCTCACCGCCTGCGCCCGGCTGCCGGATAATCGCCGCATCCCCCGCGCCGACCCGTTCCGCATGACCGCATGCCGTGCCCGCCCCGCCGCGAGGCCGGTCGGCCGATGAAGCCGACCGCCTTCGACGCGAAGGACTTCGTCCGCAACCTGAGCACCGCGCCCGGCGTCTACCGGATGATCGCGGCGGACGACGCTGTGCTCTACGTCGGCAAGGCGAGCGCGCTGAAGAACCGCGTCTCAAGCTATTTCAACAACACGCCCAAGTCGGCGCGCATCGCGTCGATGGTGTCGCAGATCGCGCGCATCGAGGTGACGGTCACGCGTACCGAGGCCGAGGCGCTGATCCTCGAGAACGAGCTGATCAAGTCGCTCAAGCCGCGCTACAACGTGCTGCTGCGCGACGACAAGAGCTACCCGTACGTCCTGCTCACCGGCGACGACTACCCGCGCATCGCCGTGCACCGCGGCCCGCGCGCGGTGCAGGGCAAGTATTTCGGGCCGTATGCGAGCGTCGGCGCGGTGCGCGAGACGCTCAACCTCATCCACAAGCTGTTCAAGCTGCGCAGTTGCGAGGACACGGTGTTCCGCAACCGCTCGCGGCCCTGCCTGCAGTTCCAGATCGGACGATGCAGCGCACCCTGCGTCGACCTGATCTCGCGCGAGGAGTACACGCGCAGCGTGCGGCGCGCCTCGATGATGCTGGAGGGCCGCAGCGACGAGCTCACCAACGAACTCGCGAGCGGCATGGAGGAGGCGAGCGCGAACCTCGACTTCGAGGAGGCTGCGCGCCTGCGCGACCTGGTCGCGTCGATCCGCACGCTGCAGGCGCGCCAGTACGTCGATGGCCGCGCGGCGGATCTCGACGTGCTCGCGATCGCCATGCAGGGCGCGAACGCCTGCGTCGTGCTGATGGCCTTCCGCGACGGCCGCAACCTCGGCACGCGCGCGTTCTTCCCGAAGACCAACGGCAGCGACCAGCCCGACGAGGTGCTCGGTGCATTCGTCTCGCAGCACTACATCGACAAGACGCCGCCGCGCGAGATCGTGATCGACCGCGACATCCCGGATCGCGAGCTTCTCGAGCAGGCGTTTTCGCTGTCCGGCGAGCGCAAGGTGCAGATCCGCTGCAGCGTGCGCGGCGAGCGGGCGGGCTACCTGGACATCGCGCGTCGCAATGCGCAGATGGCGCTCGCGTCCGAGATGACGAGCGCGGCCGCGCAGCGTGCACGCGTCGAATCCCTGCGCGACCTGCTGTCGATGGACGACATGCCGGGCCGCATCGAATGTTTCGACATCTCCCACACGATGGGCGAGGCGACCGTCGCCTCCTGCGTCGTGTTCGACGCCGAAGGCCCTGTGCGCGCGCAGTACCGTCGCTACAACATCACCGGCATCACGCCGGGCGACGACTACGCGGCGATGCACCAGGCGATCCACCGCCGCTTCCGGCGGTCGATGGAAGCGCGTGAGGCAGCGCCGAGTGAGGAACCCGCGTCGCCCTCCGCGCGGGCAAAACAGGCGGCCGCGGCGATCCTGCCCGACGTGCTGCTGATCGACGGCGGCGCGGGGCAGGTAGCGCAGGCGAGGGCGGTGCTGGATGCGCTCGGCGTGGAGGGCGTGCGCATCGTCGGCGTGGCGAAGGGCCCCGAGCGCCGCCCCGGCGACGAGGACCTGCTGCTGCCCGACGGCCGCTGCTTGCATCCGGGCGCGCAGTCGCCGGCGCTGCAGCTCATCCAGCAGGTACGTGACGAGGCGCACCGTTTCGCGATCACGGGGCATCGTGGCAAGCGCCAGAAGGCCCGCACGACGAGCCGGCTGGAGGATATTGCGGGGATCGGCCCGCGTCGCCGCGCCGCCCTGCTCAAGCATTTCGGCGGGCTCGGCGGCCTGAAGGCCGCGGGCGTCGAGGAAATCGCGCGCGTGGAGGGCGTCAATGCGGCCCTCGCGCAACGGATCTATGACACCCTGCACGGGCTGGCGCCGTCCGACGGCGCGGAGTAACGCATGCGCATCACCGTTCCGACCGTCCTCACGCTGCTCAGGATCGTGCTGATCCCGGTGCTGGTGGTGGTCTTCTATCTTCCGTACAAGTGGACGGCCTTCGCGTCAGCCGCGGTCTTCGCCTTCGCGTCGATCACCGACTGGCTCGACGGCTGGATCGCGCGTCGCTACGACCAGTACTCCGCATTCGGCGCGTTCCTCGACCCCGTCGCCGACAAGCTCATGGTGGCCGTCGCGCTCCTGCTCATCGTGCAGGTCCATCCGACGCGCTGGATGGCGCTCTGGGCGGCGGTGATCATCGGACGCGAGATCGCGGTCTCGGCCCTGCGTGAATGGATGGCCGAGCTCGGTGAACGCGCGCGGGTGAAGGTCGCGTCGATCGGCAAGTTCAAGACGATCGTCCAGATGGTCGCGCTGACCTGCCTGCTGTACCAGGATCCGTGGCTCGGCCTGCCGGTGTTTTCGATCGGTGAATGGATGCTGGCCGTGGCCGCGCTGCTGACCCTGTGGTCCGGCTGGGCGTACCTGCGCGCGGCATGGCCGGTGCTGGCGCGCGATGCGCGAACGGGCATCGGCTGAACGCAGTCGGATCGCGATCCGGGTGTTGACACCGGCGGCTGCACCCGTAGAATGCGCAGCCTGTTCCGCGGGAATAGCTCAGTTGGTAGAGCACGACCTTGCCAAGGTCGGGGTCGAGGGTTCGAGTCCCTTTTCCCGCTCCAGATTCATCGGGGCCAGCGCATCGGAACCGTTTGACCAGACCCCGCTCGCGGGGTCTTGTCTTTTCAGGGGCACGCTTCGATAGTGCCTTTGACGCCTCCCGGCCGGGTGGCAGAGTGGTTATGCAGCGGACTGCAAATCCGCGTACGCCGGTTCAATTCCGACCTCGGCCTCCAAATCGAAGACCCCGCAGCGATGCGGGGTTTTCTTTTTGCGCGGTCGGGCGGCGACGTAAGCTACGCACCTGCCCGGATGGCGAAACCGGTAGACGCAGGGGACTTAAAATCCCCCGACCATGTCGTGCGGGTTCGAGTCCCGCTCCGGGCACCAGCCGATCGCGGCCTTCGGGTGGCGACGGCGCGTGCGCTGCACGACAATCGGCGCCCGACTTGCGCGACCGGAATCAGCCGATGCACGTATTCAAGCTTTCCATGGCGGCGGGCCCGACCTGCAACGCCGCGCCCGAGGGCGCGACGCTCAACGGCGCGTGCCTGATCGACAACGACGAGCTCCCGCTCGCACGCGACGGCGCGCTGCTCGCGCTCGACCGGCTCGGCTTCCAGTCCT
Source organism: Cognatilysobacter segetis (assembly GCF_004359965.1). Classification (GTDB taxonomy): domain Bacteria; phylum Pseudomonadota; class Gammaproteobacteria; order Xanthomonadales; family Xanthomonadaceae; genus Cognatilysobacter; species Cognatilysobacter segetis. The sequence continues at coordinate 11,997 of NZ_SMRQ01000007.1, read as the reverse complement.
GCACGTTCCTCGATGCGGTGAAGCTGCCGGCTTCGCCCGATGTGTCGCGCTACAGCGATGCGATGCGGCAGGCATTCGAGGAGGCCAAGCGCGACGGCGTATCGGTCCTGCTGTATGCCCCGGAAAGCGCCGCCTGAATCGGGCGCGGCGGTTCGGTCGGGCGGCGGAACGCCTCCGGTCACGCCCGACGGCCGTTACATCGTGGTGCGCGGCCGGTTGTGGCGGCGTGCCGATCCGAGGCTCGACGATGCGACTCGCGAGCGTCTCACCCACGAGTTGATGCAGGCACGACGCGACGTCGGTCGCGCACTGGCGGAGAACGACGCCGCGGCGCAACGGCGCGCGCGTCGCCGCGTGCAGGCGGCCAAGGTGGCGCTGGGCGAACGCGGGCCCGTCTGGTGGGGCGACGGCTCGCCGGACCTCACGCGCCGGCTGGCGCGCGACTCCCCGTATGCGGACTGGCACGCGACGCTCGGCGACCCCTGAACGTCGACGGCGCCCTCCAGCCGCCCGCGTATGCTCGGGCAATCGGAGGAGGCCGCATGAGATACGCGCTGTACATCGCCGTGGTGGTGGCAACCCTCGCCGCGCTGGTCGCGGTGCTCGCGTTCGGGCAGGGCGGCATCGTGCTGGCCGTGCTGCTTCCGTTCGCCGCGCTCGGCACCTGGGACCTCTTGCAGACGCGCAGCACGCTGCGTCGCAACTATCCGCTGCTCGCGCACTTCCGCTACGGGCTCGAGTCCATCGGTCCCGAAATGCGGCAGTACTTCATCGAGGCCGATACCGCGGAGACGCCGTTCTCCCGGCAGCAGCGCGCACTGGCCTACCAGCGCGCCAAGTCGGTGCTCGACACCCGGCCCTTCGGTTCGCTGCAGGACGTCTACGGCCCGGACTACGAATGGATCAACCATTCGCTGCAGCCGTCGGAATACATGCCGCACGACTTCCGCGTCGTCGTCGGCGAGGGCCGCGCGCAGCCGTACTCCGCCAGCGTGTTCAACATCTCGGCGATGAGCTTCGGCTCGCTGTCGGCGAACGCCATCCGCGCGCTCAACTGCGGCGCGAAGATGGGCGGCTTTTCGCACGATACGGGCGAAGGTTCGATCTCGCCCTACCATCGCGAGTTCGGCGGCGATCTGGTGTGGGAGGTGGCTTCAGGCTACTTCGGCTGCCGCAACGAGGATGGGAGTTTCAGCGAGGAGAAGTTCGCCGCCGCGGCCGCCGATCCGCAGGTGAAGATGGTCGAGGTCAAGCTCTCCCAGGGCGCGAAGCCGGGGCACGGCGGCATGCTGCCGGGTGCGAAGGTGACGCCGGAGATCGCCGCCACGCGCGGCGTTCCGGTCGGCGTCGACTGTGTGTCGCCGGCGCGGCACTCCACGTTCGACACGCCGAAGGGCCTGCTGGCGTTCGTCGACCGGCTGCGCACGCTGTCGGGTGGCAAGCCCACGGGCTTCAAGCTCGCGATCGGGCATCCGTGGGAATGGTTCGGCATCGCCAAGGCGATGCACGAAACCGGCCTCTTGCCCGACTTCATCGTGGTCGACGGTGCGGAAGGCGGTACGGGTGCCGCGCCCGCCGAGTTCATCGACCACGTCGGCGTACCGATGCACGAGGCGCTGATGCTGGTGCACAACACGCTGGTCGGGCTCGGCCTGCGCGACCGGATCCGCATCGCTGCGGCGGGCAAGATCATCAGCGGCTTCGACATCGCGCGCACCATGGCGATGGGCGCGGACTGGTGCAACGCCGGTCGCGGCTACATGTTCGCGCTCGGGTGTATCCAGGCGCAGAGCTGCCACACCGACCGCTGCCCGACCGGCGTGGCGACGCAGGATCCCAAGCGCTGGAGGGGGCTCGACGTGCCCGACAAGGCGGTGCGGGTGCACAACTTCCACGAGAACACGTTGAAGGCGCTACGCGACCTGATCTGCGCCGCGGGCTTGCGGCACCCCGGCGAGCTGGGACCCGAGCACATCCTGCGGCGCGTATCGCCCGTCGAGGTGCGCTCGCTCGCGGCGATCTACAACTCCCTCGCGCCGGGTGCGCTGCTCCGCGGCGTGCCGGACCACGCCGTGTTCCAGGCGTACTGGGCGGATGCGCGCAGCGATTCGTTCGCGCCGCCGCCGCGCGTCGCGGCGCGCCGTGCGAGCAAGCTCATCTGACGCTCAGCACGCGTCGAAGAGCGTAAGCACGCGTTCCGGCGGACGGCCCACCACCGCCCGTCCGCCGTGCACCAGCAGCGGCCGCTCCACCAGTTCGGGATGGGCTGCCATCGCCTCGACGAGCGCGTCGTCGTCGAGAGAGGGATCGGCGAGACCGAGGCGTTCGTAGGCGGCCTCGCCGGTACGTAGCAGGCTCCGCACCGGGCCGCCGGTCATGGCGGCGATCTCCCGAAGCCGCGACGCCGACAGGGGCGTCAACGTGATGTCGACGAGCTCCGGCTCGATGCCGCGCTCGCGCAGCAGGGCGAGCGCCCCGCTGCACTTGGAGCAACTGGCCTTGTTGTGGAACAGCACCGGGCGCTCGGACGACATGCGTTTTCCTGGGATGGGCGGCGAGCGCATTATCGCGCGCCCGCTTCACCCGGCGAGTACGCCGCCTGCGCGACGGTGCGGCAAACCCGTTGGAGACGCCCGCATGGCGAGGCCCATCTGGACCGGCTCGATCTCGTTCGGCCTGCTCAACATCCCCATCCAGCTCATGTCCGGCGAACGCCGTACCGACATCCACTTCCGGATGCTCGACGCGCGCGACAACTCGCCGATCCGCTACGAGCGCGTCAACGCCGAAACCGGCGAGGAAGTGCCGTGGAAGGAGATCGTGAAGGCGTACGAGTTCTCGAAGGACAACTACGTGATCCTCCAGCCGGAGGACATCGAGCGCGCGGCGACCGAGAACCACGAGACGATTGCGATCGAGTCGTTCGTCGACGCCGAGTCGATTCCGCTGTCCTACCTGGAGCGCCCTTACATCCTGGTGCCGGGAAAGAAGGCCGAAAAGGGCTACGTGCTGCTGCGCGAGGTGCTCAAGAAGAACGGCCGCGTCGGCATCGGCCGCGTAGTGATTCGCACGCGCGAATACCTCTGCATGCTGGCCCCGCAGGACGACGCGCTGATGCTCATCCTGATGCGCTTCCCGCAGGAGGTCGTCGAGGCGTCCGAATACGAGCTCCCTTCGGGCAGCGCCCGCGCGTGGCATGTGACCCCCCGCGAGATGGAGATGGCGGAGATGCTGATGGAGTCGATGACCGACGAATTCAGCCCGGCCGACTACAAGGACGAATTCCGCGAGCGCCTGTCGCAGGTGATCAAGGAGCGCATCAAGCAGAAGCACACCGCGCACGTGGAGGAGGAGAAGGAGGACGAGGACGCCGAGACGGCGACCAACGTCGTCGACTTCATGTCGCTGCTCAAGAAGAGCCTGGACAAGAAGGGCGGTGGCACGCCGAAGCCCGCGAAAAAGGCCACGCGCGCACGCAAGTCGACGGGCGCAAAGGCGAAGAAGCGCGCCACCAAGCGGGCCTGATGCATGGGCCTGCAGGAATACAACCGCAAGCGGCGGTTCTCGCAGACGCCCGAGCCCAAGGGCGACGTCGCGCGTCGCCGTAGCGGGCCGTTGTCGTTCGTCGTGCAGCTGCACCATGCGCGTGCGCGTCACTACGACTTCAGGCTCGAGATCGACGGCGTGCTGCGCAGCTGGGCCGTGCCACGCGGCCCGTCGTTCCGCCCCGGCGAGAAACGGTTGGCGGTCGAGACGGAAGACCATCCACTCACGTACTCGCACTTCGAGGGCCTGATCCCGGAGGGCGAATACGGCGCGGGACACATGGCGATCTTCGACCACGGCACCTGGGCGCCCGAGGGCGACCTGCACGCGTCGATCCGCAAGGGACGTATCGACTTCACGCTGGAGGGGCAGCGGCTCAAGGGCCGGTGGTCGCTGATCCGGACGCACCGGCAGGGCAGTCGCGCGCAGTGGATGCTGCTCAAGCGCACCGACGAATACGCGGGCGACCTGGAGGCCGACGACCTGATCGGCGACCTTCCCGCGCCGCCGCCGGACGCGCCCGGGGCGTCGACGAGGAAGGGACTGGAGATCCGCGCGGGACGGGGATTCGATACGGGAAACGAGACCATGCCGAAAGCACGCAAGCAGGCCACGGGCAAGGCCGCCAGCGCGGCGAAGCGCGGCGCGACGAAGCGCACTAGCGCCGTGCGCACGACGAAGGCAGGCAAATCCGGCGCCCGCGACCTGCGGACGCTCAAGCGCCAGGCGGCGAAGCTTGCCGGTGGTGCCAAGTTCCCGATGGGCGAGTTCGTGCAGCCGATGCTGACGGTCGCGGCGGAGAAAGCCCCGCCGGGCGAGGACTGGATCCACGAGTGGAAGTGGGACGGCTACCGCCTGCTGGGTCAGAGCGGACGCGCGCCGATGCTGTGGTCGCGCAACGGGATCCCGTGGAACGAGCGTGCGCCGGAGCTGATCCGCATGCTGGCGAGCCTCGGCGCGGCGGCGGTGCTCGACGGCGAGCTCATCGCCGTCGACCGCACCGGCTACAGCGATTTCAATGCGCTGCAGAAGGCGTTGTCGGAGAAGGACGCCCGATGCCTGCGCTACGTGGTTTTCGACCTGCTGGCGCTCGACGGGCACGACCTGCGGGACGTGCCGCTGGTCGAACGCAAGGCATTGCTGGAGAAGCTGCTTGACGGCGCCGACCCGCGGTTCTTCTACAGCACGCACATCGTCGGCCGCGGCCCCGAGATCTTCGCGGCGGCGAGCGGGCGCGGCATGGAAGGCATCATCAGCAAGCGCGCCGAGTCCCGTTATGTCGACGGTCGGTCGGACCAGTGGCTCAAGGTCAAGACGGCCGAGACACGCGACTTCGTGGTGGTCGGTTACACGCCGCCCAAAGGCGGCCGGCAGGGCCTGGGCGCGCTGATGCTCGGCCAGTACAAGGACGGCGCGCTCGTCTATGCCGGCCGCGTGGGCTCCGGCATGAACAACGACATGCTGCTGGGCCTGCTGAAGCAGCTGAAAACGCTGGAAGTCGGCGAGCCGGTGGTGGACATCCCGCGCCACGTGCCGCTGCCGAAGGGTCGCATCCAGTGGGTACGACCGGACCTCGTGGTGGAAGTGTTCTTTCGTGGCTGGGGCAAGGAGGGACTCGTGCGACAGGCCTCGTTCCATCGACTCCGCGACGACAAGCCGGCGACGCCCGAGGCGCTCGAGCAACCCGAGCCGGGCGCTGTAAAGGCGCGCAAGGCGTCCGCAAAAGCGCCAACGAAGGCGGCCCGCCCGGCGGCCAAGTCGTCGACGCGCAAGGCGGCCACACCTTCCGCCGCGTCGAAATCGACTACTGCGCGCAAGACGGTGTCGAGGCGCCGCGCGCACACCGCATTCGACCTCGACACGTCCTCGCTGCCGCAACTCAGCAGTCCCGATCGCGTCGTGTATCCCGACGAGGGCTACACCAAGCAGGACGTCTGGAACTATTACCTGTCGGTCGCGCCGATGCTGCTCGAGGAGATCGGTGGGCGACTGCTGTCGATCGTGCGCTGTCCCGATGGCATCGACGGCCAGCACTTCTTCCAGAAGCACGTGAAGCATGGCTTCACCGACGCAGTAAAGCGGTATCGGGTGGTCGAGAACGACGGCGACGAGGCGACGTACTTCTACGTCGACAGCGTGGCCGGCCTGATGTCGCTCGTGCAGATGAACGCGCTCGAGATCCATCCCTGGGGCTCGCGCATCGAGACGCTCGAGCAGCCCGATCGCATCGTGTTCGACCTCGATCCCGACCCCTCGATCGAATGGCCGCAGATCCGTGCGGCGGCCCGGGACGTGCGCGACCGCCTGCTGGACGTGGGCCTCGACTCGTTTCCCAAGCTCTCGGGTGGCAAGGGCGTGCACGTGGTGGCACCGCTCGCGCCCGAGGCCGACTGGGACGCCGTGCGCCGCTTCTGCGAAGCCTTCGCGGATGCGATGGAACGGCAGTCGCCCGATCGCTACGTCGCGACCATGAGCAAGGCCAAGCGACGCGGCCGCATCTTCATCGACTGGCTGCGCAACGGGCGTGGCGCCACCAGCGTGGCGAGCTGGTCGCTGCGCGCGCGCAAGGGTGCGCCGGTGGCGGTGCCGGTCACGTGGGCCGAGCTGTCGCGTGTGCGCAGCCCCGCGCGCTACACGCTCGCCGACGCGGCGAAGCGAGGAATGCCCGACGAGGCGGCGCGCATGATCGCGAAGGCCAAACCGCTGCCGATGTAGGCGCGCTCGCGCGGCTCGGTGCGCGGGTTTGATGGAGCAGACACAAGAAAACGGCGGCCGCGAGGCCGCCGTTCCAGTGTCGACGTGGTGTCGACGCGCCTCGCTTACGGCGTCGGCGGCGTGGTGCTGCCGTTGTTCTGCTGGTTCGTATCGGTATTGGTCGGCGGCGTCGTGCCGGTACCCGTGTCCGTACCCGTCGTACCGGTGGTGCCCGTCGTGCCCGACATGTCGGTGCCCGTCGTGCCGGTGGTGTCGGTGCCCGTGGCCGGCGTGCCGGTCATGTCGGCCGACGTGCCCGCACCCGTGGTGTCGGTGGCCGGCATCGTGCCGGTCGTGTCCGTCGCCGGCGCGGCGGCCGGGGCGGTCGTGTCGGTCGTGGCCGACTGGTCGGCCTGCTGATCGCGGTTGCAGGCCGTGAGTGCCAGCAGCGTGGCTGCGACGAAGAGCATCTTCTTCATGGGGTTTTCTCGCTCGTGAGGGGAGGGCGTGTGCCCGGGCATAACCGTCGCAGACGTTAAGGCAGCGCGGCGTCAAACGGGCGTGATCACCTCGTTGGGCGCGTCGATCGTTGCGCTGAAAAATATTCCCGGCAACGCAACATCCTCATCGAACCGGGTTGTTGTGCCACGCAACAGCCGCGCTTCCGGTTGGCACGCGACTTGCGGACTACCTCCTGACGCAATCGATGCGGCGGTCGATGCAAACGAACGCCGACGAGCCGACAACGGAGGACTGCACGGTGGGTGATCAACAGTTGGGACGCCAGTTGCGCGAGGTTGCGAACGATGTGGTTCGCCTTGGCGCCGAGGCGTTTAACGCAGGTCGAAACTGGTTCAACGACAGGAGGCAAGACATGCAGCAGCACGATCAGGGCAACCAGCAGTCCGGCGGTCGCCAGCAGGGCTATCAGTCGGAGAACGCGCAGGCTTCGCGCCAGGGCGCGGGTCGCGAAAGCGGGCAGTGGGAGCCGGGTTACACCAACCAGATGAACCAGGGCGAGATGTACAGCCGTGGCAACCAGTACGGGCAGAGCAATTACGGCACGTCCGATTACGGCCAGCAGAGTTCGATGGGGCAGGGCTACGGCTCGCAGCAGCCGCAGGGGCAGGCCTCGCAGTACGGCCAGTCGCAGGGCTACGGCAGTTCGGCGTACGGGCAGTCGCAGGGGTCGCAGGGCTATGGCAGCTCGCAGTACGGCCAGTCGAGCCAGCCGTACGGGCAAGGCGGTGGCCAGTCGTACGGGTCGTCGCAGCAGTACGGCCAGGGGCAGCAGGCCTACGGTTCGTCCGGCTATGGACAGGGCGCGCAGTCGCACGGCTCGCAGCAGTCCTACGGGCAGGGCTATGGCTCGCAGGGCCAGGCGTCGCAGGGGTACGGCTCGCACACGCAGGGCGGCTCGCAGCACGGCCAGTCGCAGGGCTTCGGTGAGCAGTACGGGCGCACGCCGGGCTACGGCGCGTACGGCGGCGAGAGTCAGGGGTCGGGCGGCCGCTCCTATGGGCAGGGCTACGGAAGCAGCTCGGGCTACGGTTCCCAGGGCGGCTACGGGCAGCACTACGGGCAGCAGGGCGGCAGCTACCTGAGCGAGTCCGCGCGCGACCGCGGCGAGCTGCACGGCGGCTTCGGTGCCTCGCAGACGGGCGTGCACGGCGGCTACAACAGCCCTTACGCGCAGCACGAGTCCGAGTTTGCCAGCTGGCGGGGCCAGGGTGACTACGGCAGCACGCAGATGAGCCAGGGCTCGCAGCAGCAGTACGGTTCGCAGCAGCAGTACGGCGGACAGCATCGCGGCCAGCAGGGCAGTGGCTTCGGCGCGTCGCAGTTCGGGCCCGGTCAGTCTCAGTTCGGTTCCAGCCAGTCGCAGTACGGCTCCGGACGCGGCTATGGCGACGGCGGCTACTCCAACCGTTCGCAGTCGAGCTTCCAGGGCAACAGCCAGACGCAGTTCGGCCAGGGCTCGGGGAGCGGCCAGTTCGCGCAGGGCGCCCAGGGTGGCATGTTCGGCTACGACCAGTCGCAGAACCGCTCGTTCCGCGGCCGCGGGCCGAAGAACTACGTGCGTTCGGACGAGCGCATCGTCGACGACCTCAACGAGCGGCTGATGAATGCGCACGACATCGATGTCTCCGATGTCGAGGTGCGCTCCGAAGGCGGGAAGATCGTGCTGGAAGGCACCGTCGAGCAGCGCTGGATGAAGCACCGCGTCGAGGACATCGCCGAGTCCTGCGCCGGTGTTCGCGACATCGACAACCGCATCCGCGTCGCGACCTCGCAGTCGAGCGGCAGCAGCTCGCTGTCGGGTTCGTCCCAGTCGGCAGGCAGCAGCTCGCTGTCCGGATCGTCGCAACGTTCGGGCAGCAGCAGCGAGTCGAACGCGATGAGCGGCGGCCAGTCGAGCGGGTCGCAGTCGTCGGGGGCGTCGGGATCGTCGACCAGCGCCTCGCAGTCGGATGACGCCAGCCGGCAGGCGGGCGGGGCATCGTCGCAGTCGCGATCGAAGGACGGCGGCTCCGCCGCGGGCCGTACCGGCAGCAGCACCGGCACGTCGGGCACGACCGGCAGCACCGGTAGCACCGGTAGCAGCAGCTCGCAGCACTGAGCGATGCGTTGAACGGAAAAGGCCCGCTTCGGCGGGCCTTTTTCTCGTCTGCGACCGCGTGATCCTTCGCGCTACGGCGACGGTGGCATGTGGCGCAGCAGGTCGATGCATCGCATCGCCGCATCCTCGGCACGCGCGAGGTTGATCATCGCCGCGGGGATATCGCCCATCTGGATCATGTGGCGTGCGGCGGACGTCGCCATCGTCACCGCGTTGACCTCGTTCGACAGGTCGTGCCGCCAGCGCCCGGTGTAGTGCGGCGGCGGCCGCGGCGCGCCGGGCGGAAAAGCATCATGCATGCGACGCGGCGCCTTCGCCGTCCGCGATGGACAGGCGGGCGAGCTGGTTGTGGATCGTGCGAACGCTCACGCCCAGCACGCGCGCCGCCTCGGTCTTGTCGCCCTCGACCTTCGCCAGCGTCTTCAGCAGCATTTCGCGCTCCACGTCCGCATAGCTCATGCCGACATGGAACACGATGCTGCTCTCGTCCTGATGCAGGGGCAGGGCGCGCCGGCCGAGGGCTGGCACGTGCACGAGCGGGCCCTCGGAGAGCAGGTATGCGCGCTGGACGACGCTGCGCAGTTCACGGACGTTGCCCGGCCAGCCGTGCCGCAGCAGCATGCGTTCCGCATCCGGCGCGAGATGGCGCTGCTGGCCGTGCTCCTCGTTGAGCAGGTCGACAAACACATTCGCGAGCAGCACCACGTCGTTGCCGCGCGCCCGCAGCGGCGGCAGTGCCACCACGAAGTCCGCGAGGCGGTAATACAGATCCTCGCGCAGTCGGCCCTGCTCGATGGACTGCACGGGATCGCGGTTGGTCGCGGCGACGATGCGCACGTCGACCGGCACGCTCTCGCTGCCGCCCACGCGCGTCACCTCGCCGGTCTCGAGCACGCGCAGCAGGTAGACCTGCAGCGCCGGCGGCATCTCGGTGATTTCATCGAGGACCAGGGTGCCGCGGTGGGCCTGCTCGAAGAAGCCGACATGCCGCTGCTGCGCGCCCGTGAAGCTGCCGCGCTCGTGACCGAACAGGTGGCTGGCCAGCAGGTCGGGCGCGATCGCGCCGCAGTTCACGGGGACGAAGCTGCCGCGACGCCGGCTGTGCTCGTGGACGGCGCGCGCGACGAGTTCCTTGCCGGTTCCGCTTTCGCCGGTGATGAGCACCGAGACCCGCGTCGGCGCGACCCGCTGCAGGTCGTGGGAGAGCTGGCGGATCGCGTCGCACTGGCCGACCAGCCCCTTCAGCGGCGGCGTGTCGCGGAGCGCGCGCGTCCTGGACGAGGCCTGGTCCAGCAGCGATTCGAACTGCTGCGGACACAGCGGCTTGAGCAGGTAGTCCAGCAGCGGCAGTCCGACCGCACGCGCCGCGTTTTCCACCGACGCTTCGCCGGTCATCAGCGCGATGCGGCTGTGCTGGCCGGCGTCGAGCTCGTCGAGCAGGTCGAAGGCGGTGCCGTCGGGCAGCGTCACGTCCAGCATCGTCAGGTCGCTCATGCCCCGGCCCATGGCGCGCCGCGATTCCTCCAGCGAGTGCGCGATCGCCGCCTGGAAGCCGTGGGCACGCGCGAAATCGGCGGCGGCGGACGCGAACGGGATGTCGTCGTCGACGATGAGGACGGAGGGCTGGGCGTCGGCCATGACGTGGGGTGTCCGTGACTGCAGTGGCCGGCAGGCTAGAGCGCGCGCGGTTAACGCGGCGTATGAGCCTGCAACGCTTTCCGGCGCGTGCAGAAGCTTCACGGCCGCTTGCCCGCCGGTGTCACGCAGGCATTACGACGAACATGCGCAACGGCGCGGTTTTTCCGCTCGCGGCCGCGTCCGGCGACGCTGTGCGGACGCGGATTCGCAGCATCCGTGCCAACGGCGCCCTCGACCCGCCGCCAGGCCCTGGAACGACGAAACCGCCCGGAGGCGGTTTCGGAGCGACGCGGGGTCGATGTCTGGTGGGCGGTGCAGGGTTCGAACCTGCGACCCTTGCCGTGTGAAGGCAATGCTCTACCGCTGAGCTAACCGCCCGTGAGGGCGCGCAGTATAGGCGACGTGCGCGGCGTCGCCAAGCCTTCGCGCGCGTTTCACATCGGTGGCGCGGAATGGCGGCAGGATGGACCCATCGCCCCGACCCTACGCCCGCGAACTGCGAAGATCCCGGGCGACCGGCTAGACTCGCGGGCTTTCCCCCGCATGGCCCCGATGACTCGTCCCTCTTCTTTCGACCGCGAGCAGCTGCTCGCCTGCGCACGCGGCGAGATGTTCGGCCCGGGCAACGCACGCCTGCCGGCCCCGCCGATGCTGATGTTCGACCGCATCACCGAGATCTCGGAAACCGGCGGCCGCAACGGCAAGGGCGTCATCCGCGCGGAACTCGACATCCATCCGGACCTCTGGTTCTTCGTCTGCCATTTCATCGGCGACCCGGTGATGCCGGGCTGCCTCGGCGTCGACGCCATGTGGCAGCTCGCGGGTTTCTACCTGCCCTGGCTCGGCGAGCCCGGCCGCGGCCGCGCGCTCGGCGTCGGCGAGGTCAAGTTCAGTGGCCAGGTGCTGCCCGAAGCAAAGGTCGTCAGCTACGAGATCGACATCCGCCGCGTGATGCGCGGCCGGCTCGCGCTGGTGATCGCCGACGGCCGCACGTACGTGGACGGGCGCGAGATCTACGTCGCGAAGGACCTGCGCGTGGGCCTCTTCAGCTCGGTGGAGGGTTTCTGATGCATCGCGTCGTCGTTACCGGCATGGGCCTGACCTCCTGCCTCGGCCGCGAGCTCGACACGGTGTCGGCCTCGCTGCGCGAAGGCCGCTCGGGCATCCGCTTCATCCCCGAGTACGAACAGCTCGGCCTTCGCAGCCGCGTGGCCGGCGACCCCGCGCTCGACCTGGACGCGCTGATCGATCGAAAGCTGCGACGCTTCATGGGCGACGCGGCGGGCCACTCGTACGTCGCGGCGATGGACGCGGTGGCGCATGCCGGCCTCGATCCCGAGGTGCTCAAGAGCCCGCGCGCCGGCGTGATCGCCGGGTCGGGCGGCGGCTCGGCGCAGTGGCAGATCGAGACGGGCGAGCTGCTCAAGACCAAGGGCGTTCGCCGCATCGGCCCGTACATGGTGCCGCGCACGATGTGTTCGACAGTGTCGGCCGCGCTG
>NZ_SMRQ01000006.1 GCF_004359965.1 Cognatilysobacter segetis | reverse complement strand
GCCCGACCTCGTCGGCTTCATCGCCGCCGCGGTGCCGGTGGACGATGCGCTGCTCGCGCGGTTGCAGGCGCAGTCGGCGCTGCCCAAGGACATCGTGCTGGCCACGCTCGAGCGCGGACGCTGGCGTGCGATCGCGCACGGCGGCGCGGGCGAGCTGGTCGACGCGGTGGCGCCACGCCTGGACACGCTGCCGCGCTCGCCGCGCGTGGTCGGCGTGGGCGCGCGCGAGTACGTGCTGCAGGCGGTGCCGATCGAACGCTCGCGCCGCAGCGCGCCGGTGGTCGCCCTGCTCGGTTATTCGGTGGACGCCGCGCTGCAGCCGTACCGCGGCGTCGCGCTCGCCTGGGGCGCGCTGCTGGGCCTGGGGTTGCTGGTCGGGCTCGCCGGCGCGTGGCTGATCGCGCGCGGCGTGTCGCGGCCGGTCGAACGGCTGGCCGCGTCGGCGCGGCGCATCGAGGCCGGCGACTACGCGCCGCTCGGGCTCGACGCGCGCGGCGACGAACTGGGCGCGCTCGCCACCGCCTTCGATGCGATGGCCGCGGCGATCCGCGAGCGCGAGGCGCGCATCCTGCACCAGGCCGCGCACGATCCCGTCACCGGCTTCGCCAACCGCGGCGCGGCCGAAGCGCGCATCCAGCAGCTCATCGACGCGACGCCCGAGCGCGAGGCGGCGTTGCTGATGGTCGGCTTCGAGCGCGCGGCCGACATCGTCAAGACGCTCGGCCATGCCGTCGGCGACCGCGTGATGCGCGACATCGGCCGACGCCTCGCCGCGCCGTCCACGGGCCTGCTCGCGCGCGCGACCGACGGCCAGTTCGCGATCTTCCTGCCGGCGGCGTCGCGCCAGGACGCGGTCGAGTGCGCGAGCCGCGTGCTCGACGCGCTCGCCGAGCCCTACCGCGAGGCCGACATCCGCCTCGACCTGGTGCCGGCGGTCGGCATCGCGCTCGCGCCGCTGCACGGCGTGGACGCCGCGGACCTGCTGCGCCGCGCGGACGTCGCGTTGATGGCCGCGTTCGGGGGCGGCGACGCGGTGGCGGTGTACGACGCCGCGACCGATCCGCACCGCCCCGAGCGCCTGTCGCTGATGGGCGATCTGCAGCGCGCGATCGAGCAGGACGCGCTGGCGCTGCATTACCAGCCGAAGCTGCGGCTGGCCGACGGCCGCGTCACCGGCGTCGAGGCGCTGGTGCGCTGGACGCATCCGCGGCTCGGCGCGATCGCGCCCGACGCGTTCATCGGCCTCGCCGAGCAGACCGGCCACATCCGCCGGCTCACGCGCTGGGTGCTCGCCGCCGGCATCGCGCAGGCGGCGCGCTGGCAGGCCGCCGGGCTCGACCTGCGCCTCTCGCTCAACATCTCCGCGCGCGACCTCGAGGACGCCTCGCTGCCGCGGCACGTCGCCGGGCTGCTCGCCGCGCACGGCGTGCCGGCCGCGTGCATCGTGCTGGAGATCACCGAAAGCGCACTGATGCGCGATCCGGACGCCGCGCTGCCGGTGCTGCATGCGCTGGCCGCGCACGGCATCGCGCTGTCGATTGACGACTTCGGCGTCGGCCAGTCCTCGTTCGCCTACCTGCGCCGGCTGCCGGTGAAGGAACTGAAGATCGATCGTGCGTTCGTGACGCCGCTGGCCGGGTCCGCGCAGGACCGCGTGATCGTGCGCTCGATCGTCGAGCTCTCGCATGCGCTCGGCTGCGAGGTCACCGCCGAGGGCGTGGAGGACGCGGTCGCGCTCGCGCACCTGGCGACGATGGGTTGCGACCAGGCGCAGGGCTTCACCATCGCGCGGCCGATGGACGCACGGGCGCTCGCCGCGTTCGTCGCGGCGCGCGGCGTGCAGGCAATGGACGCATGAGACGCATCGCGGCCTGCGCGCTGCTCGCCGTGCTGGTCGCCGGCCACGCCTCCGCGCAGGCGCTGCAGCTGCACGGCTTCGTCGACCTGCGCGCGGTGTCGATGCACGGCGACGACGACCGCTGGGTCGGCGGCGGCCTCGGCAAGGCGCGCACCGACGCGGCGAACGACGGCCTCACCGGCGGCGGCGCGCTCGTCGCCGACTGGCAGGCCACGCCGTCGCTGCTGGCGACCGCCAGCGCGCAGTACGTGCCCGGGTCGAGCCATCCGCTCGACGTGATCGATGCATCGCTGCGCTGGCGCCCGGTGTCGACCACGCCGTGGCGCGCATCGCTGAAGGCGGGCATGTTCTTCGCGCCGGTTTCGCTGGAGAACGACGCGCTCGGCTGGACCAGTCCCTACACGCTCACGCCGTCGGCCATCGATACGTGGGTCGGCGAGGAGCTGCGCACGTTCGGTGCGGAAGGCCGCTTGGAGCATCGCGGCATGCGCGGCACGCTGGCCGCGGGCCTCGGCCTGTTCGCGAAGAACGATCCCGCCGGCGAGCTGCTGGCCACCCGCGGCTGGGCGATGCACGACCTGGTGACCGGGCTCGATGCGCGGCTGCGCGAGCCCGATGCCTTTGCGCCGGGCATCGGCACGACCGCGCCGGTGTACTTCCGCCCGTTCCTCGAGATCGACCATCGCCTCGGCGCGTACGCGCTGCTCGACTGGCGCACGCCGGCGCAGGATCGCGCGACGCTGCTCGTCTACGACAACCGCGCCGATCCGACGCGCGACGTGGACTACGCCGGCCGCGAGCTCTACGCCTGGCGCACGCGCTTCTGGAGCGCGGGCGGGCAGCGCCGCTTCGGCGAGTACGCGCTGCTCGCGCAGCTGATGCGCGGCAGCACGATCGTCGAGCCGGCGCCGGGCCTGCGGCTCGATACGCATTTCGCGGCGGGCTACCTGATGGCCGCGCGCGAGGCGGGCCGCTGGCGCCCGGCCGCACGCGTCGACCTGTTCCGGACCGCGCGCACGCCGGCGTTGGAGCCCGCCACCGGCGACGAGCATGGCCGCGCGCTCACCCTGGCGCTGGGCTGGCGACCGCGCGACGACCTGCGCGTGACGGGCGAGGTGCTGCACATCGACAGCACACGCGCGCAGCGCCGGCTCGAGGGCCGCGAGGCGCGCCAGCACGAGACGCAAGTGCAGGCGAGCCTGCGCTGGCTCTTCTGAGTCGGCGCCGGGGGCGTCAGCGCATCTCGGTCGAGACGTCGAAGCGTTCGATGCGACCGCCCAGCCAGCGCACCAGCAGCATGACTTCGGCGGCGAGCACCGCGGCCGCGGCGAGCGCGCCGACGCCCACCGCCAGCGGCATGCTGCCGAGCGCGCGGATCACGAACAGCAGCGCACCCGCGACCAGCGACGCCGGCAGCAGCGCGGTCGCCAGCGTGAGCAGGTAGACGCCGCCGAAGATCAGGCGCTGGCCCATCACGTCGACGCCGCCGCCGCGGCCGCCGGCGGACCAGCCGGGACACAGGAGCACGCCGGCGAACGGGACGCAGAGCATCAGCAGGCAGATGGTCGGCGCCAGCGCGATCGCCGCCACCGCGATGGCGGCGAGCATGCCGGGCGTGAGCCAGCCCGGCGACGACGACCCGGCAAAGGCCAGCCCCGCGGTGAGCAGCAACACCCATTGCGCCGGCACCAGCATCGCCACCGGCGTGAGCAGCTGGCCCAGCGCGATCTGCCAGCCGCGCAGCGGCATGGCGCGCAGCACGTCGAGCCGGTCGAGCGTTTCGCGCAGGCCGCGATGCACCAGCATCGGCCCGGCGAGCGTGCCCCAGCCCGCCACGCCGAGTGCGATCGCACCGACCACCTTGAGCAGCGGCCGGTAGGTCGGCGACGCGCCGAGCCACTGCGTCAGCACCACCGCCGCGACCGTCGCGATGACCAGCGTGCGCACGCGCCAGAACGGCCCCGCCGAGATCAGGCCCTTCCACAGGAACGCCGTCGGGGCCGGGCCGCGGGCGGCGAGCGCGAACGGCGCCCGGCGCGCGCGCGCGGCCTTGCGCCCGAAGCGCATCCGGCCGTCGCGCATCGCGCTGCGCGTTTCCGCGCGCTTCTTCGCCAGCGCGATCGACGCTTCCTCGAACGAGACCTGCGAGCGCACCACCCACGCGTAGTGCAGCAGCAGCAACGCGACCGCGCCCGGCAGCGCCCGCAGGAACGCGGTGCCCGTCGTCGACAGCAGCGGCGCGACGATCCAGCGCAGCGGCGCCAGCACCACGGCGACCGGACCGTGGCCGAGCAGTGCCGCCACCCAGGCCGCGATCGCGCGCGCGCCGCCGGCGACGGGCGGCGCGGGCTGCGTGCGCGCCCAGCCGATGCCCGCCGCGAGCAGCGCCAGCAACAGCAGGGCGACGCCGGCGCGCCGCCACATCGGCCGGATGCCGACGTCGAGCAGGCGCTCGCGCGTGAACGACGCGCCGAGGTAATGCAGGCGCACCGTCGCGAACACCAGCCACAGCGCGGTCGCGTACTGCAGCGGGTTGATGCCGACCGCGCCGCCGCGCCGCAGCAGCAGCGACATCAGGAACACCGACACGAAGATCGCGAGCTGCGCGCGCAGCACGCTGAAGTGGATCAGCCCGGTGCGCGAGATCGGCGCGGGAAACAGGAAGTCGGTTTCCGCCTCGGAAAAACGCAGCGCGGCGCGATCGCTCGGCAGCAGCCACGCCGACGCCAGCACCAGCAGCAGCCCGACCGCCGCGATCGGCGCCACCACGCCGAGGAACTCCGGCGGCACCTGCGCGAAGCGCGCGCCGCCGTGCCCGCCCGGCCGCCCGAGGAAATGGCGGAAGACGAAGAAGTACATGTAGGCGGCGCCGGCGATCGCGCCGACGAGGTATTTCGGCTGCTTCAGCCGGCGCACGCGCTGGCGGACGCGGCCGGCCAGCGAATGCCATTGCATGTACGCCAGCGCACGCGCGACGTCGTTCATGGCCGCGCGACGTCTTCGTCGCCGGTGGCGCGGAAGAACACGTCCTCCAGGCTCGAGCCGTCGTCGCCGGCGAAGCGCGCGCGCACGTCGGCGACGCTGCCGTCGGCCATCGCGCGGCCGTCCTTGAGGATCAGCAGGTGCGTGCAGACCTCCTCGACCAGCCCGAGCAGGTGCGAGCTGAGGATGATCGCCGCGCCCTGCGCCGCCAGGCCCCGCATCACGTCCTTCATGCGGCGCATGCCGCGCGGGTCCAGGCCGGTGAGCGGCTCGTCGAAGATCACCGCGGTCGGCGCGTGCAGCAGGCCGCAGGCGATCGCCAGCTTCTGCTTCATGCCGCGCGACAGCTCGCCCGGCAGCAGCGCCTGCTTGTCGGCCATGTCGAGGTCCGCGAGGATCGACTCGGCCCGTGCGCGGTAGTCGCCCACGCCGTACAGGCGCGCGACGAACGCGAGGTGCTGCGCCACGGTGAGGTACTCGAACAGCCGCGGCTCGTCGGGAATGAAGGCCATCGTGCGCTTGGCGCCGACGGGATCCTTCGCCAGGTCGATGCCGCCCAGCCGGACCGTGCCGAGGGTGGCCGGGATGATGCCGGCCACGCAGCGCAGCGTGCTGGTCTTGCCGGCGCCGTTCGGGCCCACCAGGCCCATCACCTCGCCGGGCCGCACGGCGAAGGAAAGCGAATGCACGGCGGTGAAGTCGCCGTAGCGCTTGGTCAGTCCCTCGACTTCGATCATCGACGCTCCCCCCGGAATGGCCGCATTGTGCGCGCGCGGCGACGCACGCAACAGGCCGTTCCGGCGGCCGAGGCGCGGGTGCGGCCCGCGGCGGTACGCTGGACCGCCCGACCGAGGACTCCGCGATGATCGAGCTCGTGCTCCCCGCCCGCCGCAAGGACCTCGGCGGCTTCGAGGTCGGGCGCGTGCTGCCGGCCGTGCTCAAGCGCGCCGTCGGCCCGTTCGTGTTCTTCGACCACATGGGTCCGGCCGACCTGCCCGCCGGCATCCCGCGCACCGTCGACGTGCGCCCGCATCCGCACATCGGCCTGGCGACGGTCACCTACCTGCTCGACGGCGAGATCGTGCATCGTGACAGCGTCGGCTCCGAGCAGCCGATCCGCCCCGGCGAGGTCAACTGGATGACGGCCGGCCGCGGCATCACCCATTCCGAGCGCTTCGAGAAGGCCCGCGCGCAGGGCGACCACGTCGACGGCCTGCAGGCCTGGGTCGCGCTGCCCGAGGCGGACGAGGAAGCCGAACCCGGCTTCGTGCACGTCGACGCCGCGCAGCTGCCTGCGTTCGGCGAGCCGGGCGTGCACGGGCGGCTGATCGCCGGCAGCGCGCTCGGGCTGACGACGCCGGTGCCGGTCGCGTCGCCGCTGTTCTATCTGCACCTCGAGCTGGCCGACGGCGCGCGCTTCGCGCTGCCGGCCGAGCACGCCGACCGCGCGGTGTTCGTCGCCCGCGGCGAGGTGGAGGTGGACGGGCAGCGCGTGGCCGCCGGGCACATGGCCGTGCTCGCCACCGGTCGCGCGACCGACCTCGTCGCGCACGGCGCGGTCACGGTGATGGCACTGGGCGGCGAGCCGCTGGGCCCGCGCTTCCTCGAATGGAATTTCGTGTCCTCGCGGCGCGAGCGCATCGAGCAGGCCAAGGCCGACTGGCGCGCCGGGCGCATGAAGCTGCCCGACCTCGACCACGACGAATTCATCCCCCTGCCCGGCGATCCGCCGCCCCCGCCGAACCCGATGTCCTGAGCGGTCCGCCGCCGCGGGGCCGGTGATAAACTTCCCGGCCCGGTGGCGCGTCGCGTCCACCGCCGACCCCAAACCGGCCCCGCGCGCCCCGGGCGCGCCCAAGGTGGATCGTGCGCAATTACGACATGGTGTTCCTGAAGAAGTTCTCGATGATGATCGGCTTCCTGCTGATCGTCATGATCAGCCTCATCCTCGCGGCGCTCTACCTCAACGGCTCGCTGCCGGCCGAGCGCGACCCGGCGATGACGCGCCTCACCGAGGACCGCATCGCGCCGACCGGCGCGGTCTACGCGGGCCAGACCGGCGCCGCGCAGCAGGCCGCCGCCTCGGCCGCCGCCGCCGCGGCCGCCGCTTCGCAGGTCGCCTACGGCGGCACCAAGGACGGCTCGGTGATCTTCGGCCAGCTCTGCTCGGGCTGCCACGGCTCGGGCGCCGGCGGCGCGCCGACGCTCGACAAGGCGCACTGGGCCGCGCGCATTCCCAAGGGCGTCGACACGCTGCACAAGCATGCGATCGAAGGCTTCCAGGGCAGCGCGGGCGTGATGCCGGCCAAGGGTGGCAACCCGGCGCTGACCGACGAGCAGGTCATGGCCACGGTCGACTGGATGCTGGCCAACCTCAAGTAAGGCCCCGCGCCTTCCGCCACGACGCCGCCTCCGGGCGGCGTCGTCGTTTCCACGCCCCGCCGCGTAGCCTGTCCCCATGCCGATGCCCCCCTTTCCCGACGCACCGCCCGGCGGCGTGGTCCGCCTGATGCTCGAGGGCCCCGCCGGCCCGCTCGAGGCGGTGGTCGACATGCCCGAGGCCGGCGTGCCGGCACGCGACGTCGTCGCCGTGCTCTGCCACCCGCTCTCCACCGAGGGCGGCAGCCTCTCCAACAAGGTGGTGACGATGGCCGCGCGCGCGCTGCGCGAGCTCGGCGCCACCACGGTGCGCTTCAACTTCCGCAGCGTCGGCCACAGCGCCGGCGATTTCGACAACGGCGTCGGCGAGTCCGACGACCTGCGTGCGGTGGTCGAGTGGGTGCGGCGCGAGCGACCGGATGCCGCGCTCTGGCTCGGCGGCTTCAGCTTCGGCGCCTACGTCTCGCTGCGCATGGCCGACGCGCTGCAGCCCGCGCTGCTGTTCTCGATCGCGCCGCCGGCCGGCCGCAGCTGGGACTTCGACGCGATGGGGCTCTACACCGGCCCGTGGTTCGTGATCCAGGGCGAGGCCGACGAGATCGTCGAGCCCGCGCGCGTCTACGACTGGCTCGCGCGGTTGTCCGAGCTGCGCCAGCCGCCGACGATCATCCGCCTGCCCGGCGCGAGCCACTTCTTCCACGGCAAGCTGATGGACCTGCGCCAGGCGATGCAGGACGGCGTGCGCGCCGAACTGCCCTCGTTCGACGCCGCGCATGGCTGAGCCGCGCACGCCCTCCCAGCGCTATGCCGACGGCGTGGCGCGCGGCGGCTGGCAGTTCGATCCGGCGCAGCAGCCCGCGCTGGTCGAGCTCGACCGGCTGCAGGCCGCGCTGCTCGATCCGCCCAAGCTCGGCCTGTTCGATCGCCTGTCGGGCAAGCGCCCGCCCGCACCGCAGGGCCTGTACCTCTGGGGCGGCGTCGGTCGCGGCAAGACCTTCCTGATCGATCTCTTCTACGAATCGCTCCCGTTCGCGGAAAAGCAGCGCACGCACTTCCACCGCTTCATGCGCGAGGTGCACGAGGCGCTGCGGCGGCACGCCGGCGAGAGCGATCCGCTGGCGCTCATCGCGAAGGAATGGCGCGGCTCGCTGCGCGTACTGGTGCTCGACGAGTTCTTCGTCAACGACATCGGCGACGCGATGCTGCTCGGGCGCCTGCTCGAGCGCCTGTTCGCCGAGGGCGTGGCGCTGGTCACGAGCTCGAACACCGCGCCGCCGAACCTCTACAGGGACGGCCTGCAGCGCGAGCGCTTCCTGCCCGCGATCCGCCTGCTGGAAGCGAACACGCGCGTGCTGTTCCTCGACAGCACGACCGACTACCGGCTGCGCGCGCTGACGAAGTCGCCGGTGTACCGCGCGCCGCTCGATGCCGGGTCGGACGCCTGGCTCGCCACGCGCTGGCAGGAACTCACCGGCCACCCGCCGGTCCCGCATGCGCCGCTGCACATCGAGGGCCGCGACATCCCGGTGCGCGCCTGCATCGAGGGCCATGCCTGGTTCGACTTCGCGGCGCTGTGCGAAGGCCCGCGCGCGGCCAGCGACTACATCGAGATCGCGACCGAGCACCACACCGTGCTGGTCGGCGGCATCCCCCGGCTCGACGACACCCGCGCCGACCCCGCGCGCCGCTTCGTGCACCTGATCGACGAGCTCTACGACCGCCACGTCAACCTGGTCTGCACCGCCGATGCCGACCCGACGGCGCTCTACCGCGGCGACAGGCTCAGCGGTGCGTTCGAGCGCACCGCCTCGCGCCTGATCGAGATGCAGTCGGCGGAGTACCTGGCGCTCGAGCATCGCGGCTGAGCGCCCGGTGGGGGTGGTCAGTGCAGGCGACGCGACTTCGCGCTGACGATCTCGTCGTCGACCCAGCCCAGCGCGGCGTCGTCGCTGTCCCAGCCGTCGGCGTAGTTGTAGCGGCGGAACTCGTACAGCTCGTCGGACGCGCGCGCCTTGCGCACCGGCGCGGCGGGCAGCGTGGCGGTCGTCGACGGGCGTGCGGCGGTCTCGGTCGTTGCGTGCATCGTGGCGTCCCCATCCGTTGCGTGTGAGCGGACGCTAGGTCGCGGGTTTTCAAGCGCAGGTGAAAACGGCAGGCGCCGTCGCCGCGCCGGCGCGCGACATTCAGGCGGCGTACGGCCGCCAGGCGCGCGACGACCGCTCACGCACCCGCCGGCGATGCGCGCTTACCCTTCGCCGGTGACCCGACCGATCCCGTTCTGCCTGCTCGCCGTCGCCGGCGTCGCCCAGGCCCAATCCCACGCCGTGCCCACCGACCCCGCGACGCTCGACCGCGTGCAGGTCGTCGCCACGCGCGCGCCGCGCGCGATCGAGCGCACGCCCGCCGCGGTGAGCGTGCTCGACGGCGATGCGCTCGACACCGCGGGCAACGGCGCCACGCTCTCGGAAAAGCTCGCGACCGTGCCGGGCGTACTGGCGCGCACGCGGCAGAACTTCGCGCAGGACGAGCAGGTCTCGATCCGCGGCTTCGGCACGCGCGCGAGCTTCGGCATCCGCAGCGTGCGGCTCTACGTCGACGGCATCCCCGCGACGATGCCCGACGGCCAGGGCCAGGTCTCGCACTTTCCGCTCGGCGACGCCGCGCGCATCGAGTTGCTGCGCGGGCCGTTCGCGGCGCTGTACGGCAACGGCGCCGGCGGCGTGGTGCTGCTGGAGACGGCGGACGGCGGCGCTCCGACGCGCGCGGGCGTCGACGCCTCGATCGGAACCTTCGCGTCCCGCCGGCTCGGCGTGCACCTGCGCGGCGCGGCGGGGGACGTCGACTATGCGATCGGCGCGTCGCGGTTCTCGACCTCCGGCTACCGCGAGCACAGCGCGGCCACGCGCCGCGGCGTCAACGCGAAGCTGGGCCTGCCGCTGGGCGAGGGCCGGTTGACGCTCGTGGCGAATGCATTCGACGCACCGGACACGCTGGATCCGCAGGGGCTCACGCGCGAGCAGGTGGAGGCCGATCCCCGGCAGGCCAGCGCTGGCGCGTTGCGCTTCGACACCCGCAAGAGCGCGCAGCAGGCACAGCTCGGCGCGGTCTACGATCGCGGCGGCCTGCACGTGCTCGCCTACGGCGGCCGGCGGCATGTCGAGCAGGTGCTGTCGACGCCGCCCGAGGCGCAGCGCAGCCCGCTGAGCGCGGGCGGCTGGATCGACCTCGACTCGCCGTTCGCCGGCGTGGATGCGCGCTGGAGCTGGCATCGCGACGTCGCCGCGCGTCCGCTCGACGTGGTGCTCGGCGTCGATCTCGAGCAGCAGCGGCAGTCGCGCCGCGGCTACGAGAACTTCGTGGGCAGCGATGTCGGCATCCGCGGCGCGCGGCGCGCCGAGCAGCAGGACCGCGTGCGCTCGGTCGATCCGTACCTGCAGGCCACGTGGGACCTCTCGCCCGCGTGGAGCGTGAGCGGCGGCCTGCGCGCCAGCCGCGTCACGTTCGAGTCCGACGATGCCTACGTCACCGCCGACAACCCGGACGACAGCGGCCGCGTGCGCTATTCGGCGGTGTCGCCGGTGATCGGCGCGACGTGGCGGCCGGCACGCGGCGTGTCGTTCTACGGCGCGCTGGGCCGCGGCTTCGAGACACCCACGTTCAACGAACTCGGCTACCGCAGCGATGGCGGCAGCGGCCTGAACTTCGCGCTGCGGCCGATGCGCATGCGCAACGCGGAGCTCGGCGCGCGCTTCGCGCGCGGCGGCGTTCGCGGCGAGGTCGCGTTGTTCCAGTCGGACACGCGCGACGAGCTGGTCGTGAACACCAGCATCGGCGGCCGCACCTCGTTCCGCAACGCGGGGCCGACACGGCGACGCGGGATCGAAGGCGCGCTGCGCCTGCCGTTCGGCGACGCGTGGCGGTTCGACCTCGGTGGCACCTGGCTCGATGCCGAATTCCGTTCGACGTTCCCGGCCTGCGTCGGCAGCGGCTGCCGCGCGCCGGTGGCCGATGTCGCGGCGGGCACGCCGCTGACCGGCGTGCCCCGCTCGCAGGCGTTCGCCGCGCTGCGGCGCGGCAGCGACAACGGCCTGCAGTGGCAACTCGATGCGCAGCACGTGGGCGGCGTGGGCGCGACCACCGCCGGCGACGTGCGCACCGACGGCTACACGGTCGTCGGCGCGAGCATCGGCTGGCGCGTGCAGCGCGACCGCGAGCACGGGCGCGTCTACCTCGGCGTCGCCAACCTGCTCGACCGCCGCTACGTCGGCTCGGTCATCGTCAACGATGCCAACGGCCGCTACTTCGAGCCGGGTGCCGGACGCGCGCTCACCCTCGGTGTCGAGTGGAACTGGGGCGACTGAGCCTCACGCCGATGGAACACCGCGGCGCGCACGGGCCGCTACGATGCGGCGTCCCCTTACGGAGCCACCTTCGATGAAATCCCGCGCCGCCGTCGCCTTCGCCCCGGGCGAACCGCTGAAGATCGTCGAGATCGACGTCGCGCCGCCGCGCGCGGGCGAGGTGCTGGTGCGCATCACCCACACCGGCGTCTGCCACACCGACGCGTTCACCCTGTCGGGCGAGGATCCCGAAGGCCTGTTCCCGGTCGTACTGGGTCATGAAGGCGCGGGCATCGTGGTCGAGGTGGGCGAGGGCGTGACGTCGGTGAAGCCGGGCGACCACGTGATTCCGCTCTACACCGCCGAATGTGGCGAGTGCCTGTTCTGCAAGTCCAACAAGACCAATCTCTGCGTGGCGGTGCGCGCGACGCAGGGCCGTGGCGTGATGCCGGACGGTACGTCGCGCTTTTCCTATGAAGGCCAGCCGCTCCATCACTACATGGGCTGCAGCACGTTCAGCGAGTACACGGTGGTGGCCGAGGTCTCGCTCGCGAAGGTCAACCCGGAGGCGAACCCCGAGCACGTCTGCCTGCTCGGCTGCGGCGTCACCACGGGTATCGGCGCGGTGCACAACACGGCCAAGGTGCAGCCGGGCGATTCGGTCGCGGTGTTCGGCCTCGGCGGCATCGGCCTGGCGGTGATCCAGGGCGCGCGGCAGGCGGAGGCCGGCCGGATCATCGCGGTCGACACGAACCCGTCCAAATTCGACATGGCGCGGCAATTCGGCGCGACGGACTTCGTCAATCCGAAGGACTTTGATAAGCCGATCCAGCAGGTGATCGTCGAGATGACCGGCTGGGGCGTCGACCATTCGTTCGAATGCATCGGCAACGTTGAGGTGATGCGCGCGGCGCTGGAATGCGCGCATCGCGGCTGGGGCCAGAGCGTGATCATCGGCGTCGCGGGCGCCGGTCAGGAGATCCGCACGCGGCCGTTCCAGCTGGTGACGGGCCGCAAGTGGATGGGCACGGCCTTCGGCGGCGTGAAGGGCCGCAGCCAGCTGCCCGGCATGGTCGAGGACGCGATGCGCGGCGACATCGAACTCGCGCCGTTCGTGACCCACACGATGCCGCTCGACGACATCAACCGCGCCTTCGACCTGATGCACGCGGGCGAATCCATCCGCAGCGTGGTGCACTACTGATGCAGCGTGTCGAGCGCCACGCGTCCTTCGGCGGCTGGCAGGACGTCTACGAGATCGACTCGGCGACGCTCGGCACGCGCACGCGCGTCGGCGTCTACCTGCCGCCGCAGGCGCTGCAGGGGCCGTGCCCGGTCGTGTACTGGCTTTCCGGCCTGACCTGCAACGAGCAGAACTTCATCACCAAGGCCGGCGCGCAGCGGTGCGCGGCCGAACTCGGGCTGATCCTCGTCGCGCCGGATACGTCGCCGCGCGGCGAGGGCGTGGCGGACGCGGAGTCGTACGACCTCGGCATCGGCGCCGGCTTCTACGTCAATGCGACGCAGGCGCCGTGGAACGCGCACTACCGCATGCACGACTACGTGGTGCACGAGCTGCCGGCTTGGGTGGAAGCGAATTTCCCGGCGAGCGGCGCGCGCGGCATCAGCGGGCATTCGATGGGCGGGCACGGCGCACTGGTGCTGGCGCTGCGCAATCCCGGGCGCTACCGCAGCGTGTCGGCGTTCTCGCCGATCGTCGCGCCGTCGCACGTGCCCTGGGGCGAGAAGGCGTTCACCGCCTACTTCGGCGACGACCGCGGAACCTGGCTCCACTGGGATGCCTGCGCGTTGATCGAGCATGCGCGCGAGCGCCTGCCTCTGCTCGTCGACCAGGGGCTGGCCGACGAATTCCTCGAGTCGCAGCTGCAGCCCGAGCGCCTGCGCGCGGCCTGCGAGGCCGTCGGCCATCCGCTCGACCTGCGCCTGCGCCCGGGCTACGACCACAGCTACTACTTCATCGCGAGTTTCATCGGCGAGCACCTCTCGCACCATGCGGAGATGCTGCGCTGACGGTGGGCGTCGTTACTCCTGCGGCACGGGCGCATGCCCGCGCCGCATCAGGTGCAGCACGCCGTAGACGACCACCAGCACGCCGAGCGAAATCGCGATCGCGCGCCACTCGGCCGGCGCGAGCGTGAACAGGATCGCGGTCATGATCGCCGCCGCGATCAGCGGCACGACGGCGCCGCCCGGCATGCGGAACGGCGTGCCGCGCTCGGCGATGCCGCGCTGCTGCAGGCGCCACGCCGCGAGCGCGACCACCGCGTAGACGATGCAGATCGCGCCGCCCGACACCGCGGCGAGCGCGTCGAAGCTGCCGCGCACGGCAAGGAAGCAGGCCAGCGCGGCATGCGTCGCGAGGCCCAGCAGCGGCACGCGATGGCGCGCGCTGACGCTGCCGAAGGCCGAAGGCAGGTAGCCGTCGCGACCCAGCGCGAACAGCAGGCGCGACGAGCCCAGCAGGTTGCCGAGCAGGAAGCCGCCCATCGACACGCACGCGGTGGCGAGCAGCAGCGTGCGGCCCGCCGGGATGAGCGCGCCCGCGGTGTCCGCCAGCGGCACCTCGCTGGTGGCGAGCGCCGCACCGAGCACGCCCTGGCCGACGATCTGCAGCCCGAGGTACAGCGCGACCACGAGCAGGATCGCCACCACCGTCGCGCGCGGCACGTTCTTCGCCGGATCGCTGAACTCGCCCGACGGCACCAGCGCGGTCTCCATGCCGGAGTAGGCGAACATCACCAGCACCAGCGAGCCACCGAGCGCGTTGATCGACGGCACGTCGGCCGGGCTGAAGCTGATCGCGCTCCAGTCGACGAAGGCGAGCCCGCCGAGCACCAGCAGCACCAGCGGCGCCAGCTTGACGGTGGCCAGCGTGGCCACCGCACGCGCGCCGAGCTTCACGCCGAACGCGTTCAGCACGAACAGCAGCGCGTAGGTGCCGATGATGAACGCGGCCCGCGCGCCGGGCGCGGCGAACGCGGGCTCGAGGTTCGCGACCTGCTCGGCGAACGACGCGGCCACGCCCGCGCTGGAGGCGACGTGGCTGATCCACATCAGCGCACCCGCGACGAAGCCGAAGAACGGCCCGAACGCGACGGAGAGATAGGTGTACGGCCCGCCGGTGGCATGCGTGCGGCTGCCCGCCGCGGCGAAGCACAGGGCGATCGGGATGATCGCGAACGCGCCGACGATCAGCGAGAGCGGCGCGGCGCTGCCGACCTGCGCCGACAGCGCGCCGGGCATGCGGAAGATGCCGCCGCCGACGGTGGAGTTGCTGACGGCCGCGGCGAGCGCGAACACGCCGATCGCACGCACGAGCGCGGCGTCGCCCTGCAGCGGACGGGAAGGGGATGGGGACACGGTCAGCCCGATGAATGGAATCCGTGCCGAGCGTCGCACGATTGCGCGGCGCCGTGCAGCGGACGTGCTGGAACTCTGGAGTAGCATCGACGGCCCGTTTTCCGGATGCCCCCGCATGCGCCTCGCCGTCCTGTCCGCCGCCCTCGTCGCCGCGCTCGCCGCCCCTGCGCCGCAGGCCCGGGCCGCCGCGCGCCCGGAGGTCGACGCCGCCGCGAAGGCCGTGCAGTCGCAGGTGGTGGCCTGGCGCCGCGACTTCCACCAGCACCCCGAGCTGTCCAACCGCGAGGAGCGCACCTCGAAGGCGGTGGCCGACGCGCTGCGCAAGATGGGCCTGACGCCGCGCACGGGCATCGCGCACCACGGCGTGGTCGCGATCATCCAGGGCGGCAGGCCGGGCCCGAAGCTCGCGCTGCGCGCCGACATGGACGCGCTGCCGGTCACCGAGCGCGTCGACCTGCCGTTCGCGTCGAAGGTCACCACCACGTTCAACGGCCAGCAGACCGGCGTGATGCACGCCTGCGGCCACGATGCGCACACGGCGATCCTGCTCGGCATCGCGCAGTCGCTCATGAAGATGCGCAAGGACCTGCCGGGCCAGGTGATGCTGGTCTTCCAGCCCAGCGAGGAAGGCGCACCGGTCGGCGAGGACGGCGGTGCGTCGCTGATGCTGAAGGAAGGCCTGTTCAAAGACTTCAAGCCCGACGCCGTCTTCGGCCTGCACGTGTTCTCGACCGTGCAGGTCGGGCAGATCGCGGTGCGCAGCGGGCCGGAAATGGCGGCGAGCGATCGCTTCAACATCACCGTGAAGGGCCGGCAGACGCACGGCTCGCGGCCGTGGGGCGGCGTTGACCCGATCGTGACCGCGAGCGAGATCGTCACGAGCGCGCAGTCGATCGTGTCGCGCCGCACCGACATCGCGAAGCTGCCGGCGGTCGTCACCTTCGGCGCGATCAACGGCGGCATCCGCTACAACATCATTCCCGACGACGTGAAGCTGATCGGCACCATCCGCACCTTCGACGAAGGCATGCGCCAGAAGGTGTTCGCCGACCTCAGGAACGTGGCCGAGCACGTCGCTGCCGCGCACGGCGCGACGGTCGAGGCGAACGTGCCGGATACCGAGGGCAACCCGGTCACCTACAACGATCCCGCGCTGACCGCGCGCATGCTGCCGAGCCTGGAGGCGGTGGTCGGCGACGCCAACGTGATCGAGCCGCCGCTGCAGATGGGCGCCGAGGATTTCTCGTACTACGCGAAGGAAGTGCCCGGCCTGTTCTTCTTCGTCGGCGCGACCGCCCCGGGCGTCGATCCGGCCACCGCGCCCGGCAACCATTCGCCCGAGTTCAAGCTGGACGAGCAGTCGCTCGACGTCGGCCTGCGCGCGATGCTGCAGGCCACGCTCGACTACCTCGAGGCGCCGAAGGCCTGACGCCATGACCGACGCTTCGATTCCGCTCGGCCGCCACGTCGAGTACCCGGCGACCTACGACGCCTCGCTGCTGTTCCCGATCCCGCGCGCGCAGGGCCGCGCCGGGCTCGGCATCGACGCGCCGCTGCCCTTCATCGGCCACGACCGCTGGCACGCCTACGAGCTGTCCTGGCTCGACGGCAGCGGCAAGCCGCACGTGGCCACCGCGACGATCGGCGTGCCCGCCGACACGCCGAACCTGATCGAATCGAAGTCGCTCAAGCTCTACCTCAACTCGTTCAACGCGACGGTGTTCGACACCTACCAGGAGGTGCGCGAGCGCATCGCGGGCGACCTCTCGCGGGTGGCGGGCGGCACGGTGTCGGTCAACTTCGGGTTGCCGCCGATCGACCGCCGGCGCTCGGCGATCCTCATCGATACGGTCGAGACCGAGATCACCACCTACGGCCCGCCGGATGCCGGCCTGCTGGCGCTGCGCGAGCCGGTGGACATCGTCGAGGAGACGCTGACCAGCGAGCTGCTCAAGTCGAACTGCCCGGTCACCGGCCAGCCCGACTGGGCGCGGCTGACCGTCACCTACCGCGGCGCGGCGCTCGACCGCGCGGCGCTGCTGCGCTACCTCGTGTCGTTCCGCGACCACTGCGAGTTCCACGAGCAGTGCGTCGAGCGCATCTTCGTCGACCTGATGACCGCGGCGCGCCCGCTGATGCTGTCGGTGGAAGCCCGCTACACCCGGCGCGGCGGCCTGGACATCAACCCGTGGCGGGCGACGGCAGGCGTGCCCGCGCCTGCGGCGGCGCGCGACGAACGGCAATGATGTAAGCG
Source organism: Cognatilysobacter segetis (assembly GCF_004359965.1). GTDB lineage: Bacteria > Pseudomonadota > Gammaproteobacteria > Xanthomonadales > Xanthomonadaceae > Cognatilysobacter > Cognatilysobacter segetis. Next base: position 35,748 of record NZ_SMRQ01000006.1, on the reverse strand, counting down.
GCGGTTCACGGCGGGCAACCGCCGCCTTAACAACTACGGTGAGACCGTGGCGCCACCCGTGACAGGTGGACCGCCATGACCCCGCAGACCCCCGACTTCTCCAACGTGCGCAGCGGCAGCTCCTCGGTGCCGGCGTCGCAGTCGCAGCCCGACTTCTCGAACGTGCAGGGCGGCACGAGCACGGTGAGCGGTGGCGGCGGCACGGGCCAGGTCGCCGGCGCGCAGCACTACACCGTGCAGAAGGGCGACACGCTCTCGCACATCGCGCACCACTTCTACGGCAAGGCGAGCCACTGGCACGCCATCTTCGACGCCAATCGCGACCAGATCGACGACCCCGACCTGATCCGTCCCGGACAGGTGCTCGTCATCCCCGCCCAAGACAACCGCTGACTGGAGACCGCCATGGCCCATCCGACCGCCCGCCTCCTCGCCGTCGCGCTGCTCGCATCGACCGCGCTCGTGGCCTGCAAGAAGCACGACGAGACGCCGCCGGCCACCGCGCCCGCACCCGCCTCGACCGGCACCGACACCGGCCTGCCGCCGGCCGCACCCGCACCGATGCCGTCCACGCCGGCCCCCGCCGCGGGCGACGTCATCAGCGACGTCCAGCTCGGCACGTCGGTGGGCGCCGACAACCGCGTCGCCAGCCCGATGACCTCGTTCGGCACCAAGGACACGCTGTACGCCTCGGTGACCACCGCGGCCAATGCGACCGGCAAGCTCGGCGCGCGCTGGACCTACCTCGGCGCCGACGGCATGGCCACGCCCACCGAGGTCGACACCCAGACCAAGGATCTCGCCGGCGCCGCCGCCACCCACGAATTCCACGTGAGCAAGCCCGACGGCTGGCCGGCCGGCAAGTACCGCGTCGAGATCACCCACGACGGCACCGTCGTGCAGACGCGCGATTTCGACGTGCGCTGACACCCCTTCGACTCTCTCCGGCGCGGCTTCAGCCGCGCTTTTTTTTCGCCTCGCGACGGCGCGGGCACTACCATGGCCGCCCCCCGTGCCGAGCACCGCCATGAAAGTCGCCCCGCCCCTCAGCGATGCCCAGATCGAGCAGCTGGCCGAACTGCTCGACCGGCGCGCGGTGCCCTTCAAGGGCTTCAACCTCGAAGCGCTGGACGGCTACCTGACCGCGATCGCGCTTTCGCCGGACACGATCCCGTTCGAGGAATGGGAACCGCAGGTCTGGGGCTCGCCGCCGCGCTGGGCGGACGAGGACGAGGCGCGCGAGGTGCGTGCGCTGCTCGCCACCCACGCCGCGACCGCCGAGCAGCGCGTGCGCCACGGCGACGAGGACCTGCCCGACACCTACGCGCCGCTGCTGTGGCTGCCGGAAAACCTCGACGAGCACGAGGACGACGAGCTCGACGTCGGCCGCGACTGGGCGATGGGCTTCTTCGCCGGCGTCGAACTGCGCGAGGCCGCGTGGGAGAAATGGCTCGACGAGAACGACTGGATCGAGGAGATCTTCGACCTGCTCGATCGCCTCGCGAGCGGAGAGATCATCGGCGAGGATCCGACCGCCGAAGGCACGCCGCTGGAGTACAAGCAGCGCCTGGAGATCATCGGCAGCCTGCCCGGCATGCTCAACGACCTGCACCACCACCGCATCGAGGCGCTGACGCCGCGCGAACCGGTGCGCCGCGAGGCCACGCCGGAGCGCAACGCGCCGTGCCCCTGCGGCAGCGGGAAGAAGTACAAGAAGTGCTGCGGCGCGACGACCGCCACCTGATCGCGGCCTGACACCGCACCGCGACGCCCCCGTCGCGGTGCGCATCCGACGGTCGACCGCGCGCCGAACACGCGCGCGCAACGACGGCCGCGCTACAAGGGTCCACGCCCTTCACCGGACGTCGCCCATGCGCCGCATCGCCTTCCTGCCCGTTCTTCTCCTGCTCGGCGCCTGCGCGACGACTGCGCCGATCGACGCCACGTCGGTGGTCGGGCGCTGGCGTTGCGGGCCCACCACGCTGCACGGCAGCGGTTTCGACGTCGCGGTCTCGACCGACAGCACCTACCAGGCCGATCGCCGTTTCCAGACCGTCACGCGCTCGGTGATCACGCGGCCCGGCCACGCGCCGGTCACCACGCAGGACCGCGCCGAAGGCACGTGGTCGCTCACCGGCGACGTGCTGCGCACCACCGTGCAACGGGTGACCTTCCTGTCCTCGTCCGATCCCGGCATCAGCGTGGGCGAAGGCCAGCGCCTGCAGGACGCGCAGCTCAAGCGCCGTGCGGTGTACGAGACGCGACTGCAGCGCATCGATGCGGCGCACTGGACCACCTCGCCGGTCGACGGCGGCGGCGACCGCGCGAGCTGCACGCGCGGCTGAGCGCCGACGCGCGCATACCCGGGCGTCCTGACGCACCGCGGCGGGCCGGCGGCGGCGCCGACGCTTATGCTGGCGGCTTCATCGCCTGCCGGAGCCGCCATGCGCGCGTCGATCCTCGCCCTCGCCGTCACCCTCGTCCTCGCGGGCTGCCAGTCCGCCCCGGTCGCGCCCGAGGCACCGCCCGCCGTGACGGCGCCGTCGCAGACCGCCGACGCCCGCTTCCAGGCGATCACGAACGACTGGCTCGACGGCTGGATGCGCCTCAACCCGGTCGCCGCCACGCAGCTGGGCGACCACCGCTTCGACGACCGCCTGGACGATCTGTCCGCGACGGGCCGGCAGCAGCTCGTCGACTTCAGCACGCGGATGCTCGCGCGCCTCGACGCGATCGACCGCACGCAGCTCTCGCGCGAGAACCAGGTCGACGCGCTGATCCTGCGCAACCAGTTGCAGGGCGATATCTGGAACATGCAGACGTTCCAGAGCTGGGCCTGGGATCCGCAGGTCTACAGCGGCCTCGCCGGCGGCGCGATCTACAACCTGATGGCGCGCGAGTTCGCGCCGATGCCGCAACGCCTGAAGTCCGCCACCGCGCGCATGGAGCAGCTGCCCGCGCTGTTCGCGCAGATGCGCGCCAACCTCGATCCCGCGCGGGTGCCGCTGATCCACGCGCAGACGGTGGCCAAGCAGAACGCCGGCGTGCTGCAGCTGGTCGACGAGTTCATCGCGCCCAACGCCGACAAGCTGACCGGTGCGGATCGCTCGCGCCTCGACGCCGCCGTCGCCGCCCTGCGCACCGCCGTCGCCGAGCAGCAGGCATGGCTCGACAAGACGCTCGTGCCGAACGCGAAGGGCGATTTCCGCATCGGCCGCGAGCTCTACGACCAGAAGCTCAAGTTCGCGCTGATGTCCTCGCTCTCGCGCGAGGAGATCGGCAACCGTGCCAAGGCCGAGCTCACCCGCGTGCGCGGCGAGATGTACGGCATCGCGCAGCAGGTACTGAAAGGCAGGAAGGGCGCGCCCGCGCTGCCGGCCAACCCCACCGACGCGCAGCGCCAGAAGGCCATCGAGGCCGCGCTCGAGCTCGCCTACCGCGAGCATCCGACGCGCGAGGGCGTGGTCGACGCCGCCAAGGCCGCGCTGGCGCAGGCCACGCAGTTCGTGCGCGACAAGAACCTCGTCACGGTGCCCAACGATCCGGTCAAGATCATCCTGATGCCGGAGTTCCAGCGCGGCGTCGCGGTCGCGTATGCCGATTCGCCCGGCCCGCTCGACAAGGGCCTGGACACCTACTTCGCGATCTCGCCGATCCCGGACGACTGGACCAAGGCGCAGACCGAATCGTTCCTGCGCGAATACAACTCGCGCATGATCCACCTGCTCACCATCCACGAGGCGATGCCGGGGCATTACCTCGAGGGCGCGTACTCGGCGCGCTACCCGTCGCCGCTGCGCGGCGTGCTGCGCTCGGGCCTGTTCGCCGAGGGCTGGGCGGTCTACACCGAGAACCTGATGACCGACGCGGGCTACATGGACAACGACCCGCTGTTCCGCCTCGTGCAGCTCAAGTTCTACCTGCGCACGATCGGCAACGCGATCCTCGACCAGGGCGTGCACGTCGACGGCTGGAGCCGCGATCAGGCGATGCGCCTGATGATGCACGACACCTTCCAGCAGGAACGCGAGGCGGCGGGCAAGTGGGTGCGCGCGCAGCTCAGCTCCGCGCAGCTGCCGACCTACTTCGTCGGCGTGCAGGAGCAGTACGACACGCGCAAGGCGGTGGAAGCGAAGGAAGGCGCGGCGTTCAACCTCAAGGCCTACCACGACAAGGTGCTGAGCTACGGCGCGCCGCCGGTGCGTTTCGTGCGCGAGCTGATGCTCGACCAGCCGATCGAGTGACCGGTCGTCCGGCCCGCCGGCGTCGCCGGCGGGTCGGCATGCGGGCCTTGCACGGATGTCCAGTCCGATCAAGGCCTTGCATCATCGGGACCCGCGGGGGAGCATGACCCCATGGCTGCTGCACCGCTGGCGCCCGACCTTCGCCGGTTCGTGGCCGCCAAGATCCACTCGGTTCCGATGCTCGAGGCGCTGCTCCTGCTGCACGGTCGCGATGGCGACTGGACGCGGAGCGAACTCGCCGGGCGCCTGTACCTGCCCGATGCGCGCATCGACACGCTGGTGCGCGACCTCTGCCGCGAGCAGCTCGCGCGCGTCGAAGGCGACACGGTGCGCTACGCGCCCGCCGATCCCGCGATCGCGGCGCTGGTCGACCAGCTCGCGGCGACGTACAGCCGGCACGTCGTGGCAGTGACCGAGATCATCCATTCAGGACTGGAGCGCAAGGCGCGCGACTTCGCCGACGCCTTCGTGCTGCGGAGGGACGAATGAACGCCACGATCTATGCCCTGTGCGCGCTGGCCGCGATGGTCTGCGCGGTGATGCTCGGCCTCGGCGCGCGCCGGTCGCGCTCGCGCATGCTGGTGTGGAGCGCGATCTGCTTCGGCCTGCTGGCGGTGGCGAACATCGTGCTGTTCCTCGATTTCGTCGTCTTCCCCGGGCCGGACGTGCGCCTGTGGCCACTGCGGCAGGGCCTGTCGCTGCTCGCGGTCGGCAGCCTGGTCTACGGCCTGATCGTGGAGGACCGCTGACATGCAGCTGTTCCTGCTCGGCATGATCTGCATGGGCTCGGCGGTGGCCGGCCTGCTGTTCCTGCGCTTCTGGCGCACCGGCCGCGACCGCCTGTTCCTGTGGTTCGCCTCGGCGTTCTTCCTCGAGGCGGTCAACCGCGCGGCGTTCGCCTGGCAGGGCGCGCGCGACGAGGCCACGGCGCCCTACCTGGTCGCGCGGCTGGTGTTCTTCCTGCTGATCTTCATCGGCATCGTCGACAAGAACCTGCGCAGCCGGCGCTAGCCCGCGCGCGGCGTGCGCGCGACGCCGACCGGAAGCTGCGCCACGCGCGCCATCTCGCCCTGCTCGAACGCGGCGGGATCGCGACGCCAGTCCTCGAACATCGCCGTCGCGTCCTCGCCCCAGAACACCTCGCCGTCGGCGACGAGCGTGGGCACGCCGAACACGCCGTCGGCCACGGCCGCCTCGAAGTTCGCCTGCAACCGCGCCTTCACCGCGGGAGCCGCGATCGCGGTCGCCGCATCCAGCCCGAGGCGCTCCGCGACGGGCGCGAGCGATGCGGCGTCGTCGCCGCGCAGGCCGTCGCGCCAGAGGTGGTCGAAGATCGCGTCGATCGCGGCATCGCTGCACCCCGCCGCGATGCACAGCCGCAACGCGGCGAGCGGATTGAACGGATGCGCGGGCGGGAAACGCAGCGGGACACCGCGCTCGCGTGCCCGCCAGACCACGTGGCGATAGGTGAACCGGCGCTTGTCCGGCATCTCCGCCGGGCCCTTGTGCTCGAGCCGCTGCAGCAGGCCGGCGACCAGGATCGGGCGGTACTCGATCGCCTGCGTACGTGCGAGCTCGCGGATGCGCGCGCGCTGCAGGTAGGCGAAGGGCGAGATGAAGTCGAAGTACCAGCGGATCGTCATGACGGCCCTCAGCGCGCGTTGTCCAGCCAGATGTATGCGATCACCACGACCAGCGCGGCGATCACCGCGAGCGCGATCTTGATCGCGCTGTACGGCCGTTGCCCCGCGATCGCCCCCGTGTAGCCGTTCACGAGCAGCTGGAACGCGCGGCGCCCATAGGTGTAGCTGACCAGCCACACCGGCATCAGCACGTGCTTGAAGGTGCGGCCGCGGTAGGTCGCGTGCACCTCGAGGTTGCGCTGCGTGTCGCCCGGCACCTGCGCGGCGCACAGTTCGCGCACGGCGCGCTCCATGTCGGCCATGTTGAGGTCGGCGGCCTGCCGCAGGTCGACCTGGTAGCGCTCCACCGTCCAGCCGCGCACGAACTCGGGCGCATAGGCCTGGAGGTCGGTGGTGGTGGGGAATGGTGCGATCTTCTGCAGGAGGTCCGCATGCGCGCCTTCGCTGCCCGGCACCAGCGCATCGTCGAAGTAGTGGTCGAGCTCGCCGGACGCCGGCTCCCAGCGGATGTGCCGGACCTGCTGCGTCTCCCAGCGCCCGTTCCGCAGGACGCGCTCGCTCGTGTAGTAGTAGTGGCCCGCCTCGGCGGTCCAGGCCGCGTGCACCTGCGCGTCGAATGTCCAGTACGGGAGGTACACGCCGCGCAGCGTGTCGGTGAGCGCGACGCGCTTGAGCTTGTTCGGCGCGAACCAGCGCGTGCCGTACCAGCGCCGGATCGATTCGCGCACCTGCGTGTCGGTGATGCGGAAGGGCAGCAGGCTCTGCGGCGTGATCGCTTCCTTCAGCGCGGCGTACGGCACGATCGCCGGCGACCCGCAGAACGCGCAGCGATCGGCGACGCGATCGGCATCGAATACGCTGATCGCGCGGCAGCTCTGGCACTGCACCTCGCGCCGCGCATCGCCGTAGCCGCGCCCGCCGTCGTCGGCCTTCGCCAGCGCCTGCGTGAGGTCGAGCTCGGCGATCGCGGGTGCGGCGTCGCCCGGCTTCCACGGCGCGACCGTGCCGCAGTACGGGCAGACCAGCGCCTGCTTCGCGGCGTTCCACTCGAGGTCGCCCCCGCAGTCGGGGCAGGCGCGCTTGTCGAGCGTGGCGTGCGCGAGGTCCGGGACGACGTCGACCACGTCAGGCGCCGCGCAGGTACTCGTCCAGCGACGCGCGCGCGATGCGCCACGCGCTGCCGATCTTGCGGCCCTTCAGCTCGCCCTTCTCCAGCGCGGCGACGACGTCCTCGGCCGACACGCCGAGCGCCTGCGCGGCCTGCTCGGGCGTGAGCACGTCGAGCGGCGGCACGGTGGCCGCAGGCGTCGACGCGGTCGCGCCCATGCCCTGCGCCATCTGCTGCGCCATCGCGAAGCCGATCGCCATTTCGGCGGGCGCCGCGGCCACGCTGCCGCCGCCCTGGCCCATCGCACCGGCCATCTGGAACTTCACGTAGTCGTTGAGGTTGCCCACCGCCGCCATGCCCGAGCGTCTGTCGATCGCCTGCTCGACCTCCGGCGGCACCGACACGTTCTCGACCACGAACGCGGTGATCTCCAGCCCGTACTTGCCCTGCATGATCGGGTTGACCACCGGCAGCAGCGCGTCGCCGAGCTCACCGTAGCGCGTGGCGATGTCGAGCGCCGGGATCTTCGCCGTCGCCAGCGCCTCGGTGAACACGCTGACGATGCGCGAGCGCATCGTGTCGGCGAACTCGTCGAGGCGGAAGTTCTGGTCGGTGCCGGCGACCTCGCGCAGGAACTTCGGCGCGTCGACGATGCGGAAGTCGTAGGTGCCGAACGCGCGCAGCCGCACGAGGCCGAAGTCGGCGTCGCGCATCATCACCGGGTTCGCGGTGCCCCACTTGTTGCCGGTGAACAGGCGCGTGTTGAGGTAGTAGACGTCGCACTTGAACGGCGACTCGAAGCCGTATTTCCAGCCGAGGATCCGCGACAGGATCGGGATGTTCTCGGTCTTCAGCGTGTGCTTGCCGGGCCCGAACAGGTCGGCGAACTGGCCGGCGGCGACGAACTGCACCGCCTGGCTGTCGCTCACGATCAGCTGCGCGCCGTTCTTGATCTCGCGGTCCTCGTCGGGGAAGCGCCAGGCCAGCGTGTCGCGCGAGTCGTCGGTCCATTCGATGATCTCGATGGCCTGGCCCTTGATGAAATCCAGAACGCCCATGTCCTGCTCCTGCGACGGGTTTGGCGCGGCGCGCCGGTCGGAGCGATTCTAGGCAGGCGCGGCGGCGGCGACACGTGCCGCCCGGGAGGCCTTGCGATGACCCTGTCGTACGTCGTGCTGGCGCTCGCGATCGCCGGCGGCTGGACCGAACGCGCGGCATCGCCGCGGTTCGACGTGCGCGTGTCGATCCACGCGCGGTGCGCACCGGGCCAGGTGCGCGACGACTGCCCGCGCACGCTCGTCGCCGACGTCCTGCCGCGTGGCGGCGCGCGACCGCAGCGCCTACGCGGTGCGTTCCCCGAGGCCGCGCGCGACGTCGCGCGCCCCGACGTGCTGCGCGTGGCCGACCTCGATTTCGACGGCTTCGACGACCTCGCGCTCTGCACCGGCCGCGACGCGCTCGGCGGCGCGCCGTCCTACACCGTCTACCGCTACCGCCCGGCACGCGGGCGCTTCGAGGTCGATCGCGCGCTCGGTGCGCTGCAGGCGCGGTCGTCGGGCTTCTTCGACGTCGACCGCGCGCGGCGTCGCCTGCGCCTGGAGGCGCACGGCGGCAGCGGCCGCACGACCGCCGAATACGGCTGGCACCGCGACCGGCCGCTCAGGCTGCGCGAGGCGACCGTCGACGCCAGCGACGGGCGACGCGTTCGGCTCGTGCTCGGCGAACGCATCGGCGGGCACTGGCGCGAGCGGCGCTGGACACGGGCACTCGACGCCGATTGGCCGGCCGCCTTCGTCGCCGCCGAAGCGGCCATGCGGCGCGGTCACTGACGGCAGCCGCGGACACAGCGGTCCGCCCGCGCTTTTGCCGCCCCCGGCGCGAACCGCGACAATGCGCGATCCCGCGATCCCGCATCGCCCCCGGCCCGGCGCCCCGCGTCGTCGCCCCGATTCCGCGAGTGCCCCATGTCGACCCAGAAGATCCTCTACACGCTCACCGACGAAGCCCCGTACCTCGCCACGCAGTCGTTGCTGCCGATCGTGGAGGCCTTCGCCGGCGCGGCCGGGGTGGCGGTGGAGACGCGCGACATCTCGCTGGCCGCGCGCATCCTCGCGCAGTTCCCGCAGGAGCTCGGCGACAGGGCGGTGAGCGATGACCTCGCCGAGCTCGGCCAGCTGGCGACCACGCCGGACGCCAACATCATCAAGCTGCCGAACATCTCGGCGTCGGTGCCGCAGCTCAAGGCGGCGATCAAGGAGCTGCAGGCGCACGGCTACGCGCTGCCCGATTACCCGGAAGAGCCGTCCAGCGACGCGGAGCGCGACGTCAAGGCACGCTACGACCGCGTCAAGGGCAGCGCGGTGAACCCGGTGCTGCGCGAAGGCAACTCCGACCGCCGCGCGCCGGCCTCGGTGAAGGCGTTCGCACGCAAGCATCCGCACCGCATGGGCACGTGGTCGAAGGATTCGAAGTCGCACGTCGCGCACATGGACGGCGGCGACTTCTACGGCAGCGAGACGTCGACGACGCTCAAAGCGCCGACGCAGGTACGCATCGAATTCGTCGGGGCCAACGGCAGCTCGCAGCAGCTCAAGGCGCCATTCGCGCTGCAGGCCGGCGAGGTGATCGACACCGCGGCGATGAACACCACGAAGCTGGCGCGCTTCATCGACGCGCAGATCGACGATGCCAAGGCGCAGGGCGTGCTGTTCTCGCTGCACCTGAAGGCCACGATGATGAAGGTCAGCGACCCGATCATGTTCGGCGTCGCGGTCAAGCGCTTCTACCGCGCCGCGCTGGAGAAGCACGCCGCCGCGCTCGAGCGCATCGGCTTCGATGCCAACAACGGCATCGGCGATCTGTACGCGCGCCTGTCGCAGCTCGACGAGCCGACGCGCCTGGCGATCGAGTCGGACCTGCAGTCGGTCTACGACGCGCGCCCGGCCGTGGCGATGGTCAACTCCGACAAGGGCATCACCAACCTGCACGTGCCGTCGGACGTGATCGTCGACGCATCGATGCCGGCGATGATCCGCGACGGCGGCGGCATGTGGAATGCCGAGGGCAAGCTGCAGGACGCGAAGGCGATCATCCCCGACCGCTCGTACGCCGGCATCTACCAGGCGGTGATCGAGGACTGCAAGGCGAACGGCGCATTCGACCCGGCCACGATGGGCTCGGTGCCGAACGTCGGCCTGATGGCGCAGAAGGCCGAGGAATACGGCTCGCACGACAAGACCTTCCAGCTGCCGGCGGCGGGCACCGTGCGCGCGGTCGATGCGAACGGCGACGTGCTGCTCGAGCAGGCGGTCGAAGCGGGCGACATCTTCCGCATGTGCCAGACCAAGGACGCGCCGATCCGCGACTGGGTCGGCCTGGCCGTGAGCCGCGCGCGCCTGTCGAACACGCCGGCGGTGTTCTGGCTGGATGCGACCCGCGCGCACGACCGCGAGCTGATCGCGAAGGTCGAGCAGTACCTCAAGGAGTTCGACACGTCGGGACTCGACATCCGCATCCTGTCGCCGGTCGATGCGATGACGTTCTCGCTCGAGCGCATCCGCAAGGGCCAGGACACGATCTCGGTTACCGGCAACGTGCTGCGCGACTACCTCACCGACCTGTTCCCGATCATGGAGCTCGGTACGTCCGCGAAGATGCTTTCGATCGTGCCGCTGATGGCGGGCGGCGGCCTGTTCGAGACCGGCGCCGGCGGTTCGGCGCCCAAGCACGTGCAGCAGTTCGTCGAGGAGAACTACCTGCGCTGGGATTCGCTGGGCGAGTTCCTCGCGCTGGCCGCCTCGCTCGAACACCTTGCCCAGCACGCGAAGAACCCGCGCGCGCAGGTGCTGGCCGATGCACTCGACGTCGCCAACGGCCGCATCCTCGACGAGAACCGGTCGCCGGCGCGCAAGGTCGGTGAGCTCGACAACCGCGGCAGCCACTTCTACCTCGCGCAGTACTGGGCGCAGGCGCTGGCCGACCAGACCAAGGACACCGAGCTCGCCGCGCGCTTCGCACCCGTGGCGAAGGCGCTGACGGAGAACGAGGCGACCATCCTGCGCGAGCTGGTTGAGGTGCAGGGCCGCGGCGTCGACATCGGCGGTTACTACCAGCCCGACCTCGGCAAGGTGGCGGCGGCGATGCGCCCGAGCCCGACGCTCAACGCGGTGATCGACGGCCTGCGCGGCTGAGGCCCGTCGCCGGGCGGGGCGTCCGCTGCCTCCGCCCGGCGTCCGCCTCACTCGAAGAAGTACTCCTCGAATTCCTGGTCGACGGTGTCGGCGGCCGGGGCCTCGCCGGGCGCGGCGTGGACGCGGGCCGGTCGCCACGGCGCGGCGTGCCCGAAGACCGGCCAGTGCCCGGGCGAGAAGACGGCGGCGGGGTCGTGTTCGTCGTCGAGGGGCATGGCGCGGTTCCGTGTCGGATCCACGCCAGCCTGGCGCGCCCGCATGACAGGCCGATGCCGACCGCGTGTCGATTCGAAGGCGGCCGTGCGCTGGCGGTAAGCTCGCGGCCACCCGTCGCTACCGGAAGCCGCCATGCGCCCGCTCCTGCTCGCCGTGCTGTCGTCGTCCCTGCTCCTCGCCGGCTGCGCCAGCACGCCGGCCGATACCGCGCCCTCGATGGTCGCCAACGGGACGGGCGCCGCGCTCGACGAGGCGATCGCCGGCGCGTGGCGCGACCCCGCCAACGTAGCGCGCGATGCCTGGCGCCATCCGAAGCAGACACTGAGCTTCTTCGGCGTGCGCGGCGACCAGACCGTCATCGAGATCACGCCGTCGCCGGGTTGGTACAGCGAGATCCTCGCGCCCTACCTGCGTGGGAACGGCCAGTACGTCGCCGCGGTGGTCGATCCGGCCTCGCAATCGAACGAGAAGTCGCGCGCCTACTACGCCAAGAACCGCGACGTGCTCGCACAGAAGTTCGCCGCGGATCCCGCGCATTACGACCGCGCGCGCATCGTCGGCTTCGATCCGAAGGCGCCGGTGTTCGGCCCGGCCGGTTCGGCCGACGTCGTGCTGACCTTCCGCAACGTGCACAACTGGCGCATGGCCGGCACCGCGCCGTCGATGTTCAAAGGCTTCTACGACGTGCTCAAGCCCGGCGGCGTGCTCGGCGTGGTCGAGCACCGCGCGAAGGCGGACGTCGCCGCCGACGACAAGTCCGGCTACGTCGGCCAGCAGCAGGTGATCGCGATGGCTCAGGCCGCCGGCATCGTGCTCGACGGGCAGAGCGAGGTCAACGCGAACCCGCGCGATACCAAGGACCATCCCGGCGGCGTGTGGATGCTGCCGCCGACCAACCAGCACGACGCCAAGGACGACGCGAAGTACAAGGCGATCGGCGAGAGCGATCGCATGACGCTGCGCTTCGTCAAGCCGCGTGCCTGAGGCGTTGCCGGGCTGGGCGGCGCGCGTGCCGCTCGGCATCGCGCGCGCGCGGCTGGTCGCGATCACCCGCCGCGGCGTCGGCATGACGCTGGCCTCGGCCGCGTTCTGGCTGGCGGTGGCGGGCGTCGCGCGGTTCGCGGGCCTCGATCCGACGCCGCTCGGCGTGTGCTTCCTCGTCGGCGGTGCGCTGGTGTACCCCGCCGGCTGGCTGTGCAACCGCGCGTTCGGCGGCGACCTCACCGCGCGCGGCAGCGAGCTGCGCGGGCTGGTGGGGGCCCTCACGGTGGGGCAGATGCTCGGCTGGCCGCTGCTGGTCGCGCTGCTGTGGCTGCGCACCGACCTCGTCGCATTCGCGCTGGCGGCGTCGCTCGGCGCGCATTTCCTGCCCTACGGCTGGCTGTACCGCGCGCCGGCGTACCACGCGCTGGGCGTCGCGAGCGTGGCGACGGGCGCGGCGCTGCAGGCCGGGGCGACGTCGGTCGCGAACGTGGCGATCCCCGCGGCGATGGCGGCGCTGTATCTCGCCGCGGGCATCGTGGTGTGGCGCCAGAACCGCCGCGACGCCGCGGACGCCCGGATTTCCGCCTCCGCATGCTGATCGCCTTCAACAAGCCCTACGGCGTGCTCTGCCAGTTCACCGATCGCAGCACGCCGCCGCGGCCGACGCTCGCGGGCTTCGGGCTGCCGCCGGACGTCTACCCGGCCGGCCGCCTCGACCACGACAGCGAGGGCCTGCTGCTGCTCACCGACGACGGCGCGCTCGCGCACCGCCTCACCGACCCGCGCCACAAGCAGCCCAAGACCTACCTCGTGCAGGTGGAGGGCGAGCCGCAGCCCGCGCAACTCGAGGCGTTGCGGCGCGGCGTCGAACTCACCGACGGACCGACCCGTCCGGCGCAGGCGCGCCGCGTCGACGCGCCGCCGCTGTGGCCGCGCGACCCGCCGGTGCGGTTCCGCAAGACGGTGCCCGATGCATGGCTCGAGATCATCATCACCGAGGGCCGCAATCGCCAGGTGCGGCGCATGACCGCCGCGGTCGGGCTGCCCACGCTGCGGCTCGTGCGCGTGGCGATCGGCGCGCATCGGCTCGGCGAACTCGCGCCCGGCGCGTGGCGTCGCCTCGACGCGTGAAGGAGGCGGTGAATCGTTCACCGAAACTGAATAGGTCTCACGGCATAAACCGGAACCCGTCTGCTAAGGTCGACGGTTCCTGAATGCGTCACGGACGGCGCACGAGCGCGAGAACGAATGGTCACTTCCACCGGTAACGCCGCGAGGATCCTGGTCGTCGACGACCAGCCGGCGAACCTGCGCGTCGTCGGCATGCTGCTGTCGCGCCAGGGCTACGAGGTGGTGACCGCCGACAGCGGCCCGAAGGCGCTGGACATCTGCGAGACCGACCCGCCGGACCTCGTGCTGCTCGACATGATGATGCCGGGCATGGACGGGTTCCAGGTGCTCGAGGAAATGCGCGCCGGCGCCGCGCCGCCGAGCCTGCCCGTGGTGTTCGTCACCGCCGCGCAGGACCGCGACCTGCTGCTGCGCGCGTTCGACGCCGGCGCGGTCGACTACGTCACGAAGCCCTTCCTGCCCGAGGAGCTGCTCGCGCGCGTGTCCGCGCACGTGGGTCTGAAGCTCACCCGCGACCGCCTCGAGCGCGTGGCGCGCGAGCGCCAGGAGCTGGTCAACCTGGTCGCGCACGACCTCAAGAACCCGCTCTCGTCGGTGCTGTTCGCCAGCGAGATGCTGATCAGCGGCGCCACCAAGCCCGAGCGCGTGCCGCGCTACATGTCGATGATCCACGAGAGCGCGACCGACGCGCTCGGCTACATCCGCCAGTACCTCGAAAGCGCGGGCCGTGGCGAGGACGGCGCCGCCGCGCCCAGCGCGTCGCTTACCGAGACCATCGACTGGCTGGTGCAGCGTTACGAATACCAGCTCGAGGCGCGCGGCATCCACGTGCAGGTGCAGCGCCCGGCGCAGGACGTGCACGTGCGCATCGACGAGCGCGTGCTGCGCCAGGTGAGCGAGAACCTGATCACCAACGCGATGAAGTACGCGCCCGACGCGGAGCTCACGATCGCCGGGCTGCCCGGCGCGCCGGGCTACTGGCAGCTCGTCGTGGCCGACCGCGGCCCCGGCATCCCCGCCTCCAAGCAGCGCGAGCTGTTCAAGCCGTTCGTGCGCCTGCACGAGGGCGACGACGGCATCTCCTCGGGTCTCGGCCTGTCGCTCGCGAAGCAGATCATCCAGAAGGCAGGCGGGCAGCTCTGGTACGAGGACCGCAAGAACGGCGGCGCGCGCTTCGTGATCGAGCTGCCGCAGGCGACCTGACGCCGCCGCCACCGGCTCGCGCGTGGGCCGATGCCGGATCGGCAGGCCGCCCGGACCGGATCGATCGTTCGCGATTCCCTGACCCATCACGCGGCGACGCGCCGATCGATCAATCGCGCGCGCGACTGCGTCCACGGTCCAGAAACGACGATGCCGCCGGAAGCCGGCGGCATCGCGGGTCGGCCCGGGCCGACCGTCGGCTGAAACGGGGGCCTCAGTGCTCCGTGCGCGACTCGCGGTTCGCGGTGCGCGAACGGCTGCCCGACGCGCGGCGCGTGCCGGCCGCCTTGCGCGGGGCGCGGGTGCGCGTGCGACCGGCCGTTTCGCTGTCGCCCGAGCGGGTCTCGATGCGGCGCGAGCTGCCTTCCAGCGTCTGGCCATTGCCGGCCTCGGCGCGGCGTGCGCGGCGGCGCGCGGCATACCAGAGCAGGCCGGCGCCGGCGAGCGTGGCGACGGCGATGACCGGATTGCGACGGACGACCATCAGGCCGGCGCGCGCGCCGGCACGGGCAGCGCCCATCTTCATGCCGGCATTGAGCAGCGTGGAGGCCTTCGGGGCGAGCCCGCGCAGCGAATCACCCGCGTGCCCGGCCAGGCCCAGTGCGCGTTCGGACAGGGAATCCAGCGTAGTCATATCGATGTCCTTGAGGGTGAGGCGCACCATGTTCCGCCGGGTTCGTCGAAACGGCGTGACAAGCGCGGCATGGGGCTGAACGGCTGCTTGCCGGTTCGCACGGCGCGGCGTTCCGCGATGCGTGCAGCCGCCGTGCCGGGCCGCGCCGGCGGCTAGGTTCCGCGCGGCTTCGCGCGATGCGTCGCGGTGGCCGTCCACGGATCGTCCGGCCACGGGTGCTTCGGGTAGCGGCCCTTCATTTCCTTCTTCACTTCCGGAGACGTGCGCTCCCAGAAGCCGCGCAGGTCCTGCGTGACCTGCAGAGGGCGCCCGGCGGGCGACAGCAGGTGCAGCGTGATCGGCACGCGGCCGTCGGCGATGCGCGGCGTGTCGGCCAAGCCGAAGAGTTCCTGCAGCTTCACCGCGAGCACCGGCGACTGCGGCGTGCCGTCCGCGTCGACCGCGTACGTGATCGCGCGCTCGAGCCCGGACGGCACGGCGATGCGCAGCGGCGCGAGCGCGTCGATGCGCGGGCGCGTGGTCCAGTCGACGCCCGACTTCAACGCCTCGCCGAGATCCTGTTCCGACAACGCGTCCAGGCGCGTCTTGCCGGTGAGCGCGGGCTTGAGCCACGTGTCGAGCGTCGCGAGCAACGTGTCGTCGGACAGGTCGGGCAGCGCGTCGGCGAGTTCCGGCATCCACGCACGCAGGCAGCGCACGCGCGCGCCACTGCCGCAGCGACTCCGTCCACGGCAACGCATCAATTCCCAACTGGCGCACCGCGTCGACCAACGCATCCGCATAGCGCGACGGATCCGGCCGCGGCAGCGGCTTCGATTCCAGCACGATGCGGTCGAAGCGACGCTCGCGCACCGCGGCGATCGCGCGCGCAGCGGCGTCCCAGACCACGCGATCCTCGTTGACGAAGCGCTGCGGGAATTCACGTTCCAGCCGGGCCTCGTCGAGCGGCGCGGCCTGCAGGATGCGCGCGTCGCGCAGCTCGTCGCGCAGCTCGTTGACGACCAGCCACGGCTCGCCGCGCAGCAGCGAGTCGTCGAACAGGCGCACGGTGCGGCCGGTCGCGAGCTGGTAACGCACTGCGTCGGCCGGATGCTGGCGCGCGATGCGATCGGGAAACGCGTGCAGCAGCACGTCGCCGAGCAGGTGCGCGGGAGCATGCGGGGGCGGCGATGCGTCGAGGCGCAGGCGGCGGCGCCATTGCTTCGCGGCCTGGTCGATCTGCGCGAGCGCGCTGCGCGAGGCATCGACCGGCACGCGGCCGGCGCGGAATGCGGCCAGCGCCTGCCAGCGATCGGCGAGCGCGTCGCTGCGCGGCCGGCCGGGCGACGCCCACAACGGATCGCGCGCCTCGATGAGCGCGGCGAGGTCGCAGGCCAGCGCCTGCTCGCGTGCGTCGCGCGGCGCGAGCAGCATCGCGGCCAGCCGCGGATGCGTGCCGAGCGCGAGCATGCGCTTGCCGAGCGGCGTCACCGTCGTGCCGTCGAGCGCGCCCAGCCGCTGCAGCAGGTCGCGCGCGGCGTTGAGCGCGCCGGTCGGTAGCGCATCGGGAAAACGCAGCTCGCCGCCCCACAGCGCGAGCTCGAGCGCGAGGCCCGACAGGTCGACCTGCGCGATCTCCGGCCGCCGCTGCGCCTCCAGCCGTTGCGACTGCGGCCACAACCGATACGCCCAGCCCTCCGACACGCGGCCGGCGCGGCCGGCGCGCTGGTCCGCCGAGGCCTGCGCGATCGATACGACGTCCAGCCGCGAGAATCCGCTCACCGGATCGAAGCGCGGCTCGCGCGCGAGGCCGGTGTCGATCACGACGCGCACGCCGGGCAGGGTGACGCTCGATTCGGCGACGTTGGTCGCGAGCACGACGCGGCGGCGCGCATCGGGCGACGGCTGCAGCACGCGCGACTGCTGCTCGACCGGCAGCTCGCCGTGCAGCGCGAGCACCTCGGCATCGACATGCTCGACCAGCTGATGCACGCGTGCGATCTCGCGCTGGCCGGGCAGGAACACCAGCACGTCGCCGGGATGCGCGGCGAGCGCGTGCTCGATCGCACGCCGCAGCTGGTGCTCGGTCTTCTCGTCGCGACGCGCGGGGAAGTGCGAAATGTCGACCGGAAAGCCGCGGCCCTCGCTGGAGAGCCGCGGCGCGTCGAGGAACGTCGCGAGCCGCTCGCCGTCGAGCGTCGCGGACATCACCACGCTGCGCAGGTCCTCGCGCAGCTGTGCCTGCACGTCGAGCGCGAGCGCGAGGCCGAGGTCGGCCGCCATGTGGCGCTCGTGGAATTCGTCGAACAGGATCGCGCCGACGCCCTCGAGCATCGGATCGTCCTGCAGCATGCGGGTGAGGATGCCTTCGGTGACGACCTCGATCCGCGTCTGCGCGGAAACGCGGTTCTCGAAGCGGATGCGGTAGCCGACGGTGTGGCCGACGTCCTCGCCGCGCTGCTTCGCCATGAACATCGCGGCCGCACGCGCGGCGACGCGGCGCGGCTCGAGCATCAGGATCTTCCGGCCCTCGAGCCACGGCGCCTCCAGCAGCGCCGGCGGCACCTGCGTGGTCTTGCCCGCGCCGGGTGGCGCCTCCAGCACCAGGCGCGGATGCACGTCGAGCGACGCGCGGATGCGCGGCAGCAGCGGATCGATGGGAAACGTCACGCGGCGATTCTACCGGCGGCCTTCGCACGCGGCCGGTAAAATCGCCGCATGGAATTGATCGACATCGGCGCCAACCTCACCCACGAATCCTTCGATCGCGACCGCGACGCCGTGCTGGCGCGCGCGCGCGAGGCGGGCGTCGCGCAGCTGGTGGTCACCGGCGCGAGCCGCGAGCACTCGCCGCAGGCGCTGGCGCTCGCGCAGGCGCATCCGGGCGTTCTCTTCGCGACCGCGGGCGTGCATCCGCACCATGCCGTCGAGTACACGGCCGAATGCGATGCCGAGATGCGCGCGCTGCTGGCGCACGACGCGGTCGTCGCAGTCGGCGAATGCGGGCTCGACTATTTCCGCGACTTCTCGCCGCGCCCCGCGCAGCGCCGCGCCTTCGAAATGCAGCTGCAGACGGCGGTCGACACCGGCAAGCCGCTGTTCCTGCACCAGCGCGACGCGCACGACGACTTCGTCGCGATCATGAAGAACTTCGAGGGGCGCCTCGGCCCGGCGGTGGTGCACTGCTTCACCGGCACGCGCGAGGAAGCGTTCGCCTACCTCGACCGCGACTGGCACATCGGCATCACCGGCTGGCTCTGCGACGAGCGCCGCGGCCAGCACCTGCGCGAGATCGTGCCGCACGTGCCGCTCGCCCGGCTGATGATCGAGACCGACGCGCCGTACCTGCTGCCGCGCACGCTGAAGCCGATGCCGAAGGACCGTCGCAACGAACCGGCTTTCCTCGCGCACATCGTGGAGGAGCTGGCGCGCGATCGCGGCGAACCGGTGGACGCGGTGGCGCGCGCGACGACGGCGACCGCGCGAGCCTTCTTCCGCCTGCCCGCCCGCGGCGACGCGCCCGCGGGCTGAGACCCCGGCGCCCCGCGCGCTGGCGGCACTGCCGCCTCCACATACCGGCCCGTATCCTTGGCGCCTTCGGGCGCTTTCCCCTCGCCAGACCAGACTCCGCATGACGACGCTCCGTCCCTGGGCCGCCATGGCCCTCGCCCTGCTCGCGCTCAGCGCCTGCGGCAAGAAATCCGAGCCCGCGAAGGCGCCCGCCGAGACCGCGCCGATGGCGGTCACGGTGGTCCCCGCGCGCGTGCAGGAGATCCCGCGCGAGATCCGCGTCTCCGGCCCGGTGGCCGCGCGCGAGGAGATGCAGCTCGGGGTCGAGCTCAGCGGCCAGCGGGTCACCGGCCTGTACGTCGACGTCGGCGACTTCGTGCGCCGCGGGCAGGTGCTGCTGGAACTCGACGCGCGTTCGCTGCAGAGCGAGCTGCAGCAGGCCGAGGCGAGCTATCGCGAGGCGCAGGCGGGCGCTTCGCTCGCGCAGGCCAACCTGCGCCGCGCGGAGCCGCTGCTGCGCGAGAAGTACATCTCGGCCGGGCAGGTCGACGAGCTGCGCGCCGCGCGCGACCAGGCCAATGCGCGCGCCGCCACCGCGCGCGCCGCGCTGGATGCCGCGCGCCTGCGTCGCAGCTATGCCGAGCTGCGCGCGCCGGACGATGGCGTCGTCAGCAAGCGCGCCGTGCAGCCCGGGCAGATCGTCGCCGCAGGCACCGAGCTGATCGGCCTGATCCGCGACGGCCGGCTGGAATGGCGCGCCGAACTCGCCGACACCGAGCTCGCCGCGGTGAACGTGGGCGACCCCGTCGTGGTGCGCGCGCCCGATGGCCACGATGTCGAAGGCGAGGTGCGCGCGGTGCCGCCGGGCGTGGACGCCGCCACCCGCACCGGCACGATCTACGCCGACCTGCCGGAACCCGACGGCCTGCGCACCGGTGCGTACCTGCCGGGCCGCATCCTGGTCGGCAACGCGAAGGCGCTGGTGATCCCGGCCACCGCGATCGTGCAGCGCGACGGCAACCCGTACGTGTTCACCGTCGGTGCGGACGGCGCGGCCAAGCGGGTGCGCGTGCGCACCGGCACGACGGCGAACGGCATGGTCGAGATCCTCGACGGGCTCGCGGCCGGCGCGCAGGTCGTCGAGCGCGGCGCCGGCTTCCTCGGCGACGGCGACCGCGTGCGCGTGGTCGCGGCCGATGCGGCGGGTGCGCCGTCGGCGGCCGGCTCGACGCCCGTCGCGTCGGGTGCGGATGCGGACGCGGACGCGGGCACCGCGCCATGATGAACGTCTCGGCCTGGGCCATCCGCCGGCCGCTGCCGGCGCTGATGATCTTCTTCGTGCTCTGCGTCGCGGGGCTCTGGGGCTTCTGGAAGCTGCCCGTGGCGCGCTTTCCCGACGTCAGCTTCCCGATGGTGGTCGTCACCATCAGCCAGCCCGGCGCGTCGCCGAGCCAGCTGGAGACGGAGGTCACGCGCAAGGTCGAGGACCAGGTCGCGACGCTCGACGGCGTCAAGCGCGTCACCTCCACGGTGACCGAGGGCGTGAGCACCACTGCGATCGAATTCCAGCTGGAGGCCGACCTCGCGGGCGCGCTCGACGACACGCGTGCGGCGGTGAGCCGCATCCGCGCCGACCTGCCGCAGGACATCCAGGAGCCGCTGGTCACCAAGGTCACCATCGGCGGCGCGTTGATGACCTACGCGGTGCAGTCCGACCGCATGGGCGTGGACGAGCTCTCGTGGTTCGTCGACCGCGACGTGACCCGCGCGCTGTTCGGCGTGCCGGGCGTGGCGCAGGTGGCGCGCCAGGGCGGCGTCGAGCGCATGGTGCGCATCGACCTCGATCCCGACGCGCTGCAGGCCTTCGGCACCACCGCCGGCGCGGTGAACCAGCAGCTCGCGCGGATGCAGGTCGAGCGGCCGAGCGGCAAGACGGAAATCGGCGCCGGCCAGCAGGTGCTGCGCACGATCGCGACGGTGAACGACGCGCGCGAGCTCGAGGACTTCGCGATCGTGCTGCCCGACGGGCGCTCGGTGCGCCTTGCCACGCTCGCGCGCATCACCGACGCGACCGCCGACCCGACGCAGGTCGCGCTGCTCGACGGCCGGCCCGTGGTGGCGTTCTCGATCTCGCGCACGCGCGGCTCGAGCGAGCTGAAGGTGGCCGAAGGCGTCGAAGCCGCGCTCGCGCAGCTCGCCGCGAAGACGCCGGGCACCAAGTTCCAGATGGTCACCTCGACCGTCGGCGAGACCGAGCGCAGCTACCACTCGTCGATGGAGATGCTGGTCGAGGGCGCGCTGCTCGCGCTCGCGGTGGTCTGGCTGTTCCTGCGCGACTGGCGCGCGACGTGGATTTCCGCCATCGCGTTGCCGCTGTCGATCATCCCGACGTTCGCGGTGATGTACTGGTTCGGCTTCTCGCTCAACATGATCACGCTGCTCGCGCTCAGCGTGGTGGTCGGCATCCTGGTCGACGACGCGATCGTCGAGATCGAGAACATCGTGCGCCACCTGCGCATGGGCAAGACGCCGCTGGAGGCCGCGCGCGAGGCCGCCGACGAGATCGGCATCGCGGTGATCGCGACCTCCATGACGCTGGCCGCGGTGTTCGTGCCGGTCGCGTTCATGCCCGGCATCGCCGGCAAGTTCTTCCGCGAGTTCGGCTGGACGGCGGCCACCGCGGTGCTGTTCTCGCTGCTGGTCGCGCGCCTGCTGACGCCGATGATCGCCGCCTACCAGCTCAAGGCGCATGGCGTGGAGGAGAAGGAAGGCCCGCTGATGCGGCGCTACCTCGGCCTCGTCGATGCCGCGCTGCGCCACCGCTGGGTCACGCTCGCGGTGTCCACCGTGTTCTTCATCGGCTCGCTCGCGCTGGTGCCGCTGATCCCGACGACGTTCATTCCGTTCACCGACGTCGGCCGAAGCAACCTGCAGATCGAGCTGCCGCCGGGCACGCGGCTGGAGGAGACCACGCGCGTCGCGGAGCAGGCCCGTGCGAAGCTGCGCGCGCTGCCGGAGCTCAAGCAGGTCTACACCACGGTGGGCAGCGTGCTCGACGTCGGCGACCCCAACAAGACCGGCGTCGGCGAGCCGCGCAAGGCGACGCTGGTGCTCGACTGGGGCCAGCCCCGGTCGCGCGACCGCGACCAGAAGGAACTCGAGCGCGAGGTGCGCGCCACGCTCGCCGACCTGCCCGGCGTGCGCATGTCGTACATCTCCAACGAGCCCGGCGAAAACCTAATGCTGGTGCTCGCGGGCGACGATCCGCAGCGCCTGCAGGATGCGTCGATCACGCTCGAGCGCGAACTGCATGCGATCAAGGGGCTGGGCAGCATCAGTTCCTCGGCCTCGCTGCTGCGGCCCGAGTTGCAGATCCGCCCGGACACGCAGCGCGCCGCCGAGCTCGGCGTGTCGACCGCCGACATCGCCGAGGCCGCGCGCATCGCCACCAGCGGCGACTATGCGCAGCGCCTCGCGAAGTTGAACCTGCCCGAGCGGCAGATCCCGATCCGCGTCGGCTTCGCCGAGGCCACGCTGCGCGATCCCGCGCTGATCGGCCAGCTGCGCGTGCCCGCCAAGAACGGCACGGTGCCGCTCGCGGCCGTCGCCGCCATCGAGCCGGGCAGCGGGCCGTCGGTGATCTCGCGCTACCAGCGCCAGCGCAACGTGACGTTCACCGCCGAACTCAACGGGCGACCGCTCGGCGAGGTCATGAAGGAGGTCGAGCAGCTGCCGACGGTGAAGAGCCCGCCGCCGGGCCTGTCGTTCATCAACACCGGCGATGCCGAGGTGTTCGTGGAGCTGTTCACCGGCTTCGTCGTCGCGATGATCGCCGGCATCGCCTGCATCTACATGGTGCTGCTGCTGCTGTTCAACCACGCGCTGCAACCGCTCACCATCCTCACCGCGGTGCCGCTGTGCGCGGGCGGCGCGTTCGGCGCGCTGCTGGTGACGCAGAACATGCTGTCGCTGCCGGCGCTGATCGGCCTGCTGATGCTGATCGGCATCGCCACCAAGAACTCGATCCTGCTGGTGGACTACGCGGTGATCGCCGAGGACGAGCAGGGCATGACGCAGCACGACGCGCTGGTCGACGCCTGCCGCAAGCGCGCCCGCCCGGTGGTGATGACCACGCTGGCGATGGGCGCGGGCATGTTGCCGATCGCGCTGGGCCTGTCGGGCGATTCGAGCTTCCGCCGGCCGATGGCGGTGGCGGTGATCGGCGGCCTGATCACGTCGACGGCGCTGTCGCTGGTGGTGATCCCGGCGGCCTACACCGTCGTCGACGACCTCGGTGGCTGGCTGCGCCGCACCCTGCGTCGCGGCAAGGCGGCGCCGGCCGCGACGGTCACGCGCGGCTGAGGCGCGGGCGCCGCGCGGCACGCGGCGTCGCGATCACTCGTAGCGCAGGGCCTCGATCGGATCGAGCCCGGCCGCCTTCGAGGCCGGCATCAGGCCGAACACCACGCCGACCAGCGCGGAGAAGCCGGCGGCGACCAGCACCACCCACAGCGGCACGCTCGCGGGCGGGAAGTTCGGGATCAGCGCGGCGATGCCGGCGCCCGCCGCGTAGCCGAGCACGATGCCGATCACGCCGCCCAGCAGCGCGAGCAGCGCGGCTTCGAGCAGGAACTGCACGAGGATGTCGCGGCGCGTCGCGCCCAGCGCCTTGAGGATGCCGATCTCGCGCGTCCGCTCGGTCACCGACACCAGCATGATGTTCATGATGCCGATGCCGCCGACCAGCAACGAGATGCCGACGATGCCGCCGAGCACGGCGGTCGCCATGCCGGTGATCTTCTCGAGCTGGTCCTTGATCGAGTTCGCCGCCTGGATCTTGAAGTCGTCCTCGACGCCCGGCTTGAGTCCGCGGCTCGCACGCAGCGCGCGGCGCGCGCGCTCCTGCACGGTGTCGAGCTCGTCGATGCGCTGCACGGTGAACGACACACCGATCATCGGGTCGATCGCGTTGCCGCTCATCGCGCGCGCCACGTCGAACGGAATCACGACGTAGTTGTCCTGGCTGAAGCCGAACACCTCGCCCTTCGGCTCCATCATGCCGACGACCTTGAACCAGTCGCCGCCGAGCTTGATGTACTGCCCGACCGGGTTGGCAGGCAGGTGCAGGTCGTCGCGCACCTTGGTGCCGATCACCGCGACGTGGCGCCGCCCGGCGTCGTCCGCCGGCACCAGGAAGCGGCCCACCTGCGGGAAACGCGCGCGCACCTGCTGGAATTCACTGGTCGTGCCGATGACCTGCGGCTGGCTGCTGCGGCCGCGCCAGCTCGCCTGGCCCGCGGGCACGCCCAGCAACGGGGCGACCTCGCCGATGCCGGCGACGCGATGTCGCAACGCCTCCACGTCCTCGGCGGTCAGCGTGTTGATCTTGCCGGTGCGGAAGTTGTCGTTGTCGTTGTTGGCCTCCACGCTCAGCGTGCTGCCACCGATGTCGGCGAACTGCGCGCGGATCGAGTCGGAGAAGCCCTGCACGAGCGACACCACGGCGATCACGCTCGCGGTGCCGATCAGGATGCCCAACGTGGTGAGGAAGCTGCGCAGCCGGTGCGCGGTGAGGCTGGCGAGCGCGGCGCGCAGCGCTTCGAGATAGGCCTGCATCAGTGCACTCCCGCCGCGCTGCGCGGCGCCTGCCGCGTGTCCTCGACGATGCGGCCGTCGAACACGCGCAGCACGCGGTGGCAGTGCGCGGCGATGTCGGGCTCGTGCGTGACCACGATCACCGTCTGGCCCTGCGCGTGCAGGGCGTCGAACAGCGCCATGATCTCGGCGGAGGTCTGCGAGTCGAGGTTGCCGGTGGGCTCGTCGGCCAGCAGCAGCGACGGCTCGCCGACCAGCGCGCGCGCCACCGCGACGCGCTGGCGCTGGCCGCCGGAGAGCTGGTTGGGGCGATGGTCGAGGCGATTGCCGAGCCCGACCTTCTCCAGCGCTTCGGTGGCGCGGCGCACGCGCTCGGCGCGCGGCAGGCCGCGGTAGACCAGCGGCTGCATCACGTTCTGCAGCACGCTCTGGCGCGGCAGCAGGTGGAAGCTCTGGAACACGAATCCGATCTCGCGGTTGCGCACGTGCGCGAGCTCGTCGTCGTCCATGCCGGCGACGTCGCGGCCGTTGAGCAGGTAGTGGCCCTCGGTGGGCGTGTCGAGGCAGCCGAGCAGGTTCATCAGCGTGGACTTGCCGGACCCCGACGGGCCGGTCAGCGCGACGTACTCGTTACGGCCGATCGAGAGGTCCACGCCCCGCAACGCCTGCACGACCTCCTCGCCCATCGTGTAGCGCTTCACGATGCCGGACAGCGCGATCACTTCGCGGCTCCGCCGTCCTTCGCCGCGTCGAGTTCCTTCGCCGTCTTCACGACCACCGCGTCGCCGTCGTGCAGCGTGCGCAGCGTCTTGGCCGGGCCCACGATCACGCGGTCGCCGGCCTTGAGGCCGGTGGCGATCGCCTGCCAGCGGTCGTCGGCGACGCCCGCCTTGACCGGCGCCTTGCGCGCGTGGCCGTCGCGTTCCAGCCAGACGTAGGTCTTCGCTTCCGTCGCCTTCGCGGCTTCGCGCTTGGGCGCGTCCTCGTCGGCCGCCGCGGCGGCGAGTTCCTCGTCGTCCTCGACCATCGCCTCGACCGGCACGGCGAGCCGCGCGCGCCCGTCGCCGAGGTACACGTCGGCGCGCGCGCTCATGCCCGAGCGCAGGTTGAGGCTGCCGGGCGAATCGAGCGTCACCGTCACCTTGTAGGCGCGGGCCTGGCCTTCGATGGTCGGGGCGAGCGCGATCTTCTGCACGCGGCCGTGGATCGCCGTGTCGGGATACGCGGCGGGATAGACGTCGACGGCCTGGCCGATCGACACCTGGCCGATGTCGGCCTCGTCCACCTTGAGTTCGGCGGTGAGCGCGCTGACGTCGGCGATCTTCATCAGCTTGGCGCCGGCGAGCGCGTTGGTGGACGGGATCGCCGTCTCGCCGACCTTGATCGGCAGCTCGACGATGCGGCCGGCCATCGGCGCGCGGATCTCGGTCTTGCCGAGCTGGTCGAAGGCCTCGCCGAGCACCGCCTGCTGGCGGCGCAGGCTCTCGCTGCTGCTGGCGAGCTGCGCGCGGGCCTGTTCCAGCGCGAGGCGATCCTCTTCCAGCTTGTTGCGGTCGATCAGCTGCTGCGCGGCGAGCTGCCGCGAGCGTGCGTACTGCGCCTCGCGCAACTGCAGCGTCGCGCGCTGGCGCGTGATGTCGATCTGGCCCTGCCGGCGTCCGGCGGCCTCGCGATCGATCGCGTTGCGGTAGGTCTTGGGGTCCAGCGTCATCAGCAACTGGCCCTGCTGCACCGTGTCGCCCTCGGCGACGAGGATGCGGTCGACCTTCGCGACCACCTCGGCGGTGAGGTTCACCTCGGTGCCGTAGGCGAGGGTGCCGGAGGCGAGGATGGTGGGACGCACCGACTGCGTGGCGACCGGCTGCACCTGCACCGGCGTGCCGCGCTCGCCGTGCAGGCCGCGCAGCGCGACCGGCAGCACCAGCACGGCCACGACCACGCCGCCCGCGAGGGCCTTCTTCGTCTTCGGGGTCATCGGTGCGGACTCAGCCCGGCAGCAGCGCGAGCACGCCGTAGACCAGCGCGAGCGGGATCACCGAGACCACGATCGCCTGCAGCCACGACGAGCGGGTGAACACGCGCCAGCCCAGCGCGGACAGGAACGTCGTCCACACCGCGAGCAGGTCGGCGCTCTGCGCGAGGCGATGGCCGGGCTGGCCGGCCGGACTGCTCACCAGCAGCGGGTCGACGTGCGTGAGCATCAGGCTCTCGAGGCCGGTCTGCGGCGACATCGTCAGCGCGCCGATCAGCGCGACCAGCGTGCCCAGCGCGGTCGGCATCGCCGACCAGCCGGCCAGGCTCACGCCGTGCTTGTAGCCGAGCGGCTTGCCGGTGACCTTCGCCGCGAGCCAGTAGTACAGGCCGATGATCGCGAGCATCAGCGCGATGGTGACGGTGCCGCCGAGCGCGCCGAACACGCCCATGGTCCGCGTGGCCGGCATCATGGATTTGGCGCGCGCCATTTCCTTCGCGGTCATCGTGCCGCGCTGGGCGTCGAACATGTGGTCGGCGTACCAAGCGGGGTCGACGCGGAAGAAGTACGCCAGCGTGAACGCGACGGTGAGCGCCGCGAGCACCACCATCGGCACCAGGAACGTCGGGCGCTCGCGCTCTTCGGCGAACACCTTCGACGGCTGCAGGAAAATATCGACGAGCTTGGCCATCCCTGTCCCTCCCCGGACGTAGAGGCGCGCACTGTGGCCCGCTGCGACCCCCGTCGCAATGGGCCGGAGGTCACATCAGCTGCGCAGGCCCACGCCCCGGCGCAGCAGCCACAGGCCCAGCGCGCCCAGTACGGCGACGAACAGCAGCATCAGGCCGTACGCCACGGCGAGCGGCACGTCGCTGGTGCCCAGCAGGCCGTAGCGGAACGCGTTGACCATGTAGAAGATCGGGTTGAGGTGCGTCGCGGCTTCCGCCCAGCCCGGCAGCAGCTTGACCGAATAGAACACGCCGCCGAGGTACGTGAGCGGGGTGAGGATGAAGGTCGGCACGATCGCGATGTCGTCGAACTTCTTGGCGTAGATCGCGTTGACGAAGCCGGCCAACGCGAAGATCGTCGCGCCCAGCAGCACGGTGGTGAGCGTGACGAACGGATGCGGCATCGACACGCGGGTGAAGAACATCGCGATCACCAGCACGATCGCGCCCACCATCACGCCGCGCAGCACCGCGCCGGCGACGTAGCCGGCGAGGATCACCCAGTTCGGCATCGGGCTGACCAGCAGTTCTTCGACATGCCGGCCGAACTTCGCGCCGAAGAAGCTCGACGAGATGTTGCCGTAGGCGTTCTGGATGACCGACATCATCACCAGGCCCGGGACGATGAAGTCCATGTACTTGATGCCGTCCATGGTGCCCACGCGCGAGCCGATCAGCCCGCCGAAAATCATGAAGTACAGCGTCATGGTGATCGCGGGCGGGATCAGCGTCTGCGTCCAGATGCGCAGGATGCGATTGACCTCGCGTCGCGCGATGGTGCCGAGCGCGACGAGGTGGCGGGACGACAGCGTGGCGGGCGTGGTGGACATCGGGGCTTCCGGTTCTTTCGCGCGGCTCAGACCGCGGCGGTGCCGGCGTTCTCGCCGGTCAGGCGCACGAAGAGTTCTTCGAGGCGGTTGGACTTGGTGCGCATCGAGCGCACGCGGATGCCGGCGGCGTCCAGCGCGGCGAACACGCGGTTGAGATCCATCGCGCGCGGCATCTCGATGTCGAGCGTGTGGTCGTCGGTCGCGCTGATGGTGGCGTTCTCGACCTGCGGCAGCTGCGCGGGCAGCACGCCGTCGATGTCGAGCAGGAAGCCCTCGACGTCGAGCTTGGCCAGCAGCGACTTCATCGAGCCCTGCTCGACGATGCGCCCGCGGTCGATGATCGCGACGTTGCGGCAGAGGTTCTCGGCTTCCTCGAGGTAATGCGTGGTGAGGATGATCGTCGTGCCCTGCGCGTTGATCTCGCGCAGCGTCTTCCACATGCCGCGGCGGATCTCGATGTCCACGCCCGCCGTGGGCTCGTCGAGGATCAGCAGGCGCGGGCGCGTCATCATCGCGCGCGCGATCATCAGGCGGCGCTTCTTGCCGCCCGACAGCGTGCGGCTCATGACGTTGGCCTTCTCCCACAGCTGCGCGCGGCGCAGCTCCACTTCCGCGCGCTGCAGCGCCTCGGCGCGCGGCACGCCGTAGAAGCCGGCGTAGTTGACCAGGATGTCGACCGGCTTCTCGAACATGTTGAAGTTGATTTCCTGGGGCACCAGGCCGATCTGCCGCATGGCGGCGTCGCGGTCGCGCACCAGGTCGATGCCGTAGATCGACACGCTGCCCTCGCTCAGGTTCACCAGCGAGCTGACGATGCCAATCAGCGTCGACTTGCCGGCGCCGTTGGGGCCGAGCAGGGCGAAGAAGTCGCCGGGCTGCACGTCGAGCGACACGCCCTTGAGCGCTTCGACACGGTTGTCGTAGGTCTTGCGCAGGTCGCGCACGGACAGCGCGGGAGTCGCGACGGCGTCGGGCATGTCGGGGGTTCGAACGGTGATCCCGGTAGTATAGGCAGCCCAGGCGCGCACACCCGCGCGCTGCAGCGTTCCAGCGGCCGTGCCGCCCTGTGCATGCGCTGCCCGTCAGGATCGCACCGCTTTGGCCATCGTCCAGTTCCCGCTCCGACTCGTCTCGCGCCGCATGCTCGCCCCGAGCGTCGGCCACTACTCGTTCGTGCGCGAGGACGGCCAGCCGCTGGACTTCATCCCCGGCCAGTTCATCCAGGTGCACTTCACCTACGCCGACGGCACCGCGACCAAGCGCAGCTATTCGCTGGCGACGATCCACGACCACGCGATCGGCCCGGGCGAGGCGGTGGAGATCGCCGTGAGCTACGTGCCCGGCGGCGCTGCCACGGCGCTGTTCGAAGGCCTCGCGATCGGCGGCACGCTGATGGCCAGCGGCCCGTTCGGGCGCTTCTGCCTGATGCCGCAGGATGCGAACCGCCGCTACCTGCTGATCGCCACCGGCACCGGCGTCACGCCGTATCGCGCGATGCTGCCCGAGCTCGAGCGCCTGATCGCCGAGCGCGGCATCGAGGTGGTGCTGCTGTTCGGCGCACGCACGCCGGCGGAGCTGCTCTACGGCGACGAGTTCCGCGCGTTCGCGAACCGGCACCCGGATCGCTTCCGCTTCGTGCCATGCTTTTCGCGCGAGCTGCCGGCGGCCGGCTCGCCGCAGGCGCATGCGGACGTGCGCCACGGCTACGTGCAGCAGTTCCTCGACGAGTTCGCGCCGAGTGCCGAGGGTGACATCGCATATCTCTGCGGCAATCCGAACATGGTCGACGCCTGCTTCGAGGCGCTGAAGGGCCATGGGTTGCCGGTGGGGCAGATCCGGCGCGAGAAGTACGTCAGTTCGAAGTAGGCAGCCCGGCGGATCCCCCGCCTGGGCCGGCGCGCCGGGTGCCGGGTGCCGGGATCGATCGCCCGCCGCCCTCGTCGCGGACCCGCCCGCGTCGCGTCCGCGCCGTTCGTCGGACCGTGTAAAGCACGCTTGACACCGGCCGGGGACGGCGCCAGCATCCCTGTCAAGTTTACTTGACTGGCCACGATGAACCGATTCGCTGCCCGCGTCTGCATCGCCCTCGGCGCCTTCCAGCTGGTCGCCGTACTGGCATTGCGCGCCTGGATGCCCGGCCTGCTATCCGATTTCGCGGGCGGGCTGCTGTCGGGCGTCAGCGTGGCGCTGGTACTGGCCGGCATGCTGGCGCGCCACCTGCCGGAGGCCGCGCACTCCGCGACGCCCGCCCTGCGCCGTCGTTACCTCCGCGAGTTCCTGCCGCCGATGGCGGGCTACGTCGTCGCCATCCTCGGTTCGGTCTGGCTGCTCAAGCAGCATGTGGAGGATCCGTCGCTGCGCGCGCTCGTCGCGCTCGCGCCGGTGCCCTTCGTCGCGCTGGCGATGCGCGCGATCGTGCGCCACATCCGCGATACCGACGAGATGCAGCGACGTATCGAGGTGGAATCGGTGAGCTTCGCCACGGTACTGGTCTCGCTCGCCTACTTCGCCGCCGGCCTGCTGCAGGCGGCCAAGGTGATCGACATCCCGTCGAGCGCCGCGATGATCTGGGTCTTCCCACTGATCTGCCTCACCTACGGCATCGCCAAGGTCTTCATTTCGCGGCGCTTCGCCTGACATGGAAAGCCGCGTGCGCGAATTGCGGGAATCGCAGGGCTGGTCGCAGGGCGAGCTCGCCGAGCGGCTCGCCGTGTCGCGACAGACCGTCAACGCCATCGAGACCGGCAAGTACGACCCCAGCCTGCCGCTCGCGTTCCGCATCGCGCGCCTGTTCGACGCGCCCCTCGAAGCCATCTTCCTCCCCGGAGACGACGCATGAACCGCTTCCTGTCCCGCCGCAACGCCTGGTTGCTCGCCGCGACGGTCGCCACCCTGGTGCTGTCGATTGTGTTCGACCTGACGATGTTCGCCACGTTCGTGTTCCCCGCGCTCTGGGTCACCACGCTCGGCACGCCGCGGTGCCCGCCGCTGTCGACGGGCCCGCGCTGACATGGCCGCCATTACCGACCGGTCCCGCCGGCTCCGCGGCATGGGCATCGCGTTCCTGATCCTCGGGCTCGCCCTGCTGGGCGTCGGCGCGGTCACCCGCCGGATCGCCTTCCTGCCGATGGGCACGGCGATGGTGGGCGCGGGCATCGCCTTCGGCGCCGCCGCGCGGAGCAGCCGCCCTCACCCGTAATCGTTTCCACGGACGGCCCGGGCCGTCCATTCCTGCGCGACCGGCCGGTCGCCGCGTTTCCACCGCTTCACGGATGGCCCCATGTCGAAAGTCCGACCCTTGTTTTCACTGTTGGCCCTCGCGCTCGCCGGATGTTCCGGCACCGCGCACGGCCCGCAGGCCAAGCCCGAGCCGGAGTCCGCCAAGCGGACCGTCGGCCGCATCGAATTCGAACCCTGCGCGCTGTCGGGCGCGCTCGCCGCGCAGACGCTCGACGGCATGTGCGGAACGCTCGCGGTGCCGGAGGACCCGTCGAAGCCGAACGGGCCGAAGGTCGACCTGCGCATCGCCTGGCTGCGGCCCGGCGGCCGCGTCGATCCGGCGCCCGATCCGGTGTTCTTCCTCGCCGGCGGCCCCGGCCAGGCCGCGAGCGAGTACGCGGCCGCGGTGGCCAATGCGCTGGGCCCGGTGCTGAAGTCGCGCAGCGTGTTCCTCGTCGACCAGCGCGGCACCGGCAAGTCCGCCCCGCTGGACTGCCCGAAGGCGCTGCGCGACGAGTACAAGGACCGCGACGACACCGCGGCGATCGCCGAGTACGCCGGCAAGTGCGCCGCCGCGCAGACGCACGACCCGCGCCTGTTCACCACCACCGTCGCGGTGGAGGATCTCGATACCGTGCGCCGCGCGCTCGGCGCGGAGAAGATCGACCTGGTCGGCGTGTCCTACGGCACGCGCGTCGCGCAGCAGTACGCGATGCGCCATCCGGCGCAGACGCGCGCAGTGGTGCTCGACGGCGTGCTGCCCAACGACGTCGTCGCCGGTGGCGAGTTCGCGCGCACGTTCGAACGCACGCTCACGCTGCGCGGCAAGGCCTGCGCCGCCGATCCGGTCTGCGCCAAGCGCTATCCGCAGGACCTGCGCACGCAGCTGGCCACGCTCAAGCAGCGCCTGGCGAGCGCGCCGGTCGAGGTCGACTACCGCGATCCCGCCACCGGCGAGGCCAAGCACGACAAGCTCACCGCGCAGACCGTGGTCGGGCTCACGCAGCTGTTCTCGTACGTGCCGCTGGCCGCGGCGCTGCTGCCCGTCGTCGTCGACGAGGCGGTGCAGGGGCGCTATGCGCCGCTCGCCGCGCTGGCCGCGCTCGGCGGCGAGTCGATGGCCGGCAGCATGAACCGCGGCATGCAGTGGTCGGTGATCTGCGCCGAGGACGCCGATCGCTACGTCGCCGATCCGGCCGACGCGGGCACCGCGCTCGGCACCGACATGGCGGATATGTTCTTCGCCGCCTGCAAGGCGTGGCCCAAGGGCGCGCGACCGGCGGACTTCGGCCAGCCGCTCAGGAGCGACGCGCCGGTGCTGCTGATGTCCGGCGAACTCGATCCGGTGACGCCGCCGGAGTACGCCGAGCGCGTGGCGAAGACGCTGCCGAACGCGAAGGCCGTCGTGCTGCGCGGGCAGGGCCACAACGTGATGGGCACCGGCTGCATGCCGAAGCTGATCGGCAAGTTCATCGAAACCGCGAACGCCAAGGCGCTCGACACCAAATGCCTGGAGACGGTCGCGCCCGTGCCGCCGTTCACCAGCTTCAACGGATGGGAGCCGTGAGCCGGCCATGATCACCGCCAACGACCTGCACAAGACGTTCAAGACCAAGACCGGCCCCGTCAAGGCCGTGGACGGCGTGTCCTTCGAGGCACCCGACGGCCAGATCACCGGCCTGCTCGGCCCGAACGGCGCCGGCAAGACCACCACGCTGCGCATGCTCTACACGCTGATGACGCCCGACCGCGGCCAGGTGATGGTCGACGGCGTCGACACCGCGAAGGATCCGGTGACGGTGCGCCGCGCGCTCGGCGTGCTGCCCGACGCCCGCGGCGTCTACAAGCGCCTGACCGCGCGCGAGAACATCGCCTACTTCGGCGAGCTGCACGGCCTGTCGAAGGCGCAGATCGCCGCGCGTACCCAGGTGCTGGCGCGCGAGCTGCAGATGGACGACATCCTCGATCGACAGACCGAGGGCTTCAGCCAGGGCCAGCGCACCAAGACGGCGATCGCACGCGCACTCGTGCACGACCCGAGGAACGTGATCCTCGACGAGCCCACCAACGGGCTCGACGTCATGACCACGCGCGCGATGCGCGGCTTCCTGCTGCAGCTCAAGGCCGAAGGGCGCTGCGTGATCTTCTCCAGCCACATCATGCAGGAGGTGGCCGCGCTCTGCGATCGCATCGTGATCATCGCGAAGGGGCAGGTCGTCGCGGGCGGCACCGCGGACGAGCTGCGGGCGCGATTCGGTGAAACCAACCTCGAGGACGCCTTCGTCAAGGCGATCGGCTCGGAAGAAGGACTGCACGCATGAAGACCGGACTCATGGCCACCGTGTGGTCGGTGATGCGCAAGGAACTGCGCGACATCTCGCGCGATCGCCGCACGCTCGCGATCGCGCTGCTGCTCGGCCCGCTGCTGTACCCGCTGATCATCATCGGCACCGGCTCGATGGCCGAGAAGCGCGCCAAGACCGAGCTCGACCGCACGCTCGTGATCCCGGTCGACGGCATGGAGCGCGCGCCCAACCTCGTCGCGTTCCTCGCCACGCAGGGCATCCAGGCGAAGAAGGCGCCGAAGGACCTCGACGCCGCGATCGCGCAGCAGGACGAGGACGTCGGCCTGCGCATCGACGAGGACTTCGCGAAGGACTGGCGCGCGGGCAAGCCGGCGGTGGTCGAGGTGGTGGCCGACAGTACGCGTCGCAATGCGGAGATCCCGATGGCCCGCGTGCGCGCGGCGCTGGAGGGCTATCGCGACCAGATGGGCGCGCTGCGCCTGCTGGCGCGCGGCATCGATCCGTCGGTCACGCGCGCGGTCAACGTCGGCAACCGCGACGTCGCCAGCGAGCAGGCCAAGAAGGGCATGGTGCTGTCGATCATGCTGCCCTACCTGCTGATCATCAGCTCGTTCCTTGGCGGCGCGTACCTGATCATCGATGCCACCGCCGGCGAGCGCGAACGCCAGTCGCTGGAGCCCTTGCTGGCGACGCCCGCGCGGCGCGGCGGCATCGTCACCGGCAAGATCGCCGCGGCCTGCTCGCTCGGCCTGCTGTCGCTGGTGCTCACGTTGATGTCGTTCAAGGTCAGCGCACAGCTCGCGGCCACCGCGCGCATGCTCGACGTGAGCTTTCCGGCGATGGCGAAGATGCTGTTCGTGCTGCTGCCGATGCTGGTGATCGGCACGTCGCTGCTGACGTTCCTGTCGGCCGCGGCCAAGAGCATGAAAGAGGCGCAGAGCCACATGACCTGGCTGATGCTGCTGCCGATGCTGCCCTCGATCATGCTGATGGTGAATCCGATCAAGACGCAGCTGTGGCAGTTCGCGGTGCCGTTCCTCGCGCAGAACCAGCTGCTGCTGAAGATCGTGCGCGGCGAGGCGATCCAGCCGGCCGTGTGGGCGGTTTACCTCGCCAGCGGTTTCGGACTGGCGGCGGTGCTGTGGTTCGCGGCGGTGCGTCGCTACCACCAGGAGCGCCTCGCGATCTCGGGCTGAGGCACGGCACGATGGCGGCGCTCGCGGGGCGCCGCCATCTCGCATGGATGCGATGCGGCAATACGTGTCGCGTGCGGCGCACGGCCGCTTTCACGCATCGATCCGCGCCGCCGTCCGACGCTGTGGGCCTGTCATGGAGGCCCGTCAATGCGCAGCATCCTCACTACCCTCAAGACCGAACACGACCAGCTCCGCGCGCTCTTCGAGCAGGTCAACGCCACCACCGACCGCGCCGAGAAGACGCGCCTGGAATTGCTCGAGAAGATCGAGATGGCGCTGGTGCCGCATGCGAAGTGGGAAGAGCTGGTGTTCTATCCGGCGCTGAAGTCGCGCGCCAGCCACGAGCAGAAGCTGCTGTGGGCGGCCGCGATGCAGGAGCATCGCGCGGTCGAGCAGAGCGTGCTGCCCGACCTCAAGGCCTGCGAGCCGACCAGCCGCGAATTCGCCGGCAGCGCGAAGGTGATGGGCGAGCTCATCGACCACCACGCGAAGGAGGAGGAACGCGAGATCTTCGCCGCGATGCGCGAACTGTTCACCGCGCAGGAGCTGGCCGACATGGACGCGCAGTACGAGGCGTGGAAGGCGTCCGGCATGGCCGAGGGCGTCACGCTGCACGCGAAGCTCAAGACCGGCGTCGCCTCGCTGTTCCGTTCGCCCGGCACGCCGGGCTGAGCCGCGCGACCGCAAGAAAAAAGCCCGGCCGGAGCCGGGCTTTTTTTCGTCGCGCGTCGCCCGGTCAGGTACCCGGGTTGAACGAGATCGTGCGGCGCGTGGTCACCGGCGCGTCGACCGGCTGGAAGCGCCAGCGCTTGACGGCGCTGACCGCGGCGCGGTCGAACACGCGCGGCGGGTTGGCGCGGACGACGCGGGCCGCCGAGACCGAGCCGTCCGGCGACACGGTGAACTCGACCTGCACCTCGCCGGACTGCGCCGAGCGCAGCGCTTCCGGCGGGAAGGCCGGCGGCGGGGTGGACAGCGCGCGCAGCTCGTTGCCGCCGGCGGCGGCGGGCGCGGCCGGGCGGGTCGGGGCGGCGGCGGCGGTGCGCGCGGCGGCGGCGCG
>NZ_SMRQ01000005.1 GCF_004359965.1 Cognatilysobacter segetis | reverse complement strand
TGGCCCGCCTGCCACAGCCGGCGCGCGGCCGCGGCGACGTCGTCGGGCAGCGGCGCCGCCGGGGCCGGGACCGCGTCGACGACCGGCGCCGGCACGGGCCGCACGTCCTCGGCGATGCCGCGCAGCCACGGCCACCAGTGCTTCGCGGTGGCCGCGAGCAGGAGCACGAGCGCGCCGAGCAGCAGCCACAGGCCGATCTCGCCGAGCGTGGCGAGCAGCGAGGCGATCGCCTGGATCCAGCGCGGCGACGCCCGTGCCGCTTCCGGCGGCGGCGGTTCGCGGCGCTCCCACGTGTCCATCTTCCGCCGCGGATGCAATTGCGGATCGGCGAAGGCGCGGTCGACCGCCCGCCCGAAACGCGCCGGATCGCGGTAGTCGCTGCCGAAGACGCGCTGCAGCATCCGGGTATCGGCGGGCGACAGCGCCGCGGTGCGCGCCGGGGCCGGCGCGGCCGCCGCATCCGTGCGCCCCGGCATGGCCGCGGGCGCCGCGAGCGACGGCCGCGGCGCCAGCAGCAGGCCGGCCAGCACCAGCGTCGCGCCGGCCACGGCGAGCAGGCGCTCGCGCAGGCGACGGAAGGCCAGCTCGATGTCCCAGCCTTCGATCTCGGTGCGGCGGCCGAGGTAGAGCCCGAACCCGGTGCCGACGTAGAAAGGTTCGAGCACGCCGGCGGCCGTCCACAGCAGCGCGTTCTCGAGCAGCTGCAGCCACGCGGGCGCGTCGCGCACGCTCTGCCAGACCGAGGTGGCCACGTCCTGCAGGTACTCGTTCGGCACGAACAGGAAGGCGAGCATCGCGAGGCCGCCGGCGAGCGCCGTCTCGAAGGCCGCGAACGCCATCAGGCACAGCGATGCGATGCCGTAGGCGGGGCCGGCCAGCACGCGGCGGCGCGCGCGCGTCGATGCCGCGCTGCCGCCTTCGAGCACGTCGATGGGCATCAGCAGCGACCGCGCGGGGCCGAGGCGGCGCCAGGTGAGATACCCGAGCATCGCGGCCCCGCCGCCGCGGAAGGCGCCGCGCAGCGTGGCACGCGTGGACGGCACTTCGCCGAACACCGCGCGCGACAGCACGAACAGCGGGATGCGGTCGAACACGGGCTTGAGCCACCACAGCACGAGCAGCGCGAGCACCGGCATGCCCGCCCACCACGCCAGCGCGTTGGCGACGACGAAGGCGGGCAGCGCGCAGGCGAGCCACGGCGTCCACACCGCACGCGCATGGCGGCGCACGAGCGCGGTGCCGAGCTCGACCGCCTCCCAGGACGAGCGCGGGCGCAGCACGACGGTGAGCGCGTCGATCCTCATGCGCGCGCCTCGTCCAGTGCGTCGGGCAGGCCGCGACCGCCGCGCCAGAGCCACAGGCCGACCAGCGTCCACAGCACCGCGGCGACCGAGTACTTCACCGTCGCCGGCATCCAGCCGATCGACGACCAGAACGCCTCGACGAACGCGGCGAGCACGAGCATCACGAACACGCCCGCGCAGAGCAGCGCGCCGCGGCGCCCGCCTTCGACCAGCGCGTCGATGCGGCGCCGCTGGCCGGGTGCGAGCAGGCGCAGGCCGATCTGCAGCCCCGCGCCGCCGGCGATCACCACCGCGGTGAGTTCGAACGCGGAATGCCCGCAGACGAAGCGCCAGAACGGGTCGCCATGGCCGACGGCCTGCAGGTGCCCGGCCACGCCGCCGATGACCAGCCCGTTGGCGACCAGCACGACGATCGAGCCCACCGCCGCGAGCGCACCGCTGGCGAAGGTGCGGAACGCGATCGTGATGTTGTTGAGGATGTAGTAGCCGAACATCGCGACGTCGGTGCCGTTATCGCGACCGAGCCTGCGCGCCGCGTCGGCCGGGTCGTACATGCGCTCGAACTCGGTCAGCTGTTCGGGCCTGAACAGCGCGGACGCGAGGTCCGGGTTCCACTGGATCGCGATGAAGACCAGCAGCATCGGCACGTACAGCAGCACGGCCGCGGCGAGCATGCAGCCCGCCTCCTCGCGGACCAGGCGCGGGAAGCCGGCGATGAAGAAGCGCGCCAGGCGGCGCCAGCGCGGCGGGGGCGCGCGGTAGAGCACCGCGTGGCCGCGCTGCATGAGCCGCTGCAGGCGTCCCGTGAGCTGCGGGCTGTAGCCGCGACGCAGCGCGAGCGCGAGATGCTGGGTCAGGCGGCGATAGCACGCCGGCACGTCCTCGTCGCGCAGGCCCTCGGGCGTTTCGCGGCGCGCGCGTCGCGCGCTGCGCCCGCGCGTGTCGAGCCAGTGCTCGAAGGCGCTCCACTCGGCGGCATGCCGCTCGACGAAGGCGTCCTGCTTCATGCGCGTCGCCCGAGCAGCCAGGCCGCGATGGCGTAGAGCCGCGCGGCGGCCTGCGCGCCGTGCGCCTGCACCAGCGGCGAGGCGAGGTCGGCGAGTTCGTCGCGGCGCGCATCGCCCAGCCGCGGCGCGCGCTCCGCGAAGGCGACGACCGCCGACTGTTCGGCCGGCTGCAGCGGCGTGCGCGGCGGCTGCGCGGGCACGTGCGGCGCGGACGCCGCGTCGGGTGCGTCGGCCACGTGCACCACGAGCGTGCGCGCCACCATGTCGCCGAGCCGGCGCGCGGCGGGATCGGCCAGGCAGGCGACCAGCCCGGTCGCATAGCCGAACGGCAGCATGTCGACGCTGCGCAGCAGGTTGCGGGTGAAGGAGGCGCGCCAGCCCACCGGCGCGCCGTCGGCGGCGACCACCCGGAGCCCGAGTGCGCGCTTGCCCGGCGTGCGGCCGTCGAACACCACTTCGAACAACACCGGGTAGAACCAGAACAGCGCGAACATCAGCACCGACATCGCGCCCGCACCGGCACCGCCGAGCAGGCCGAGCACCATCGCCGCGGCGAACAGCACCGCCAGCCGCACCGCGAAGTCGATCAACCAGGCCAGCGCGCGCGGCACCGGCCCCGCGACCGGCAGGTGCAGGGCGACGCCTTCGGGCGTCACGACGTCGAGATGGGTGTCCAGCGCCATGCGATGCGGCAACGGACGCGGATCAGGCGCGACGCACGGCGGCCGCGGCGCCTGCCGCGCCACGCCCTGCGGCTCGCGCATCCTGCTGCGTCATCCGGCGTCCCCCGTCCGTCCCCGTGGCGACTGTAGCGGCCGCGCCCCGCCTCAGCCAGCGCCGAGGTAGGCGTCCTTGAGTCGCACGTAGTGCTGCGCCGAGTAGTACAGCGCCTCGACTTCCGCATCGCTCAGCACGCGCACCTTCTTCGCCGGGTTGCCGAGCCACAGCTCGCGCTCGCCGACCACCTTGCCCGGCGGCACCACCGCGCCGGCGCCGACGAAGCCGTGCTGCTTCACGACCGCGCCGTCGAGCACGATCGCGCCCATGCCGATCAGCACCGCGTCCTCGATCGTGCAGGCGTGCACGATGGCCTTGTGGCCGATGGTGACGTCGCTGCCGATGCGCGTGGCGAAGCCGCCGAGCTTGGCGTGCGGGCCGTCGTGGCTCACGTGCACCACGGTGCCGTCCTGGATGTTGGTGCGGTCGCCGATGCGGATGAAGTTGACGTCGCCGCGGATGACCGTGCCGGGCCAGACGGACACGTCGTCGCCGAGCACCACGTCGCCGATCACGTTGGCCGCGTCGTCGACATAGGCGCGCGCGCCGAGGGTCGGGAGATGGGTGAGATAGGGTCGGATCGCCATGCACGGATTGTAGGCTGTGCGCCTCGATGGCCCGGCCGCGCGCATGAACACGCTGAATCCCGATCTGGTCGCCACGCATGCGCGCCTGCAGGCCGCCTGGCGCGCGCGCAAGCCCGACCTCGCCCAGCGCGCCGCCGACCTGCGCCGCCTGCGTGATGCGTTCCGCGCCCGGCAGCCGGAGATGGACGCCGCGATCCGCGCCGACTTCGGCCATCGCTCGACGCACGAGAACCTGATTGCCGAAACGCTGATCGTGCTGGCGGAGATCGGCGAGGCGCTCGCGCACCTGCGGCGGTGGTCGCGGCCGCGCCGCGCGGCGGTCGGCTGGCGGCTGTGGCCGGCGCGCGCGAAGGTGCGGCCGATGCCGGTCGGCGTGGTCGGCGTGATCGCGCCGTGGAACTACCCGGTGAACCTCGCGCTGGTGCCGCTGGTGAGCGCGATCGCGGCGGGCAACCACGTCTACCTGAAACCGTCGGAACACACGCAGCGCACCAGCGCGTGGCTGCGCGATCTGCTGGCCGACGTGTTCCCGCCCGAGCGCGTGGCGGTCGCGCTCGGCGGCGCGGACGTCGGCGCCGCGTTCGCGTCGCTGCCGTTCGACCACCTGCTGTTCACCGGCTCCACCGCGGTCGGCCGCAAGGTGATGGCCGCAGCGGCGCCGAACCTCACGCCGGTCACGCTCGAGCTCGGCGGCAAGGCGCCGGCGATCGTCTGCCCCGATTACGAGCTCGACACGGCGGCCGCGCGCATCGCCACCGGCAAGTGGTTCAACGCGGGCCAGACCTGCATCGGCGTCGATTACGCGCTGGTCGACCGCCCGCGTCGCGACGCGTTCGTCGAGGCGCTCGTTTCGCAGTTGCGCGAGCGCTACGGCGACATCGCGGACAACCCCGACTACACCCGCATCATCAACGACGCGCAGTTCGCGCGGCTTTCCGGTTACATCGCCGAAGCGCGCGCCGCGGGCGCGACGGTGATCGCGCCGTTCGGCGACGGCGACGCGGCCACGCGACTGCTGCCACCGATGCTCGTGCTCGATCCGCCGGACACACTGCGCGTGATGCAGGACGAGATCTTCGGGCCGATCCTGCCGGTGCTGGCCTACGACACGCTCGACCACGCGATCGCGCACATCGCCACGCTCGAACGCCCGCTGGCGATGTATCCCTTCAGCCATGCGCGCGCGAACGTCGACCGGCTGGTCGACGGCACGCTCGCCGGCGGCGTCACCGTCAACGACACGCTGCTGCACTTCGGTGCCCAAGGTCTACCGTTCGGCGGGATCGGCCCGAGCGGCATGGGCGCGATCCACGGCAAGGCGGGCTTCGACACCTTCAGCAAGCTGCTGCCGGTGTTCCAGCAGCGACGCTTCGCGGTGACCGACCAGCTGCGGCCGCCGTACCGGCGGCTCGACCGCGTGATCCGCTGGCTGGCGCGCTAGCGCCGCAACGCGCCCGGTCGTACGGCGCCGGCGTCAGGCAGTGGCGAAGTCGCGGAACGCCCCGACGGTGCGTGCCACGCCGTCGTCGTCGACGTCCAGGTGCATGACCAGCCGGATCGTCGGCAGGTAGCCGGTCGAGATCGCCACGCCGCGTTGGTGCAGGTGCGCCTTCAGCGCGGCCTGCTGCTCCACCGGCGTGTCGACGAACACCATGTTGGTATGCGCGACCGCCGGCAGGCCGAGCGCGGCGAGCTCACTTGCCAGCGTGGCGGCGCGGCGGTGATCGTCAGCCAGGCGCGCGACGTGGTGGTCGAGCGCATGCAACGCGCCGGCGGCCAGCAGGCCCGCCTGGCGCATGCCGCCACCGCAGACCTTGCGCCAGCGCCTGGCGCGGTCGATGAACCCGCGCGAGCCCGCGAGCACCGATCCGACCGGCGCGCCGAGGCCCTTCGACAGGCAGACCGACACGCTGTCGAAATGCACGGCGATGTCGCGCGCCGGCACGCCGAGCGCGACCGCGGCGTTGTACAGCCGCGCGCCGTCCAGGTGAAGGCGCAGGCCGTGGTGGTCGCAGAGCTCGCGCGCATCGCGCAGGTAGGCCATCGGCAGCACGCGGCCGTGCCAGGTGTTCTCCAGCGCGAGCAGCGTCGTGCGCGCGAAATGCGGATCGACCGGCTTGATCGCGCGCTCCACGGCGTCGAGCGGCAGCGTGCCGTCGGCGGCGTGCGGGATCGGCTGCGGCTGGATCGAGCCCAGCACCGCCGCGCCGCCGCCCTCGAACTTGTAGGTGTGCGCGTCCATGCCGACGATGTATTCGTCGCCACGCGCGCAGTGCGCCATCAGGCCGATCAGGTTCGCCTGCGTGCCGCTCGGGGTGAACAGCGCGGCCTCGAAGCCGAGGTCGGCCGCCACGCGCTGCTGCAGCGCATTCACCGTCGGGTCCTCGCCGTAGACGTCGTCGCCTACCTCGGCGCGCAGCATCGCCTCGCGCATCGCGGCGGTCGGGCGGGTCACGGTGTCGCTGCGCAGGTCGATCGGGGTCATGGCGTCGGGCATCGGGAGGCGAGGCGCGATGATGCCAGCGCATGCGCGCCCTGCGGCTAGACTCCCGTCATGAAGATCGCCAGCTGGAACGTCAACTCACTGAACGTGCGCCTGCCGCACCTGGAGCAGTGGCTCGCCGCCGCCCGTCCCGACGTGGTCGCGCTGCAGGAGACCAAGCTCGAGGACGCGCGCTTTCCCGACACCGCGATCGCCGCCGCCGGCTACCGCAGCGTGTTCTCCGGGCAGAAGACCTACAACGGCGTGGCGATCCTCGCGCGCATGGATTCGCCGGGCGGCGGCGTCATCGACGACGTGCAGGCGGGCATCCCCGGCTTCGAGGACGAGCAGAAGCGCGTGCTCGCGGCGACCGTCAATGGCGTGCGCATCGTCGACGTCTACGTCGTGAACGGGCAGGCGGTCGGCAGCGACAAGTACGCCTACAAGCTGCGCTGGCTCGACGCGCTGCACCGCTGGCTGGAGGATGAGTTGCGCCGGCATCCCCGCCTGGTGCTGCTGGGCGATTTCAACATCGCGCCTGACGAGCGCGACGTGCACGATCCGGTGCAGTGGAACGAGGACCACATCCTGACCTCGCGCGCCGAGCGCGATGCGCTGGACCGGCTGCTGGCGCTCGGGCTGCACGATGCGTTCCGCGCGTTGAACCCGGACGAACGCATGGTCAGCTGGTGGGATTACCGCCAGTTCGCGCTGCGCCGCAACCTCGGCCTGCGCATCGACCTGACG
This sequence comes from Cognatilysobacter segetis, assembly GCF_004359965.1. Classification (GTDB taxonomy): domain Bacteria; phylum Pseudomonadota; class Gammaproteobacteria; order Xanthomonadales; family Xanthomonadaceae; genus Cognatilysobacter; species Cognatilysobacter segetis. Next base: position 51,641 of record NZ_SMRQ01000005.1, on the reverse strand, counting down.
CTCGTCTCCGAAGCCTTGCGTCCGCACTGTGTCGCGGCCGGTGTCGACAAGGAGCCGCGGTTGTGGGAGCGGCCGAGCGACCACGCGCCGGCCTGGGTGCACCTCGCACCCGCCGGTGGGTGAACGGCGCAAATGAAAAAGGCCCGGGGAACCGGGCCTTTTTCATCGAAGCATCAGCCTGCGATTAGCGCACGCGGCCACGGCGGAACATGTTCACGATGGCGAGCAGGACGACGGCGCCCAGCAGCGACATCAGCAGGCCCGACAGCGAGAAGTCACCGCTGTTGATGCTGCCGCCGTCGCCGAGGAGCATGCCACCCAGCCAACCACCGAGGACCGCGCCGACGATGCCGACGACGATGTTCATGAGCGCGCCCTGCTGAGCGTCGGTTTTCATGATCATGCTGGCGACCCAACCGATGATGCCGCCGACGATCAGCCAAATGATGAAGCCCATGGTTTTCTCCTTTCCAGTCAGAGGGTGAATTCGGCACCCCTGCGTTTGGGGGCGAGCTCAGTCTGGAAAGCACGTCGTGACGGCTGTGTATGAATACAGCCGCTTTCCCGCACCGTTCATCCGGCAGTTGTGGGCGATGCGTGAAGCACGCGCGAGCGCATCATCCCTGCAACAGTGCCAGTACCTGGTCGCGCGGAAGCTTGCCCGTTTCGTTGCGCGGCAATGATGCGACGCAACGCAGTCGACGCGGCAGGAACACCGGATCCATCTGCGTGCGCAAGGCCTGCAGGATGGCCTCGGGCGACAACGTCGGCGCCACGGCGAGCGCCGCGATGCGACGCACGCCGTTGGCTTCGGCATCGAGCTGCACGACCACGCCGTCGACCACGCCGGGCACCGCTAGCAGCTTGCGCGTGAGGTCGCCGAGCGAGGCGCGCTTGCCGGCGATCTCGAGCAGGTCGGCATTGCGGCCGCACAGGCGGAAGCGCCCGTCCGGCAGCAGCTCCACGATGTCGGCGAGCGTCACCGGGACGGCGAGGTGCGGCGCATCGACGAGCGTGCCGTCCGGCTGCGGCGACAGACGCACGCCCGGCAGCAGCGTCCAGGCCTCGTCGATCGCCGTGCGGCGGCGCGCGACGATGCAGGTCTCGGTCGAGCCGAACATCTCGCGCACCTCGCAGCCGAACGCGACTTCGGCCGACTGCGCGAGTTCGCGCGGCAGCGGCGCGGTGGCCGAGACGATGCCCGCCAGCGGCGGCATCGCGAAGGTCCGGTCGTCGTCGCGCGCCTGCACCAGCGCGCGCAGGTGGACGGGCGTGCTGACCAGCAACGCCGGCCGCGGACAGTCGGCGACGGCGCGCGCGACGTCCTGCGGGAAGAACGGGCGCGCGGCGTGCACGGCCACGTCGGCCAGCAGCGGCAGCATCACCGACGTCTCGATGCCGTACATGTGCTGCGGCGGCACGGTGGCCACCACCGGCGTGGTCGCGTCGTCGGCCAGTAGCCCGGCCATCGCCGCGACGTTCTGCGCGGTGCTGGTGACGAAGCTCGCCAGCGTCTTGCGGTTGGCCGTGGGGCGCCCGGTGCTGCCGGAGGTGAAGCCGATCAGCAGCGCGGCATCGGCGTCGATCTCCAGCGGCGCGCCGTCGCGTTCGCCAAGCGTGTCGGGCAGTCGCCAGAACGCGGGCGGCGCCGGCAGCAGGTCGCCGTCGCCGATGCAGACCGCGTCGGGGTGCTCGGCGAGCACGGCGTCGACCACGGCCGGCGCACGCGAGGGCGGCAGCAGCGTCACCTGTCCGCGCGCGGCGGCGGCCGCCAGCACGACGATGAAGCGGTAGCGGTCCTCGCAGAGGTTCACGGCGTACGCGGCCGGCGGCAGCGCGGCGGCGACGGCGCGCACGTGGCGCTCGAAGACCTCGCGGGTGATGGCGACGCCCCGCTCCCACGCGACGATGCGCGTCGGCGCACCGGTGGCCAGCGCCTGCCGGCGCGGCACCGCTTCCAGACCCGTTTCCACCACCGCCGACATGCGCAGGACCCACCGCGATTCCCCGCCCGTACTTTACGCTGCGGGACCTGCCCGGTCAGCCGCCATGCCCCACGCCCCCAGCGCCCGCTCCTCCGGCCCGGTCGAGGTCGCCGTCCTGCCGCATCCGGCGGGCGTGCCGGCCGAGGCGCTGGCCCGCGACTGGCTGGCGTCGGCCCTGGGCCTGGCGCCGGCGCGGATCGGCTTCGCGCGCGCGCCCCACGGCCGTCCGACGCTGCAGGTCGACGACCGCGACAGCGACTGGGACTGCAACTGGAGCCACAGCGGCGGACGGCTGGCGATCGCGCTCGGCGTCGGGCTGCGGGTGGGCATCGACATCGAGCGGCCGCGCGCCCGGCCCCGGGCGGTGGAACTCGCCCGCCGCTTCTTCACGCCGGCCGAGGCCGAGGCCCTGGCGGCGCTGCCCGAACCGGCCCGCGAGCCGGCCTTCCTGCGGCTGTGGTGCGCCAAGGAGGCGGTGCTGAAGGCGCATGGACGCGGGCTCGCGTTCGGGCTCGACCGGCTGCGCTTCGAGGGACTGGCGTCGACCCCGCGGCTGGTAGCGGCCGATGCGACGCTGGGCCGGCCCGCGGCCTGGACCATCGAGGCGGTGCCGGCCGACGGCCTCGTCGGCATGCTGGCCTGGTGCGACCGCGCCGCGCTGCCCTAGCCGGCCTGCGCTCGCCCGACCACCACCAGATGCCGTTCGGCGTCGAGCCCCGGCACCGTCAGCGCATGGCTTTCGCGCAGCGCCCAGCCGGGCGGCAGCTGCGCCAGCTCGTCGGCGGGATGGACGCCCTTCATGGCGAGCAGCACCCCGTCCGGCGCCAGCAGGTGGCCGCCGAGCTCGAGGATCAGCGGGATCGTCGCCAGCGCCCGCGCGGTGATCGCGGCGTAGGCGCCCGGCTCGTCGAGCGCCTCGATGCGCGACTCGGCCACGCGCGCATCAGCCAGCCCGAGTTCGCGGATCGCCTGGCGCATGAAGCGCGCCTTCTTGCCGGCGCTCTCGACCAGCGTGACCCGCAGGCCCGGCTTGACGATCGCCAGCGGGATGCCGGGCAGGCCGGCGCCGGTGCCGAGGTCGGCCAGCGCGCCGCCCGAGGCGACCAGCGGGTCGACGAACGGATGCATCGCCAGCGAGTCGAGCAGGTGCTTGGCCACCATCTCGCGCGGGTGGCGGATCGCCGTGAGGTTGTAGGTCGCATTCCAGCGCACCAGCAGCGCCAGGTAGGCCAGCAGCCGCGGGGCGTGCGCGGTGTCGAGCCCGAGCGCGGTCAGGCCGGACTCGAGCATCGGCCGAAGGTCGGGGGGCAGGTCGGTCGCCATCGCGACAGTATGACGGGCGGCGCGGTCCCGACCCGCATGGTGCGGTGCCCGCGCGGTTATCCTTGCCGGTCCGGACCGCCCCGATCGACCGGCGCTCCGGCGTCGGCCGCGTGTCCGACTCTGCAGTCCACCCAGTCGCATCCAGGGGAACGAGCCGAATGGCCCGCATCATCGCGATCGCCAACCAGAAAGGCGGCGTCGGCAAGACGACCACGGCCGTGAACCTCGCCGCCGGGCTCGCCCGCGCGCCGCAGAAGGTGCTGCTGGTCGACCTCGACCCGCAGGGCAACGCGACGATGGGCTCGGGCGTGGACAAGCGCGCGATCGAGGCGTCGATCACCGAGGTGCTGCTGGGCGAGGCCGACGCGAAGAGCGCCATCGTGCGCACCGCCGAGGACTTCGACCTGCTGCCCGGCAACATCGACCTGACTGCCGCCGAGATCCAGCTCATGGACCGCAGCGATCGCGAGCAGCAGCTCAAGGCCGTGCTCGAGCCGCTGCGCGCCGACTACGACTTCATCCTGATCGACTGCCCGCCCGCGCTCTCGCTGCTCACGCTGAACGCGCTGACCGCGGCGGATTCGGTGATCGTGCCGATGCAGTGCGAGTACTACGCGCTCGAAGGCATCAGCGCGCTGGTCGAGACGATCGAGGCCATCCGCGCGCGGCTCAATCCGGGCCTCGAGATCGAGGGCGTGCTGCGCACCATGTTCGACGTGCGCAACAACCTCGCCAACGCGGTGTCGGCCGAACTCATCAACCATTTCGGCGACAAGGTCTTCCGCACCATCGTGCCGCGCAACGTGCGCCTGGCCGAGGCGCCGAGCCACGGCCAGTCGATCGTCGGCTACGACCGCGCGAGCCGCGGCGGCGTGGCGTACCTGGGCCTCGCGGGTGAGGTCGTGCGGCGTACCCGCGAACGCGAACAGGCGGCGAAGAAGAAGGAGGCCGCGGCATGAGCACGGCGAAGAAGCGCGGCCTCGGTCGCGGACTGGAAGCGCTGCTCGGCCCGAAGGCCGCCGCGGAAGCGCCGCAGATCGTCGAGGCGCAGCCCGGCGACACGCTGCGCCAGCTGCCGGTCGACGCTCTGGTGGCGGGCAAGTACCAGCCGCGCCGGCACTGGGACGAGGCCAAGCTCGCCGAACTGGCCGAGTCGATCCGCGCGCAGGGCGTGATCCAGCCGATCGTGGTGCGCGAGATCCGCGACCACGGCGGCAAGACCTACGAGATCATCGCCGGCGAGCGCCGCTGGCGCGCGTCCAAGCTCGCGGGGCTGCCGGAGATCCCGGTGGTGGTGCGCGAGGTCGACGACCGCACCGTGGTCGCGATGGCGCTGATCGAGAACATCCAGCGCGAGGACCTCAATCCGCTGGAAGAGGCGCAGGCGCTGCAGCGCCTGATCGACGAATTCGACCTCACCCATGCGCAGGCCGCCGAGGCCGTGGGCCGCTCGCGCGCGGCGGTGTCGAACCTGCTGCGCCTGCTGGAGCTGCCGCCCGAGATCCGCGTGCTCGTGGAGACGCGCGCGATCGAGATGGGCCATGCGCGTGCGCTGCTGCCGCTGCAGCCGCAGGCCGCGGTCGCGCTGGCCAAGCAGGCGGCGGAGCTGGGCTGGTCGGTGCGCGAGGTCGAGCACCGCGTGCAGCAGCTGATGGCCGGCCAGGTGCCCGGCACGGCCAAGGCGCGCGCCGCCAAGGCCAAGCCGCAGGCCGACATCGTGGCGCTGGAGCGCGAGCTCGCCGAGACGCTGGGCACCAAGGTGAGCGTGCTGAACGGGCGCGGCAACAAGGGCCGGCTGGTCATCCATTACAGCGACCTCGAATCGCTCGACGGCGTGCTCGAGCGCCTGCGCGGCCCCCGCGACGAATAAGCCGCGGCCGGCCGCGCGCCGCCACACCGCGCCGTCCCGTCACGGACATCGGCCGCTGCCGGAACTATCGGCGACAATGCCGCTCCAAACGGGCGCCGCGCCCGGCCGCACGGACGTGGCGAGCCCTCCATCGAGATGCCCATGACGCCTGCCCTGCCGTTGTCCGTCGTCGTTCCCGTCTACAACGAGGAAGGCAACGTCGCGCCGCTCGTGCGCGAGATCGTCGCCGCGCTGCGCGGCGTCACCGACTTCGAGATCGTCTACGTCGACGACTGCTCGAAGGACGGCACGGTCGAGGCGCTGCAGGCGCTGAAGGCCGAGGTGCCGGAGCTGCGCGTCGTCCGCCACGTCACCAACAGCGGGCAGAGCACGGCCACGCGCACCGGCGTGAAAGCCGCGCGCGGGGCGTGGATCGCCACGCTCGACGGCGACGGCCAGAACGATCCCGCCGACATCCCGAAACTGCTGGAAAAGCGCGATGCGGCGGCGGCGGACGTAAAGCTGTTCGCCGGCTGGCGCGTCAACCGCCAGGACACCGGCAGCAAGCGCTGGGCGTCGAAGATCGCCAACGCGATCCGCTCGCGCATGCTGCGCGATTCCACGCCCGACACCGGCTGCGGCATCAAGCTGTTCGAGCGCGAGGCCTTTCTCGACCTGCCCTATTTCGACCACATGCACCGCTACCTGCCCGCGCTGATGCAGCGCGCCGGCTGGAAGACGGTGAGCGTGCCGGTGAACCACCGGCATCGTGCCAGCGGCGTGTCCAAGTACAACAATCTCAACCGCGCGCTGGTCGGCATCCGCGACCTGCGCGGCGTGTCGTGGCTGATCACGCGTTCGCGCCTGACGCGCACCGAAGAGGTCTGAGCCATGGCCTACGACGTGATGAACAGCCCGATCCCGTGGCTGGCCTGGACGGGCCTGCATGCCTCGCCGTGGAAGGTCATCGGGCTGGTCGGCGCGGCGATGTTCGGCGGGCGCTGGCTGGTGCAGTTCGTCGCCTCCCGGCGCGCCGGCAAGCCGGTCATCCCGCGCCTGTTCTGGTACATGAGCGTGGTCGGCAGTCTGATGACGCTCAGCTACTTCCTGTTCTCGCAGAAGCAGGACTCGGTCGGCGTCATCCAGAACCTGTTCCCCGCGTTCACCGCGCTCTACTCGCTCTATCTCGACATCCGCCATCGCGGCTGGCACCGGGACCGGGCCTCGCACTGAAGCCGCCGCCGGGTCGCACCCGGCGCGCGCTGGATCGGGACACCCCGGCTGCCGCGGCGTCCGGCCCGGCTCCCTGAACGCGGTCGACCCTTCCTCCGACCCGTAAGTGCTTGCCCGCAAAGGGATCGGCCGCCATAATGCGCGGCTCGCTGCGTCCACCGGCCCTGCCGGCACCGGACGTCGACCGGAAAGCGCGTTTTCCGCGTCCAGCGAATGCCTGCCCCGCGCAGGTCCCGCCCGTATCGCGCGATGCCCGGATGTCCGGTGCGTCGGGGCCGCCGCCTCCCTGGCCAAGGGAAGCTCAATACCTTTCGAGGTGCGTATGTCCAAGGTCTGCCAGGTCACCGGCAAGCGTACGGTGACGGGTAACAACGTCTCCCACGCCAACAACAAGACGCGTCGCCGCTTCCAGCCGAACCTCCACGAGCGCCGTTTCTGGGTCGCGTCGGAGAACCGCTGGGTCAAGCTGCGTATTTCCGCCAATGCCCTGCGCACCATCGACAAGAACGGCATCGACGCCGTGCTCGCCGATCTCCGCGCCCGTGGCGAGAAGATCTGAGGAGTAGACGACGATGGCTTCCAAGCGCGACAAGATCCGCCTGATTTCCTCCGCCTGATTTCCTCCGCCGGCACCGGTCATTTCTACACGACCGACAAGAACAAGAAGAACACCCCCGGCAAGATGGAAATCAAGAAGTACGACCCGGTGGTGCGCAAGCACGTGCCGTACAAGGAAGGCAAGATCAAGTAAGCCGACAGGCCGAACGATCCGACGTTCCGCGAAGAACCCGCCGCAAGGCGGGTTTTTTGTTGCGGTCGGCGGCGGTCGGCGCGGTTCGACCGATGACTGCGGCCCATTGCCGCGACGTCCGGATCGGTCGTGCCACGGGTGCGTCTCGGGAAACGCGCGTCCGAGCCGTACATCGGACGCCTAGTCCGTCGTCGTCAGCGCTTGCCGGCGCGCCCGCCGCTCAGTGTTTGCGCGGCCCCTTGCGGCGCTCGGCGAACTCCGGGAGCACCTTGTCCGCCGGGCTCAGCGGCGTGACGCTCATGCGCAGCCCGGCCGCGCCCAGCGCGCTCTTCACCTCGTGGAACGTCGCCCACTCCGGCATGTCGCGCAGCGCGCTCTCGACCAGCGCCATGTCGCCGGTCTGCTTGCAGGTGCGGAAATACTCGGTGAGGTCGGCGGTCGAGCGCAGGTAGTCAGCGATGCGTCGGCTCTCGTCCATGGCGGTACCGGGGGGCGGGCGTCGTTCCACGCTACGCCGGCCGCGTCGTGGCGGCGTCGACGCGCCGCGCTCAGTACTGGCGGAGCATTGCCTCGGCGTTGCGCTGGTCGAGCAGGACGGGCTGGCCGGCCTCGGGCAGCGCGGGCGGCTCGTACAGCGTGACGCGGTTGCGCCCGCCCACCTTCGAGCGGTACATCGCCGCGTCCGCGTGCGCGATCAGCGACTCGTAGTCGTAGCCGACCTGGCGCGTGCCCACCACGCCCACGCTGGCCGAGACCGGCAGGCAGCAGCCGGCGGCCTCGGCATCGATGGAGGCGATCGCGCGACGGCAGGCCTCGGCGATGCCGACCGCCTCGTGGACTTCGCAGTCCATCAGCGCCATCGCGAACTCCTCGCCGCCGATCCGGCCGAACAGGTCGGTCTCGCGGCAATGCAGCCGCCCGACCCGCGCGACCTCCCGCAGCACCCAGTCCCCCGACGCGTGGCCGCACTGGTCGTTGATCTGCTTGAAGTGGTCCAGGTCGAACAGCAGCACGGCCACCGGCCGCTGCCGCTGCGCGCACTGCGTGAGCACCGCCTCCGAACTCGCGCGGAAGTGGCGGCGATTCGCCAGCCCGGTCAGCCCGTCCGTTTCCGCCAGCGTGCGGAGCGAGCCGTGCATGCGGCGCGCGCGCCAGCCCCAGTAACCGACCGAGGCGACGAGCACAAGAAGCAGCGCGATCGCGAGGCGCGTGTTCCAGGCGGACGCGGTCGCGGCCTGTTGCTTGAGTTGCAGCAGCCGGTTCTGGCTCTGCAGCAGCAGGATCGACTGGTTCTTCTGGTTGAGCTCGTGCCGGCTGAGCTGGAACGCGTACTCGCGCGCCTTGACGTCATCCAGGCGTGCCTTGTCGGCGTCCGCGTATTGCCGGTATTCGTCAAGCGCGGTTCGATAGTCACCGCGCTTGAGTGCGAGTTCGTAGAGGACATGGTGCGCCGTGACATTCGGCAGCCAACGCGCGTCCTGCCCCTTGATCCGCGCGACCGCGCGCGCATCGCGCTCCGCGGCAGCGAGGTCGCCGACGTCGAGCCTGAGCTGCGCGAGCAGGCCGTGGATCTCGCCGATCAGCCGGGTATAGCCCGTGGCCTCCACCTCCGGCAGGCTCGCATCGAGCAACGCGATGGCCTGGCGCTGCTTGCCTTCCTGCGCCCACCGCTGCGCGAGGATGCTGCGGATGAGGTTGGTCGCGATCGGCTCGTGCGCTTCGGTGCACCGGGAAATCGCGGCTTGCACGTCGGCCGTTTCGTCGATCGGGCGCCCGAGCCCATGCAGCGCTTCGATCTGCAGTTGCTGGGCGAAACATGCGCTGCGCGGTTCGGGCCGCGCTTCGGCGAGCGCACGCGCGTTCTGCAGCCCGAGCTCGTACTGGCCGTACTGGTTGTAGAGGATCGCTGCGACCGTGTATCCGTAATTGCGAACGCCGGCGTCCGAGATGCGCGGCTGGAGCGCGAGCGACTGCTCGAGGTAACGGAGGCCGAGGGAGAAGTCGCGGGTGATCGCCGCGGCGTTGGCAATCAGCAACCCGGCGCGGAACTTGATGTCGGTCTCGGGAGCCTGGTCATACAACGCGACCGCGTCGCCCACCGCTTCGCCGTACTCGCCCTGGATGACGCGCCGGTAATCCTGCAGGTAGCGCAGCCAACGCGATTCGCGCGGCGATAGCTTGGCCGCGTTCGCCTCAAGACGCGACAGGCCCGCGTTGAACGCGACCGTGTCGGAGGAACGCAGGCGCTCGACGCGCGCGAGCTCGTCGCTGAATTTCGAAACGGAGGCGATGCACGTCGGGCTGATCGCCGACATGGCCACCAGGCACACCATCGCCAAACTCGAGCGCCACCGCATGTTGCGCCTCCGGGCCTCCGCCCAGTGTTGGGGCCCCGCACCCGCGGGGCCCCAAGCATAGCCTCAGGCCGCAGCCGCGTCCGGCGACTCCGGCACGTCGGAATCGGGCTCGGCGGGGGCTTCGGCCGGCTCCGGTTCGTTGTCGGGCGACGCCACCAGACAGCAACGCACGGGCTCGACGCCGGCGAGCGTGGCGACCGCAGCCGTGTCCCCGAGCCGCAAGGCACGGCGCATCGCCACCGGTAGTTCGAGAAACGCCGACTCCCCGTCGAGCGCGCCGCTTTCGCCGGCTTGGACCAGCACTTCGATGATGCGAGACATATCCCCCCCCCTGGGTCGTCCACACGATAGGCGCGGCCGTCATCGGCCGCGCCGCCCGAGAGTACGTCAGGAACGAGGCGGCGGACGAGCCGGTTCGCCCGCCGGCCGCCGGTCATGACCGTCTGTCGGTCCACCGCCCGGATCGCAGGCTTGCAGGCGGGTCGAAGTCCAGGTCGCGTTGTCGCGCGACAGGGTCCAGCCGACTTCGCCGGGTCGAAGCCCCGGAACGCGGCGGAATCCGAACGGCGCGAACATCGCGTCGATGACGTGGACGAATCGGCCATCGGGGCGCGAAGCGTCGACGTGCATGAGCCGCATGTCCCCGAACGCATGCGGCAGCAGCGCGGCGATCGTGGCGCCGGCGATTCCACGCCGCTGCGCCGCGGGCAGCAACATGATCCCGAACTCGGCACGCACGCCGTCCCGCAGCAATGCCGTCAGCCCCACCGGCTTCGCCGCGTCGCGCGGTATGACGGCCCAGGCGCGATGCCCCGGCCGTTGACTGCGGTTGTGCCGCAGCACGCGTCCGAAACGCGCGTCGATCGCGTCGGCGTCGAGCGGCGGACCGATGGCGCGCATCACCTCGCGACTGGAATGCAGCGCGTGATAAAGCGCGCGGTCACCCTCGTCCAGCAGCCGGAGGCTGAGCGTGGCCGCGTGCAGTTCCGCGTCACGGCTGGACGCGGCCGTTTCGATGGCCCGCGAGCCGCCGGTCGAGCGAGCCGACGGATGGGCAACGTCAGTCATCGCGCTCGCGGTTTACGTCGCGGACCAGCTCCAGGCGCGGCCGGACGCGTGGGCGCGGCGACGGACCCGCGTCCAGCGCATCGAGCGCATCGAGCGCGGCCCGCATGGCGAGGTCGACGCGCAGCGGCCGCGCGGGCCCGACCGCCAGCGTCGTATGCATGTTCAGTCGCGCGTCCGCGAGCCGTCCCAGCGGCAGGCGCTCGATGCGCGGCGAACCGGTCGCGATCGTGGGCGCTTCATAGAGCACCACTTCGTACTGCGGCGCGTAGACGCGCGCGAGCTTGTCGACCAGCAGCTGGCGATAGCCACGGCCGGTCGCATTGCGGGCGAAGCTGCGATCTCCGACCGACGCCACCTGCCACAGCACGAGCCACGCCGCGGTGTCGACCTGGCGATCGCAGCACAGGAACTGCGTCGCCTCGAAGTGCTGGCAGCCGGTGCGGCCGGGGTCGATGCCGATGTCGGCGTAGAGGCAGTCCTCGGCGGAGATGCCGGGCTCCATCCGGGCGTCGATGCCCTCGCCGCGCACCCGTTCGATCGCCTCGTGCGCGACCTGCGCGAACACGCCCGGATGACCGTAGAACGCCGCGCAGACGCGTCGGCCCGCGCGGACCTCGGCGACGATCGCGCCGACCATCTCCGCGTACGTCGCGCGCCGCGACCTGCCCTCCGAGTAGTAGGGCTGGAGGCTGCGGACGTCGGGATGCATCTCCTCGACCCAACGCTCGACCAGGCCGTCGGACGCGAGCACGAACACGACGTCGGCGTGCTCGATGGTGTGGCGCGAGCGCGGCGTCAGGTGCGCGCCGAGCATCATTCCGAGCCCCACGCAGGCGAGGCTGCCCTGTCGTTCGCTGTGCATGGTCCGCGGCTCCCCTCCGCCCGGCGGACCGTAGCACCGCGGTCAGGCGGCGTCGACGAGCGTGTCGGCGTCCGGCGTTTCGACCACCAGAACGCGCGCCTCGCCCTGGGGCAGGGCGCGGTGCGCGATGCCCGCGCCGCCGCGCCACACGTCGCCGGCCACCAGCCGGGCGCTGCGCTCGATGCCGTCCTCGCGCCACTGCATCTCCACCGCGCCGGCGAGCACGACGAACAGCTCGTCGCCGTCGTTGACGTGCCAGGGGTAGGCGGCATTGGTCCAGTGCAGGTTCGCGGTGAGGCCCCCGAACGCGGCGACGGTGCGCGCGCCCCAGGGACGGTCGGCGGTGAACGCGGCGCCGCGGACGACCGCGACGCTCACCGGCAGGTCGCCGCGGCCGGAGCGCGCGCGGCGCAGCGGCCGGCGGCGTCGCGCGGCGGCGCCTTGCAGCGCGCCTCGGTCGGCAGGCCGTCGATGGGCAAAGGGCCGACGGCATGGGTGCCGGCGAGCAGGCCGGCGAGTGTCCTGAAGAACGCGGAACGGCACATGGCGGAACCTCCTTGGAAGGGAGGCGCAGTGTGTGCCGGCCACGCGGAGGTGATAATCCACCTGTCCGTGGCTTCTTTGTTTCCGCATGCATCCCAATGCCGACCTGCGCCTGACCGAGCGCCTCGCCGACATGGCGGTCTTCGCCGCGGTGCTCGACGCCGGCGGCTTCACCGCCGCCGGGCGCCGGCTCGGCCTGACCAAGGGCGCGGTCAGCAAGGCGGTGGGCCGGCTGGAGCGCCACCTCGGCACGCGCCTGCTGCTGCGCACCACGCGCCGGGTCAGCGCGACCGAGGCGGGCGATGCGCTGCTCGCCTACTGCCGCGAGGTGGTGCAGCAGGCCGACGCCGCGGAGCAGCACCTCGGCCGCCTGCGCGACGTGCCGCGCGGCCTGCTGCGCATCACCGCCACGGTGAGCTTCGGGGTCGCGCGCGTGGCGCCGCTGCTCGCGGGGCTCGCCGAACGGCATCCGCAGCTGCAGGTCGCGCTGCGCCTGGACGATGCCGTGGCCGACCTCGTCGGCGATCGCTACGACCTCGCGATCCGCATCGGCCGGCTGCCCGACTCGGGGCTGATCGCGCGCCGGCTCGGCACGATCCGCGGCTCGATCGTCGCGTCGCCCGCGTATCTCGCACGCCGCGGCGTGCCGCAGTCGATCGACGACCTGCGCGAGCACGACTGCCTGCGCTACGACGAGCACGCGCGCACCTGGTCGGTGCCCGGGCTGGAGCTGCCGATCGGCGCCGGCATCGCGGTGAACAGCACGCTCGGCCAGCTGCAGGTCGCACTGGCCGGCGGCGGCCTCGCGTTGCTGGCGGATTACCTCGCCGATCCGCACGTCGAGCGCGGCGACCTCGTACGCGTGCTGCCCGACCAGGCGACGTCACGCATCGACGTGCACGCGGTGCATCCCTATGCGCGCCACGTGCCGCCGAAAGTCGCCGCGGCGATCGCGTATTTCGCCGAGCACCTCGGCGACGACGTGGTAGTGGGCTGAGGCGCGACGTCAGGGCTTCGGCGGCGTGGCATGCGTGCGCGCGCCGTCCACCAGCGAATCCACCACGCCGGGGTCGGCGAGCGTCGAGGTATCGCCGAGCTGGTCCGGCGTGCCCTCGGCGATCTTGCGCAGGATGCGCCGCATGATCTTGCCCGAGCGTGTCTTGGGCAGCGACGGCGCCCACTGGATGCGATCGGGCGTGGCGATCGCGCCGATCGCGCTGCGCACCGCCTGCACGAGTTCGCTGCGCAGCGCCTCGCTGGGCTCGCGGTCGGCCACCAGCGTCACGTAGGCATGGATGCCCTGGCCCTTGATGTCGTGCGGATAGCCGACCACCGCGGCCTCCGCGACATGCGCATGCGCGACCAGCGCGCTCTCCACTTCCGCGGTGCCGATGCGATGGCCGCTGACATTGATGACGTCGTCGACGCGGCCGGTGATCCAGTAGTAGCCGTCGGCATCGCGCCGGCAGCCGTCGCCGGTGAAGTACATGCCGGGATACGTCGAGAAATACGTCTCGATGAAGCGCGCATGGTCGCCGTAGACCGTGCGCATCTGGCCGGGCCAGGAATCGAGCAGCACGAGGTTGCCCTCGGCCTCGCCCTCGAGCACGCGGCCCTCGGGGTCGACCAGCGCGGGCCGCACGCCGGGCAGCGGCAGCGTCGCCGAGCCGGGCTTGGCCGCGACCGCGCCCGGCAACGGCGCGATCAGGATGCCGCCGGTCTCGGTCTGCCACCACGTATCGACCACCGGACAGCGCGCATCGCCCACGACGTCGTGATACCAGCGCCACGCCTCCGGATTGATCGGCTCGCCGACGGTGCCCAGCAGGCGCAGCGACGCGCGCGAGGTGCGCCTGACCGGCGCGTCGCCCTCGCGCATCAGCGCGCGGATCGCGGTAGGCGCGGTGTAGAAGATCGTGACGCGATGGCGATCGATCACGTTCCAGAAGCGCGAGCTGTCGGGGAAGTTCGGCACGCCCTCGAACACCACCTGCGTGGCGCCGTTGGCGAGCGGGCCGTAGACCACGTAGCTGTGCCCGGTGATCCAGCCGACGTCGGCCGTGCACCAGTAGACGTCGTCCTCGCGCAGGTCGAACACCGCCTCGTGCGTCCAGCTCGCCCAGGCGAGGTAGCCGCCCGTGGTGTGCAGCACGCCCTTCGGCTTGCCGGTGCTGCCGGAGGTGTAGAGGATGAACAGCGGATCCTCCGCGCCCATCGCCTCGGGCTCGCAGGTGTCGGGCTGGATGTCGGTGACGGCATGGAACCAGCGGTCGCGCGGCATCTGCATGTCGATGCCCGCACCGGTATGACGCACGACCAGCACCGTCTCCACCGAATTCGGACCGGGCAGCTTCAACGCCGCATCGACGTTCGCCTTCAGCGGGATGCGCTTGCCGCCGCGCAGGCCCTCGTCGGCGGTGATGACCAGCTTGCTGCCGCAGTCGGCGATGCGGTCGGCGATCGACTGCGGCGCGAAGCCGCCGAACACCACCGAATGCACGGCGCCGATGCGCGCGCAGGCGAGCATGGCCACCACCGCGTCGACGATCATCGGCAGGTAGATGGTGACGCGGTCGCCGCGCCGCACGCCGAGGTTGCGCAAGGCGTTGCCGAGCCGGCAGACGCGGGCATGCAGCTCGCGGTAGGTCACCGACTGCGCGGGCGCGCCCGGATCGTCGGCCTCGAACAGCAGCGCGACCTTGTCGCCGCGCGTGGCGAGGTGCCGGTCCAGGCAGTTCACGCTCGCATTGAGCACGCCGTCGGCGTACCAGCGGATGTGGAAGTCGTCCCGCTCGAAGCTCGTGTCCTTCAGCTGCGTGGGACCACGCTGCCAATCGAGCCGATCGGCCAGGCGCCGCCAGAACGCATCGGGATCGTGCGCGGCCTCCGCGTCGAGTGCCGCGCGCGCGGCGGCGTCGATGCGCGTGCGGGCGGCGAAGGCGGTCGGGACGGGCAGCGTCTCGGGCGTGGACATGCGGGGCTCCTCGCGAATGGCGGGGAGTGTGCCGCAGCGGCCGCGACGGTTACAGCGCGGCGGTCGCGCGACGCGCGCGCAGCAGCTCCAGCACCGAGGGCAACAGGCCGAGCAGCAGCGACGTCGCCACCACGGTCGCGACCACCGCGGGCGGGAAGGCGGGATCGCGCAGGCGCCAGCGCCAGTCCGCGTCGCCCGGCCCGACCAGCCCGCGCAGCACGGGTGCGTAGAGCATCGCCAGCAGCGCCAGCGCGACCCACGGGATGGCGTCCAGCGCCACGTGGATCTTCTGCTCGCCCGGGCCGATGTGGCGCACGCGGTCGGCGAAGCGCGAGTCGCGCCAGGACGTCCACCCGTGCACCAGCACGGCGGCCGCGGCGATCAGGAACACCGGCGCCGTGACCTCGAGGAACAGCACCAGCAGCACCGGGATGCCCATCTGCACGCACATGGCGACGTGCATCCACGACTCGTGCGTGCCGGTATGCAGCTCGATGCGGTCGCGACGGTGCACCCAGACGTCGGCGACGCCCGCCAGCAGCCACAGCGGGTACACGACTGCGCCGAGCAGCGTCCAGAGCATTGCGGGGGTGATGGCGGCCTGCATGCGCACAGCCTCCGCGCCGGCGGGTGAAGCGTCGGTGGCGACGGCTACACGCCGACCGGATAGGTGTCGGGCACACCGCCCGCGTGCGGCCCTTCGAGCGCATCCAGGGCGCGGGTGTGCTCGAACCAGACGTAGGCGTCGAACTGCGCCGGCAGCGACACCTCGGCGTAGTGGCTCCAGCGCTCCGTGTCGGGGCGGTAGATCACCCCGATGAAGCGCTCCTGCCGCTCGGCGGCCAGTGCCGTGTTCAGTCCGGCATCGGCGCCGCGCAGGTGCAGCACGCCGCGCGGCTCGCCCGCGTCGACGAACAGCCGCTCCACGCTGCCCGCCATCGACGGGTTGACCGGCATCACGCGCATCGGCGCGTCCCAGTCGCTGGCGGCGGCGACGGTGCCCGTGTGCGTGCCGAAGCCGATCAGCGCGGCGTCGCGACCGAACTGCTCGCGGCAGAGCTGGCCGAGGTTGAACTCGCCGCGCGTGCGGCCCATCTCGGTGAAGCGCGCGTCGCCGATGTGCGAGTTGTGCGCCCACACCACCGCGCGCGAAGACTCGCCGCGGGCGCGCAGCACCTGCAGCAGCGTCTCGGCCATGTGCGCGTCGCGGACGTTCCACGACTCGGCCGCCCCACGGTACATCGCGCGGTAGTAGTTCTCGGCGTTCGCGACCAGGCGCGCGTTCTGCTCGGCCTCGAACCACTCGGCGCCGTCGCGCTGCGCGAGCTCGACGCGCTTTTCGAGCATTTCCCGCAGCATCGCCAGCACCGCGTCCTCGCACTTCGCGTGGCCGTACGTGAGCGCGGCCAGGCCGTAGTGCGCGGGGTCCTTGACCCACGGCATCAGGCAGCCGTAGCGCTCGCGCGCGATCACGGCGGTTTCAGGGTCGCGCTCGTCGAGGTAGTCGATGACCGCGCGGATCGACGCGTTCAGGCTGTACAGGTCGAGTCCGTAGACGCCCGCGCGGTCGTGCGCGGCGCGCGTCTCGTTGAACCGGCGCATCCAGCGGAACAGCGCGGCGACCTCCGCGTTGCGCCACATCCAGGTCGGGAAGCGCGTGAACGGCGGCTCGGCGTCCTCGTTGGCCGCGCGGTGGCGCACGTGGCGGTCGATCACCGCCGCGTCGGGCCAGTCGGCTTCGAGCGCGACGATGCGGAAGCCGTGCCGCTCGACCAGCCGCTTCGTGATCGCCGCGCGCGCGCGATAGAACTCCGACGTGCCGTGGCTCGCCTCGCCGAGCAGCACGACGCGGCAGTCGGCATAGCGGTCGAAAGTCTCCGCGAACGCGGGATCGTCGATGTCGGGCAGGGGCTCGATGGCCTCGCGCAGCCGCTCGGGAAGCCCGGGTTTCGCGGCGCGCGGCGCGATGTCGGGCGGCGTGGGCGTGCGTGCAAGTGGCGCGGTGTCGGTCTGGCGATGCATGGCGGGTCCTCCACCACCGATGCTCGACCCCGCGATGTCGCGCCGCGATCAATGCGCGCGCGCCAGCGGCCGCAACGCTGCGTCCGTCGCGCGGCACGGCCGGCTTCACGGCGCGCGCCTACGATGCCGGCTCGCCACCGGAGCCGCGCCATGCTCGACCTCTATTACTGGGCCACGCCCAACGGCTACAAGATCCGCCTGTTCCTCGAGGAAACCGGCCTCGAGCACCGCATCCTGCCGGTCGACATCCGCGCCGGCGAGCAGTTCCGGCCCGAATTCCTCGCGATCGCACCGAACAACCGCATTCCCGCGATCGTCGACCACGCGCCGGCCGACGGCGGCGGGCCGCTGTCGTTGTTCGAATCCGGCGCGATCCTGCTTTATCTGGCGGAGAAGACCGGCCGCTTCATCCCGCTGGACCTGCGCGGCCGCGTCGACGTGCTGCAGTGGCTGTTCTGGCAGATGGGGGGCCTTGGCCCGATGGCCGGGCAGAACGGCCATTTCAACGTCTACGCGCCCGAGAAGGTGCCGTACGCGATCGACCGCTACACGCGCGAGACCGCGCGGCTCTATGGCGTGCTCGACAGGCGACTGGCCGACCGCGAGTACGTCGCGGGCGACGCGTATTCCATCGCCGACATGGCGATCTATCCCTGGATCGTGCCGCACGAGGCGCACAAGCAGAACCTCGACGACACGCCGAACCTCAAGCGCTGGTTCGCGCAGGTGGGCGAACGCGAGGCTACGAAGCGCGTGTACGCCGATGCGCAGGCGTCGTACGCGAAGCCGATGACGGACGAGGAGCGGAAGGTGCTGTTCGGGGCGCCGGCGAAGTAAGTCGTGCGCAAGGGCTTCTTGCAGTCTCGCCCAAAGCGAGATCAGATCGGCGCCCGCTTTCCAGTGCTTTGAAGCGCGACGGCAATCGTAGAGACCCCGAAGGGGCGGCCGACACGATGTCGGCCGTCGCCACCCGAGCCATGGATGGCGAGTGTGGCGATCGCGGGGAGCCCGCACGTTGCGGGCTGTAGATCCGTCGAGAAGGGTGCTTTCTTTGGTTACCTTTCTTTGCACCAGCAAAGAAAGTAACTCGGCCGCGTCAGCGGACGAAACTGCGTTGATCGCCGCGAACCGCAGCGACTAGAGAGACAACAAGCTCCCGAACACGCGCCGCCGCCCGCTCAGCGGATCATCAAACCCGATCGACCGTGCAAGAAGCGCAAGCGGCGCACCGTCGCCCGCGACTACTTCCCCATACAACCGATCATGCGCGATCGGCGCCCCCAGCGCCGCCATATGCACGCGCAGCTGGTGCTTGCGCCCCGTGGCCGGCTCGAGCGCGTAACGCCATAAGGTTTCGCTGCGCTCGAGAACATCGATGCGACTGCAACTGTTCGCCATGCCGTCGACCTCGCGCATCGCGGGAAACCGCGCGCCGGGCTCGACGCGACTGCGGCGTTCGAGTGGAAACACGAGATGCGGAAGCGGCGGCGCGATCGCCTCGTAGCGCTTGTCGATCGCGCGACTGCGAAACAGTTCGAGGTAGGCGTCGCGCGTGGCGGCCCGCAGCGAGAACATGACGAGCCCCGCCGTGTCGCGATCGATCCGATGCAGCGGCGCGATGTCGTCGATGCCGAGCCTGCGGACGAGCCGCGCGAGCAACGTGTCGTGGACGAAGCGTCCGGCCGGCATCACCGCGAGCCCGTGCGGCTTGTCCACCACCGCGATGTCGGCGTCGACGTGCAGCAGCGTTTCGATGCCGCTGCACGCCTCCTCGTCCGGCACTTCGCGGTAGTAGAAGACGTCGCCGCCGCGGACGAGCACGGTCGATGCGTCCAACGCGATGCCCTGCGCATCGAGCACGCGGCCGCGCGCGAAGCGCGACGCCCACGCGTCGCGATCGACCGACGGAAAGCGCGCGCACAGCGCATCGAGCACCGTCACGCCATCACCCGGCCGCAGCTGCACGCGGCTCGCGCCGACGCCGTCGATCGCCGGCGGCTTCATTCAGCGCTGCGGCGGCGCGGCGAGTTCGCGCGCGTCGAGCACGCCGTCGTGGTTGACGTCCTGCTTCGCGAATCGTGCCGCGAGTGCGGCGCGATGCTCCGTCAGCGAAATGGGCTTGCCGCGACCGCCCGGCAGTTCGGCCTGCGACACGCTGCCGTCGTGGTTCACGTCCATGCGCTCGAACGCATAGCCCATCCAGGCCTGGAACTCGGCCAGCGACACGCGGCGGTCGCCGTCGGTGTCCATGCGCGCGAGGTAGTCGCCGCTCGACGTCACCGGCCCCGCGGCGAGCGCCGCAAACGACGGGGCCGCGCAGATCAGCGCGGCCCCGAGGTGGCGGATGCCCATGCGCATGTCAGTGCGCGGTGGCGAGCGCGTAGCCCTTCAGGCGCGCGCTGAACTGCTGCAGCGAGGCGATGCCGCTGGCTTCCGCCTCCTGGCACCAGGCATGCAGGCGCGCCAGCGTGGCCTTCGCGTCGTGCGAGCGGTCGTCGAGCACCTGCGCGAGGCGCGCGCGGTACTCGGCGACGGTCGCGAGCTTCGGGCGCTCGGCGAGGAACGCGGCGAGCCGCGCCTTCTTGTCGTCGTCGAGCCAGCGGCCGCCGTCGGCCAGGCCCTTGCGCAGCTTGGACGGCAGCAGGTGGCGCGCCTTCGCGCCGACCGCCGCGGCTTCCTCGCGCAGCGCCGGCAGCGTGACGCCGCGGTAGTAGTCGGTCATCGCCTGGAAGCGGATCGCGAGCAGCGCCTTGAGCGTCTCGCCGTCCGGCATCGCGATGTTCGGGCGCACGTCCAGGCTCGGCGCGACGCGCAGCACCTTGGCCAGGCGCACCGCCTCGAGCGACCTGATCGCCGCCCAGCCGATGTCGAATTCCCACTTGCGCAGCGCGAACTTCGCGCTCGACGGGAACGCGTGGTGGTTGTTGTGCAGCTCCTCGCCGCCGATCCAGACCGCCCACGGCACGAGGTTGGTCGCGGTGTCGGTGGTCTCGAAGTTGCGGTAGCCCCACCAGTGGCCGAGGCCGTTGACGACGCCGGCGGCCCAGAACGGGATCCACGCCATCTGGATCGCCCACACGGCGATGCCCTTGAAGCCGAACAGCGCGAACGACAGGAACAGCAGCAGCGTCGGCCCGAAGGTGGCGAACGGCGTGTAGAGCTTGCGCTCGATCCAGTCGTCCGGGCAGCCCTTGCCGTACTTCTCGATGTCCTCGCGCTGCGCGCGCGCGTCGCGGTAGAGCTCGACGCCGCGCCAGAAGACGGTCTTGATGCCCTTGATCTGCGGGCTGTGCGGATCCTCTTCGGTCTCGCACTTGGCGTGGTGCTTGCGATGGATCGCCGCCCACTCCTTGGTGATCATCGAGGTGGTGAGCCAGCACCAGAAACGGAAGAAATGCGCCAGCACCGGGTGGAAATCCACCGCGCGGTGCGCCTGCGAACGGTGCAGGTAGAGGGTGACGGTGAAGATGGTCAGCTGCGTCGCCACCAGCAGGTAGAGCAGCATCGATCCCCAACCGAACTGCAGCAGCCCGCCGGTCAGGAAATCAATCAGGGAAGAAGACATCGAACACTCCAGGGGGAAGCGGCCGTACAGGCCGTGTCGCGCCAGCGACAGAGCCATCATGCCATCCGCATATGCACGGCAGCCCACCGCAAAATGAGCAGGGGCCAACGATTCACGCATGCGCGGGCGTGAAGGCGGCCGGTGCCTTGCGCGACGCGGCCGGCGTCGCCACCTTGCAGGCGAGCCCCGCCGGATGCCGCGATGCCCGAACTGCCCGAAGTCGAGACCACGCGCCGCGGCCTGGCGCCGCACGTCGAGGGCCGGCGCGTGGTCCACGTGACGCTGCGTCGCCCGGACCTGCGCTGGCCGATCCCGCCCGAGGTCTCGAACCTGCTGCCGGGCCAGCGCATCGAGGCCGTGCGGCGCCGCGCAAAGTACCTGCTGGTCGACACCGCGGCCGGCAGCGCGCTGCTGCACCTCGGCATGTCGGGCAGCCTGCGCGTGCTGCCGGCCGATACGCCGTTGCGCGCGCACGACCACGTCGACCTCGCGCTCGATTCCGGCCGCGTCCTGCGCTTCAACGACCCCCGCCGCTTCGGCTGCCTGCTGTGGCAGCCGGTCGGCGAGACGCACGAACTGCTGGCCGGGCTCGGCCCCGAGCCGCTCTCGGACGCGTTCGACGGCGATTACCTGTACCGGCTGTCACGCGGCCGGCGCGCGTCGGTGAAGACCTTCCTGATGGACCAGGCGGTCGTCGTGGGCGTCGGCAACATCTACGCCGCCGAGGCCCTGTTCACCGCGGGCATCTCGCCGCTGCGCGAGGCGGGCAAGGTGTCGCGCGAGCGCTATCGCCGCCTGGCCGAGGCGGTGAAGGCCATCCTCGGCTACGCCATCACCCGGGGTGGCACCACGCTGCGCGATTTCATCAGCCCCGATGGCGCGCCCGGCTATTTCGAGCAGGAGCTCGCGGTCTACGGGCGCGACGGCCAGCCCTGCCGCGCCTGCGGCCGCGCGCTGCGGCTTTCGACGGTCGGACAACGCGCAAGCGTGTGGTGCCCGGCCTGCCAACGCTGACCGCCCGTCGAACGGGCCCGACCGGCCATGCCTTCCGGGCCACGGCCGGCACGGGACGGCGGCGTATAGTCCGGCCGGAAGGAGCCCTACGTCATGACGGACAGCGCCGAGATCACCCAATGGCTGGACGCCGCGCGCGGAGGCAACCGCGAGGCGCTCGATCGCGTGCTCGGCACCCTCTACGACGAGCTGCACGCCATGGCGCGCCGCCAGCTCGCCGGCCAGCAGGAACAGACGCTCGACGCCACCGCGCTGGTCCACGAGGCCTACCTCAAGCTCATCGGCAACCACGGCGCCGAGTTCGGCGACCGCGCCCACTTCTTCGCCTACGCCTCCACCGCCATGCGCAGCGTGGTGGTCGACCACGTGCGCCAGCGCCTCGCGCAGAAGCGCGGCGGCGACATGGAGCGCGTGACGTCGATTCCCGAGGATGGCGAAGGCGCGATCCGCCTCGACGAGGAGCTGTTGGCGCTCGACGGCGCGCTCGACAAGCTGGCGGCGGTCGACCCGCGGCTGGCGCAGGTGGTCGAGCTGCGCTACTTCGGCGGCCTGTCGGAGCTGGAGATCGCCGCGCTGCAGGACCGCTCCGAACGCAGCATCCGCCGCGACTGGCAGAAGGCGCGGCTGTTCCTGCTGGCCAGCCTGGAAGGCGACGAGCAGGCCGCCTGAGCTTGGCCGTGCGCGGTCGCTGAGCCATGGATCCCGCACGCTGGCTGCGCCTGTCGCCGCACCTCGACGAACTGCTCGAGCTCGACCCGTCCGAGCGCGGCGCGCGGCTCGCCGAAATCGCCGGCGACGACGCCGAGCTCGCGACCGAGCTCACCAAGATGCTCGCACTGGAGACCGGGCGCGACGACTTCCTCGCCGAACCGATCGTCGTGCCGAAGGCCCTGCTGCGCGAGGGCAGCGAGATCGGGCCGTACCGTCTGGAGGAGCTGCTCGGTGAAGGCGGCATGGGCCAGGTCTGGCGCGCGGTGCGCGCCGACGGGCTCTACCAGCGCCGCGTCGCGCTCAAGCTGCTGCGCCCGGGCCTGACCGACCAGAACCTGCGCCTGCGCTTCGCGCGCGAGCGGCAGATCCTCGCGCGGCTCGCGCATCCGCACATCGCCGGCCTGCTGGACGCGGGCGTCAGTGCCGAGGGCGTGCCCTACCTCGCGCTCGAATACGTCGAGGGCGAGCCGATCACGCGCTACTGGAAGCGGCTCGACGTGCCGCTGGACGCGCGCCTGCGCATGTTCCGCCAGGTCTGCGCGGCGGTCAGCCATGCGCATGCCAACCTCGTGGTCCACTGCGACCTCAAGCCGTCGAACATCCTGGTCACGCGCGACGGCCAGGTGCGCCTGCTCGACTTCGGCATCGCCAAGCTGCTCGAGGCCGGTGCGCCGCGCGTCGACCACACGCGCACCGGCGCGCGCGCGTTCACCCTGCACTACGCGGCGCCCGAGCAGATCCGCGGCGCGCCGGTCACGACGATGACCGACGTGTACTCGCTCGGCGTCGTGCTCTATGAGCTGCTCACCGGCACGAAGCCCTATCGCCTCAAGCGCCAGAGCGACGCCGAGTGGGAGGAAGCGATCCTCAGCGTCGACCCGGTGCGCCCGTCGCAGATGCTGGTGCGGCAGGCCGAGCTCGAGTCCGACCGCTTCCAGCGCCAGCAGCTGCGCCGCCGCGCGCGCCGCCTGGCCGGCGACCTCGACAACATCGTGATGCGCACGCTGTGCAAGGAGCCCGACGCGCGTTATCCGTCGGTGGAGGCGCTCAGCGAGGACCTCGCGCGCCACCTCGACGGCCGCCCGGTGCAGGCGCGCTCGCAGGGCCTGCTGTACGTCGCGCGCAAGTTCCTGCGGCGCCACCGCTGGGCACTCGCCGGCAGCACGGCGGCCGTCGTGTTCACCGCGGTGGCGGTGGGCGTGACCTGGCGGCAGAGCCGCGAGGCGATGGACGAGGCGCGCCGCACGCAGGCCATGCGCGACTTCATCGCCAGCGTGTTCGAGAAGGCCGCAGAGACGCGCGCCGGCAGCGCGGTGGACCTGCGCAGCCTGCTCGATGCCGCGGTGGAGCGCGGCGACCGCGAACTCTCGCGCGAGCCCGCTGCGCAGGCCGAACTGTTCGGCCAGGTCGCGCGGCTGCGCATGGGCCTGGGCGACTATGGGCAGGCGCTGACGCTGCTCGAACGCCAGCGACGCCTGATCGAGCGCAATGCCGACGTCCCCGAGAGCCTGCGCATCGAGGCCGGCGCGCTGCGTGGCGACGTGCTGCGCCGCACCGGCGATGCGCGCGCCTGCACCGCCGGCATGCGCCCGCTGATCGCGCTCGCGGAGCGTCGCCAGGCGACGCTGCCGTCGCCGACCGCGGAATTCTTCTCGCAGCTCGGCCGCTGCGAACGCGCGCTGGGCGACGTCGCGCGGGCGCGCATGCTGTTCGCGCGCGCGCTCGCGCTGCGGCAGTCGGTGGACACCCCGGGCGCGGCGGTGGCGGAGATCGAGAGCCGCCTCGACCTCGCCACGCTGCAGGTCGACCAGGGCGAGTTCGACGACGCGCTGCGCACGTACCGCGAAGCGCGCGCCCGGCTCGACGCGGAAGTCGGGCCGAAGCATCCGCTGCAGGTCGACATCGGCCGGCAGATCGCCACGGTGGAACGCCGCCTCGGCCACCCCGGCCGCGCCGAACGCGAGCTGGTCGACACGCTCACCGTCGCGCAGGACGTGCACGGGCCGCAGCATCCGATCACGCTCGCGGTGCGTCGCGAACTGGCCGATGCGCTGATCGACCAGTCGCGCTGGCGCGACGCCGCGCTGCCGCTGCGCACGCGGCATGCGGAACTCACCGTGCGCCTGCCGGCCAACAGTCCCTACCTGCGCGACAGCCACCTCGTGCTGGCGCGCGTGGAATGGCAGCTGGGGCGGCTGCCGGCGGCGCTGTCGTCGCTGCAGAGCGCGCTGTCGATCGACCGCCATCGCGGCGATCCCGATGCGATCGCCGAAAGCCTCGCCGCGCAGGCGCAGGTGCTGCACGAGGCCGGCCGCAGCGCCGAAGCGCGCCCGCTTCTGGACGAGGCGCGTGCGCTGCGCGTCGACCGCCATGGCGCGGCCGACGGCACGGTCGCCGACGTGGACCGGCTGATGGGCGAGATCGACGCCGCGCTCGGCGAACCGCGCGCGGTGCCGGAGCTGACCCGCGCGCTGCATTTCCTGCGGCTCGCGTACGGCATGAAGGATCCGCGCACGCGGCAGGCGCAGCTCGCGCTCGCGCGCGTGCAGGCCGCCCAGGGCGATCCGGTCGCGCTGCGCCTGCTCGACGTCATCGCGGCGTCGGCGCGGCACTCCGGGCGCGCGGAGCCGACCGCGTGGCGCGCGGCCGGGTATGCGGATGCGATCCGCTGCGCGGGGCGGCCGCGCTCGAGCGCCACGCGCCACCTCGCGCGCCTGCTCGACGCCGTGCGCGACGCGCAGCCGGACGGCGGCGTCGTGGTACGGGAACTCGAGCGGCTGCAGCACCAGTGCCAGCGCCCGAGCGTGCAGATCGCGATGCGCGACGCCGCGTCGGGGCCGTGACCGGCGCGATCGTTACGTCCGTTCCAGGGGCAATGGCGCCTGCATCGGATCGATCCGGCCCTCGCCCGCGGTGACCGCCTTGAACTGCGCCCGCGAGACCGAGACGTAGCGTTCGTTGCCGCCGATCTCGACCTGCGGACCGTCCTGCACGGCGCGGCCGTGCTCATCCACGCGCACGGTCATCGTCGCCTTCTTGCCCGTGTGGCAGATCGTCTTGATTTCGTCGATCTCGTCGGCCCACGCGAGCAGGTATTGCGAGCCCTCGAACAGTTCGCCGCGGAAATCCGTGCGCAGTCCGTAGCAGAGCACCGGAATGCGCAGGCGGTCGACGATCTCGGTGAGCTGCCAGACCTGCGCGCGGGTGAGGAACTGCGCCTCGTCCACCAGCACGCAGTGCAGCGGCCCGTGCGCGGCGATGTCGCGCTCGATGCAGCGCTGCAGGTCGTCGTCGCGCGAGAACGCGGTCGCCTGCGAGGACAGCCCGATGCGCGAGGCCACCACGCCGCGCCCGGCGCGGTCGTCGAGCGCGGGCGTGAGGATGTGCGTGCGCATGCCGCGCTCGGCGTAGTTGTGCGCCGACTGCAGCAGCGTGGTGGTCTTACCGGCGTTCATCGCCGAGTAGTAGAAGTACAGCTTCGCCATGCGGGGAGTTTACGCAGCGCCGATGCGGCCGCGAAGCGCGGCCGCCGGCATACCGCCGTGCGCTGGTCAGCGGCGGTCGCCGGCCTTCGGGTTGGCGGGCGCGGGTGCCGCGCCGGGGCGCGTGCGCACGTCCTGCAGGTCGCCGGCGTCGACGCGGCCGCCCGGGTTCTTCCACAGCGCGTCCTGCATGGCCCAGTACTTCTTCGGATCCCAGTAGCTGAAGCTGCGCAATTGCGCGGCATCGAGGGTCTGGTCGCCGAAGCTGCTCGGGATCGTCACCTTCACGTTGCCGGAGAAACCGGTACGGCTCCCGACGCCTTCCTTCGAGGCCCTGCGCAGCTGGTCGGCGAAACGCGGCTTGGCCGCCGCATCGCCGAACTCGGCGTAGATCGCCTGGCCTTCGGTCACGGCGCGCGCGCGATCGGCTTCGGTCATGCGCGCCCAGTAGCGCTCGCGGCGGATGACGAAATCCCTGTATCCGCGTTCGGCGGCGAGATCCATCCACGCATATGCCATCGCCATGTCCGCTGGCACGCCCTGGCCCGCGGCGTACATCTCCGCGATCAGGCCCTGCGACGGCTTGTCGCCGAAGCGCGCGGCGCGGCGCAGCAGCGTCATCGCCTCGTCGTACTGGCCCCGGCGGAAGCGGTCCACGCCGAACAACCGGTACTGGAGGTCCGGATGGCCGCGGAACGCGAATTCGTACTCGAGCGAGCGCGCGTCGGTCGGCGGCGCGGGCTTGGCATCGGATGCGGCGGCGGCGAAGGGCACGATCAAGGCGATCGCGGCGGAGAGCGTCAGTGCGAAGCGGCGCATGGCCATCCAGGGCAGTCGGAACGCGCGCAGTCTAGGGCGACGATCGGGCCTACGACAGCCAACTCATGGGCTAGCCGCGCCGCGTTCACGTTGGCGTTCAGTGCCGCGGCGTGCTGCGACGTCGGGCGCTTACCATGCGCGTCCCCCGGCACCGACCGACCGATGCACGGCCTCAATCCCCAACAGCGCGCCGCCGTCGAGCACTGCGACGGCCCCCTCCTCGTGCTCGCCGGCGCGGGCAGCGGCAAGACGCGCGTGATCGTCGAGAAGATTGCGCACCTGATCGCGACGGGCCGCATGCCGGCCAAGCGGATCGCAGCGATCACGTTCACCAACAAGGCCGCGAAGGAGATGCGCGAGCGCGTCGCCAAGCGCATCCGCGGCGACGCGGCGGAAGGCCTGACGATCTGCACCTTCCATGCGCTGGGACTGAAGTTCCTGCAGATCGAGCACGCGAAGGCGGGCCTGCGGCGCGGCTTCTCGATCTTCGATTCCGACGACAGCGCCGCGCAGATCAAGGACCTGCTGCCCGCCGGCAGCAAGCCCGACGTGATCGACGGCGTGCGCGGGCTGATCTCGCGCGCGAAGAACGCCGGCCTGTCGCCCGAGGAAGCGATGCGCGAGGCGCGCAGCCCGCGCGAGATCGAGGCGGCGACCGTCTACGACCTCTACCAGCAGCGCCTGTCGAGCTTCAACGCGGTCGACTTCGACGACCTGATCCGCCTGCCCGTGCAATTGCTCGAAGCCGACGAGGACATGTGCCTCGCCTGGCGCGAGCGCATCGGCTACCTGCTCGTCGACGAGTGCCAGGACACCAACGACGCGCAGTACCGCCTGCTGAAATCGCTGGCCGGCCCGCGCGGCCTGTTCACCTGCGTGGGCGACGACGACCAGTCGATCTACGCCTGGCGCGGCGCGAACCCCGACAACCTGCTGCAGCTCGGCAGCGACTACCCGACGCTGCGCATCGTCAAGCTGGAGCAGAACTACCGCTGCAGCAACCGCGTGCTGCGCGCGGCGAACACGCTGATCGCGAACAATCCGCACGAGCACCTGAAGACGCTGTGGTCGGACCAGCCCGACGGCGAGCGCATCCGCATCTGGGAATGCCGCGACGCCGCGCACGAGGCGGAGAAGGTGGCGGCGGAGATCCAGTTCATCGCGGCCAGCACGCGCGCGCCGTGGAGCGATTTCTGCCTGCTGTTCCGCGGCAACTTCCAGAGCCGCGCACTCGAGAAGGCGCTGCAGCTGCAGCGCGTGCCGTACCACCTCTCGGGCGGCACCGCGTTCCTCGATCGCGGCGAGGTCAAGGACGTGCTGAGCTGGCTGCGCCTGCTGGCCAACCCCGACGACGACGCGGCCTTCCTGCGCGCGGTGCAGGCGCCCAAGCGCGAGGTCGGCGCGGGCACGCTGGCCAGGCTCGCCGAACTGGCGCAGCACGCGCACATGCCGATGGCGCGGGCGATCGACAACGTCGGCGCGCTCAAGCAGTTGCCGCCGCGCGCGGCGAACGCACTCGACAGCTTCGGCACGCTGGTGCGCCAGCTGCGCGCGAAGTCGCAGCACGCGACGCCGGCCGAACTCGTCGGCGAGGTCGCCGAGCGCAGCGGGCTGCTGGCCAGCGTGCGTGCGCAGTGCAAGGACGAGGCGAGCTTCCAGCGTCGCAAGGCGAACATCGACGAGCTCGCCGGCTGGTTCGAGGGCGCGCGCAATGCGGGCCCGGGCGAACTCGCCGCGCAGCTCGCGCTACTCTCGCATGCCGACAAGGGCGAGGCCGGCAATCAGGTGCGGCTGATGAGCCTGCATGCCGCCAAGGGCCTGGAGTTCCGCTACGTCTTCATCGTCGGCATGGAAGACGGCACGCTGCCGCACGAGGCGAGCCTCGACGAAGGCCGTCTGGACGAGGAGCGACGCCTGCTCTACGTCGGCATCACCCGCGCGAAGGAACGGCTCTGGCTGTCGTATTCGAAACGCGCCGAGCGCTGGGGCGAAGTGCTGCGGCTCAAGCCAAGCCGCTTCCTCGACGAACTGCCGGCCTCGGAGATCCAGCGCGACGGCGCGGACCCCGTTGCGGACGCGGAGAACAAGAAGGCGCGCGCCGACGCCGGCTTCGCGGCGATCCGCGCGCTGCTGGACGGTTGACGTCCCGCGACGCGGCGGGCGTTGACCGCGGGCAAAAGAAAAGGCGGCCCGGAGGCCGCCTTTTCCATCGACGCATCCCTGCGTCGGACTGCATCAGAACTGCACGGAGATCCGCGCGTTGGCACCGTGGTCGCGCGCCTCGTCCGAGTACTGGCCGCTGTAGCCCAGCTCGAGCAGCGTGCGCGGGCTCAGCCACGCGCCGAGGCCGAGGTCGGCCGTCCACGCGTTGTCGGCCAGCGTCGCGCCTTCGACGGTGAACGTGCCGCCGCCTGCCCACATCGCGCGGG
This sequence comes from Cognatilysobacter segetis, assembly GCF_004359965.1. Lineage (GTDB taxonomy): Bacteria > Pseudomonadota > Gammaproteobacteria > Xanthomonadales > Xanthomonadaceae > Cognatilysobacter > Cognatilysobacter segetis. Next base: position 22,654 of record NZ_SMRQ01000005.1, on the reverse strand, counting down.
TCGGGGACGCCAGATCGCCCGACGCGTGGCGGTAGCCGGCGCCGGCGCGCAGCTGCAGCCAGCCCGGCGTCTGGCCCTGGCCGCCGAGATCCACGGCGAAGCGCGCGCCCGCCGTCGACAGGTTCACGTGGGTCGCGTCGCCTTCCACCGTGAGCGCGGCGCTGCCGCCCTGCTCGGCGAAGCGGTCCGCGTCCACGCGCACGTGCGCGAACTGCGCGTACGGCTCGACCGACCAGTGGCCGCCGTCGAAGCGCCAGCTGCCCTCGACGAAGCCCTGCAGCGTCTTGGCGTCGTGCGTCGAGGTCAGCGTCTGGTCCAGGCCCGGGAACGCGACGCGGCGACGCATGTCGATGTCGTGCGTCGCGTACGCCAGCCCGCCCTTCACGCCGAAGCCGCCGAGGCGGCCGCCGCCGTACACGGCGAGGTGGCGATCCTGCGAGTCGCCGCGGCTGCCGCGGTCGGCCACCGCGAGGTCGTTGCGCGCGCTGCCGAGCAGGCCGCCGACGGTCCAGCCGCCCGCGAACGCGTGGTCGACGCCGACGAACAGGCCGCTGCCCTGCGCCTCGATGCGCGCGGCGTTGCCGTCCGCATTGACGTGGCCACCGGTCGAGAGGCCCTCGGCCCAGACCGACGTGGTGCCGTCGGCATGCGCGTCGGGCGCGGCCTGCGTGAAGCTGCGCGCGAGCGCGGCCTCGCGCACGTGGCGGCTGGTATCGACCAGCACGCCGCGCGTGCTCGCATGCGCCTCGCCGCCGAGCTGGTCGAACGCGACCTGCGCCTGCGCCGGGAACAGCTGGGTCAGCGTGTTGAGCAGCGGCGTGCCGGCGGTCATCGCGTCGGCGGCCGCGCCCACGGCGCGCTGGTTGGCGGTGGTGCCGGCGGCGGCGAAGGCCATGCCGCGGCTGACCGCCAGGCTGAGCGCGTTCGCGCCGTAGCCGAGGTCGAACTTCAGGAACGGCGAGAACGCGCTGCGGTCGAGCGACTGGAACTGGCCGGTCAGGCCGCCCGCGGCGGTGAGCAGCGTGTAGTTCTGGCCGACGAGGTACACGCCCGGCGTGCCGTAGAGGCGCACCGTGCCGCCCTGCAGCTGCGCGGTGCCGGCGACCGCGATGCGGTCGGAGGCGCCGTTCGCACCGAGTTCGGCCTCGAAGACCGAGCCCGCGCCCTGCACGTAGTTGCCGCTGACGTGGAGCGTGCCGATGCTGTTGCCCGGCGCGATCGTGCCGTACACGGCGAGGTCGGCCAGCGTGCCGTGGCCGCTCAGGCGGCCGCCCGCGTTGATGCGCGTCGCCGCGCCCGCCACGGTGCCGTCGACGGTCGCGATGCCGCCGTTGTTCACGGTCAGCGCGCTGCCGCGCAGGCTGCCGCCGACGATCAGCACACCGCCGTCCACGTTGGTCGCGGCCGAAAGCGCGTTGTCGCCGGTCAGTTCGAGCACGCCCTGCTTCACGGTGGCGCCGGCGAAACGGTTGTCGCCCGACAGGCGCAGCCAGCCGATGCCCGACTTGGTCAGGCGACCGGGGCCGCCGATGTCGTTGGTCCAGTCGTCCCAGGCCAGGCCCGACCAGGTCTTGATGCCGCCCGCCATGCGGTTCATGACGACGTCGGTATCGACGCGCAGCAGGCCCGGGCCTTCGATCGCCTTCTTGAGGTCGATCAGGCCCCAGCCGTAGATCTCGTCCACGCCCGCCTCGCCGAGGTCCGTGGCGGTGGTGAGCAGGATGTCGCGGATCTGCGGGTTGTCGAGGTACGGGAAGCGCTCCATCAGCAGTGCGAGCGCGCCGGTGACGTGCGGCGCCGCCATCGACGTGCCGGTCATGTAGCCGTAGCCGTACTCCGGGTGTTCGGCGGTGACGTCGAGGCCGATGACGTTGCCGTCGGCATCGCGCTGCACGGTGCCCTCGATCTCGCCGCCGACGACGGTGGAGGCGATGTCGGTGCCCGGCGCGGTGACGCACCAGTCCTTGCTCAGGCCGCAGATGCTCGAGCTCTCGTCGATCTCGCCGGTGTCGTTGATGTTGACGACGCTCAGCCAGTACTTGTCGAGGCCCTCGACCCAGCGCGGCAGCGTGGCGTAGATGCCCGCGATCGCGCCGTAGTTGTTGCCCGCGGCGAAGACCTGGAGCATGTGGTCGTTGAGCGACGGATCGGCGTAGGTCTGGAAGTACTCCGGCACGCCTTCGAGGTTGTACAGCGCGTCCATGTCGGCCGCGTTGTCCGGTTCCTGGCTCAGGCCCCAGCTGTGGTTGATGGCGCGCACGCCCTGCGCGGCCATCTGCTCATACATGCTCTGCACGGCGCTGCTGTCCGGGCCGATGGCGTAGTTCTGGCCACCCTGCACGCCGAGCAGCGAGTAGAGGTCCTGGTACGTGTTCGAGAACAGGCGGGCCGCGCTGAAGTCGGCGCCGAACGCCACGCCCTGCGTGCCCTGGCCGTCGCGGTTGCCGGCCATGGTGCCGGCGACGTGCGTGCCGTGCGTGCCGTAATGGAAGCCGGCCAGTGACTCGAGGTACTCGGGCACCCAGTCGTAGAAGTAGCCGATGTCCGTGAGGTACTGGACCAGCGCGCGGTCTTCGTCGGTGTACTCGAAGTAGTCCACCGCGACCTGCCCGCCGTTCGAGCGGAAGCACGCGTCGTCGCCGGTGAGTGCGGTGGTGTTGGTGCACAGGCTGCCGTCGCGCAGCAGGTCGGCGATGGTGATGCCGCGCGTCTGCTTGCCGGCGAACTCGTCGTGGCCGAGCGCGACGCCGCTGTCGAAGATGCCGAGGCGGATGCCCTTGCCGGTCAGGCCGCGGGCATAGGCGTACTGCGCATTGATGGCGGCCAGGCCCCAGTCGGCCTGGAATTCGCCGGTCATCCAGCTGTCCGGAGTGCCGGCCTTGCCGGGATCGGCCTGCTGGGCGCCGGCGACCGGCATGAAGCCGAGGGCGAGCGTGGCGGCGACGGCGCCGGAAAGCAGCGAGCGCGCGAGGCCGCCGCGGGCGGTGCGCGTGGTACAGGTCTTCATGGTTTTCCCCTGGTCGTGAAAGCCGGTGGCCGCCGTCCTGGCGTCACCGCGCCGCGGCGTATCCCGCGGTGTCGGCTGTATACGTGGCGCTGACGGGGGCTGTCGAGTGGAATGCGTGACTTGCGGCGCAGTTTCGGTTTCTGGTAGGTCGCGGAGTGGCCGCTCCTCCGAGTGCTTTGCGTTGGAGGGCATTGGAAGGGACAGTGCCGGCTGCTCCAAAGATTCAAGCACTTAGCGTTACTTCCGCCGCTATTGCTTTAGGAATAACGATTTATTAAGCTGTTCGCGTCCGGTTCGACCGGCACTGTCCAATCGTTGTTGTCCCCCTGGCTCCGGCCGGGTTTGGAGGAGGCCTCGCGGCCTCCTTTTTCTTTGCCCGCCGTCCGCCGCGTCCCGGCTGTGGCCTGCGTCCGGGACGCATGAACCCGCTTGGGCATAATGCCGGCGATGGCCCAGCAGACGCCCCTGCCGGTCCCGGACGCGCCCCCACCGCCGCCGCAGCACGACACGACGCCCCCCGACACGCCCGCGGCATCGGCCGTAGAGCCCCCCATGCCGCAACCCGATCCCGCCCAGCCCGATCTTCCCATGCCCGGCGCCACGCCCGCCGACGCGCTGCTGGCGTCCCCGCCGCCGCCACGTCCGCCCCGCGGCGACGCGTCGGCGCGCCCGCTGTGGGCTCGCGTGCTCGGGCGCCTGCTCGCGCCCTGGGTCGCGCTCAAGATCGAGCCGGCCGCACCGGCCGAGCACGTGCCCGAGTGGCAGGGCCGCCCGGTCTGCTACGTGCTCGAGGACTACGGCCTGTCGAACGCACTGATCCTCGACCGCGCCTGCCTCGAGGCCGGCCTGCCGTCGCCGCTCAAGCCGCTGCCCGGCGATCCCACCGGCCGCGGGCGCGCGTACGTCGCGCTGTCGCGCCGCAACGTCGGGCCGATCGCGCCGATCCCGAACATCCCCGGCGTGATCGAGCGGCCGGCGATGCCGAACGGCAAGTCGCACTCCGAATCGCTGGCGCGGCTGATCCAGGCGCACCGCGCCGATCCCACGCTCGACATCGCGCTGGTGCCGGTGTCGATCTTCGTCGGCCGCGCGCCGGAGAAGTCGAGCGGCTGGTTCTCGGTGCTGTTCTCGGAAAACTGGCAGCTGGTCGGCCGCTTCCGCCGCCTGCTGTCGATCGCCCTCAACGGCCGCGAAACCTACGTGCGCTTCGCGCCGCCGGTGAGCCTGCGCGCCATCGCCGACGAGGGCCTGCCGCCCGAGCGCACGGTGCGCAAGCTCTCGCGCGTGCTGCGCACGCACTTCCGCCGTATCCGCACTGCGGTGATCGGGCCGGACCTATCGACGCGGCGCCTGCTGGTCGACCAGGTGCTCGGCTCGCCCAGCGTGCGCGACGCGATCGCCGACCAGGCGCGTCGCGACGGCACCAGCGCCGCCGAGGCCTGGAAGAAGGCGCATGCCTATGCGTACGAGATCGCGGCGGACTATTCGCATCCGGTGGTGCGCTCGGCGAGCTTCCTGCTGCAGCCGGTGTGGAACCGCATCTACCGCGGCGTGCTGGTGCACCACCTCGACAAGCTCAAGGAGGACGCGCCCGGCAACGAGGTGGTCTACGTGCCCTCGCACCGCAGCCACATGGATTACCTGCTGCTGAGCTACCTGCTCTACACGCGCGGCATCGTGCCGCCGCACATCTTCGCGGGCGTCAACCTCAACCTGCCGGTGGTGGGCACGTTCCTTCGCAAGGGCGGCGCGTTCTTCGCGCGGCGCAGTTTCCGCGGCAACGCGCTGTATTCGGCGGTGTTCCGCGAGTACATGGCGCAGCTGGTGGCCGGCGGCTACTCGATCGAGTACTTCATCGAGGGCGGCCGTTCGCGCACGGGCCGACTGCTGCAGCCCAAGGGCGGCTCGCTGGCGATGACGCTTCGCGCCTACCTGCGCGCGCCCACCCGCCCCGTGCTGTTTCAGCCGATCTACATCGGCTACGAGAAGCTGATGGAAGGCCGCAGCTACCTCGACGAGCTGTCGGGCAAGCCGAAGGAAAAGGAATCGATCTGGTCGCTGCTCATGGGCATCCCGAAGGTGCTGAGCAGCAACTACGGCCAGGTGGTGGTGAACTTCGGCGAGCCGATCCGGCTTGGCGACGTGCTCGCGGAGAAGGCCCCCGAATGGGACGGCCGCCCGGTGCCGGAGGACGCCAAGCCCGCGTGGCTGGCGGAGACGGTCGACGCACTGGCGCAGAAGATCCAGGTCAACATCAACCGAGCCGCGGACGTGAACCCCATCTGCCTGCTCGCGCTCGCGCTGCTGTCGACGCCGAAGCACGCGATGAGCGAGGCCGACCTGCTGGCGCAGATCGCGCTGTCCAAGAAGCTGCTGGCGCAGTTGCCGTACTCCGACCGCGTCACCGTGACGCCGCACACGCCGGAGGAAATCGTCGCGCACGGCGAGGAGATCGGCGTGCTGATGCGCGTCAAGCATCCGCTCGGCGACGTGCTGGAGGTCGAGGAGGAAATGGCGGTCCTGCTCAGCTACTTCCGCAACAACGTGCTGCACCTGTTCACCGCGGCCGGCTGGGTGGCGTGCTGCTTCCAGCACAACCGCCGCATGAACCTGTCGGCGGTTCTGCGCCTGGGTCGCAGTGTGTATCCCTTCCTGCAGTCCGAGCTGTTCCTGCCGTGGACCGAGGACGAGTTCGTCGAACGCCTGCGCGCGACGGTCGACGTGTTCGAGGCCGAAGGCCTGCTGCGCCGGCGCGACGACGACGACGGCGAGCAGCTCTCGCGCAGTGCGAGCCAGTCGGACGAGGTGTTCCGCCTACGCGCCATCGGCCACTCGCTGCAGCAGGCGTTCGAGCGCTATTACATCGCCATCAGCGTGCTGGTGAAGAACGGCGCCGGCACGCTCAGCGCGGGCGAGCTCGAGACGCTCTGCCACCTCGCGGCGCAACGCCTGTCGCTGCTGTACGCGCCGGCCGCGCCGGAGTTCTTCGACAAGTCGCTGTTCCGCGGCTTCATCGCCAAGCTGCGGGAGCTGCGGCTGGTGTGGGCGGACGAGAACGGCAAGCTCACCTTCGACGAGCGCCTCGACGCGTGGGCGAAGGACGCGAAGTTCATCCTCGGCCGCGAGCTGCGGCATTCGATCGAGAAGGTGAGCCCCGAGGCGGCGAGCCGGCCGGACCCGGCGCCGGCGCCCTGAGCCCGCTCAGGCCGGCTCGTCGGGAATCAGCGACGACTCCAGCCGCGCGATGCAGTCCTTGAGCTGCAGCCGGCGCTTCTTGAGCCGCGTGAGGGCCAGTTCGTCGCGCACCGGCGCGTGCTTGAGCCCGTCGACGGCGAGGTCGAGGTCGCGGTGCTGCTGGCGCAGGTCGGCCAGCTGGCGGGCGATGTCGGCGGGGTCGCGGCCGTCGTTCATGCCGCGAGCTTAGCGCGCGGGCGGTGGCGGTCGCGAGCAGCCCGGCGACTGAACGCGCTCAGGCCGCGCGACGGCCGCCCCGTAGAATGCACGGCATGAGCACCGTCGCACTGCCCGTCATTCCCCTCGCCGAACCCCTGCCGCCGCGCGCCCGGCGCGCGCAGCACGAGGCCAACAAGCTCGCCAAGCGCCTCCGTCACCAGGTCGGCCGCGCGATCGCCGACTTCGGCATGATCGAGGACGGCGACAAGGTCATGGTCTGCCTGTCCGGCGGCAAGGACAGCTACACGATGCTGGACATCCTTCTGCAGCTGCAGAAGAAGGCGCCGGTGAACTTCGAGCTGGTCGCGGTCAATCTCGACCAGAAGCAGCCCGACTTCCCGGAGCACGTGCTGCCTGCGTATCTCGAATCGATCGGGGTGAAGTACCACATCCTCGAGCAGGACACGTATTCGGTGGTGACGCGCGTCGTGCCCGAGGGCAAGACGATGTGCTCGCTGTGCTCGCGCCTGCGGCGCGGTGCGCTGTACACGTACGCCGAGCAGGAAGGCTTCACCAAGATCGCGCTCGGCCATCACCGCGACGACCTGATCGCCACGTTCTTCCTCAACCTGTTCTTCCACGCCAAGCTGTCGGGCATGCCGCCGAAGCTGCAGAGCGACGACGGCAGGCACGTGGTGATCCGCCCGCTCGCCTACGTCAAGGAAGACGACATCGCCGCGTACGCCGAGGCGAAGGGCTTCCCGATCATCCCGTGCAACCTCTGCGGCTCGCAGGAAAACCTGCAGCGCAAGCAGGTGCAGCGGATGATGGACGCCTGGGAGCGCGAATCGCCCGGCCGCATCGAGACGATCGCGCGTGCGCTCGGCGACATCCGGCCCTCGCAGCTGAGCGACCCGAAGCTCTTCGACTTCCTCGCCCTCGGCCGGAGTGGCGACGCCCCGATGCCGGATGCGCATGCATGGCTCGCCGGCGCGCCCGAGGAGGGCGAAGCCTGACGCAGACCGCTTTTCCAATCTCCGACCGGTGACACCCTCACCGGCCCGAAGGCGGCGCACATGGATGTGCGCCGCGGTCGGCCGAGGCAGGATGCCGAGTCCGACCGCCGGCGATCGTCGATCCGATCGCGACGCTGTAGACCTGATCGGGGAAGGCACTTTCTTTTGGTTACTTTTCTTTGTGCCAGCAAAGAAAAGTGACTCGGGCGCGCCAGCGCACGAAACGCAGTTGATTCGATCCCAAGCGCGTAACCCGCAACGCGTTTCGACCACACGAGAAAACCCCACGCATGTTCTTCCGCAACGTCACCCTCTTCCGCTTCCCCACCACCCTGCAGCTCGAGGCCTTCGACGCCGGCCTCGCCGAATGCGCGCTGCGCCCGGTCGGCCCGATGGAACTCTCCACGCGCGGTTTCATCTCGCCCTTCGGCCGCGACACCGAAGGCCTCAAGCACATGCTCGACGAGGCCTACTGGCTCGCCGTCGGTGGCGAGGACCGCCTGCTGCCGGGCGCGGTCGTCAACGACCTGCTGCAGAAGAAGCTCGATGAGATCGAACAGAAGGAAGGGCGCCGCCCCGGCGGCCGCACGCGCAAGCGCCTGAAGGACGAGCTGGTGACCGAGCTTCTGCCGCGCGCGTTCGTGCGCCCGACCCGCACCGACGCGATCCTCGACATGAAGCAGGGCATCGTCGCCATCGACACGTCGAGCAAGAAGTCCGGCGAGAGCGTGGTCAGCGAGATCCGCAAGGCGCTCGGCAGTTTCCCCGCGCTGCCGCTCAATGCCGAGGTCGCGCCGCGCTCGGTGCTGACCGGCTGGCTGGCCGGCGAAGCGCTGCCGGACGGCCTGTCGATGGGCGATGAATGCGAGCTGCGCGACGCACTCGACCAAGGCGCGGTGGTGAAGTGCCAGCGAATGGAGCTAGAGAAGAACGCCGAGATCGACAAGCACCTGCAGAGCGGCAAGCAGGTCACGCGGCTCGCGCTCAACCTCGACGACCACGTCAGCTTCGTGCTCGGCGAGGATCTCGTCATCCGCAAGTTCAAGCTGCTCGATGGTGCGGTCGATTCGCTGGAAAACACCGAGCGCGAGGACCTGCGCGCCGAGCTCGAGGCGCGCTTCGCGCTGATGAGCCACGAGCTGCGCCGGCTGTTCAGCGTGCTGGAGCCCGCGCTGAAGCTGTCGAAGGTGGAGGCGTAACCGCGCGATGTTCTTCCGCGCACGGCCGCCCCGCGTCGCCACGCCCGCGCCCGTGCGCGCGGCGGTGCTGCCGCTCGCGCTGCCGGACGGCCGCGTGGTCGAAGTGCGCCGCGTCGACAACGCGCGCGTGCGTGGCCTGCGCTTGGCGGTGACCGAGCGCGGCGTCCGCGTGACCGCGCCGCCGCGCGCGAGCGACCGTCGCGTGCGTGCGTTCGTCGAGGAACACGCGGCCTGGCTCGCGGGTCAGGTCCATCACACCTTCGGGGAGGTGCAGCCGCTGCGCGTCGGTGAAAGCAGCACGCTGCCGCTTCGCGGCGTCGACGTGCCGCTGCAGTGGATCGACGGCCGCTTCCTGCGCGTGCAGGCGGGCGATGGCGGCATCGCGGTGACGCTGCCATCCGCCGCGTCGGATGCGTCCGTGCGCAAGGCGATCGGCGACTTCTACCTCGCCGAGGCACGCGCCGACGTCGGCCGCTGGTTGCCGACGTACCTGCCGTCGCTGCCGCGCGCGCCGGCGTCGATCCAGATCCGGCCGCTGACGTCGCTCTGGGGCTCGCTGGCGGCCGACGACCGCATGCGGCTGGACCTCGCGCTCGTGCTCGCGCCGCCGGCGGCCTTCGAGTACGTGCTCGTGCACGAGCTCTGCCACCTCATCCAGGCCAATCACTCCGCCGCGTTCTGGGCGGAAGTCGAGCAGCGCTTTCCGGACTGGAAGGCGCAGCGCGACCTGCTGCGCGCGCGCGGCCGGCCGATCAAGGCCGCGCTGCGGGTGATCCGCGACGCATCGGCGCTGCCGGCGGGGTGAGAGACCCGGCCACCGGACTGACGGTCGCGCGCGACCGGACATGCACCGCAGGCAGTCGAAAGCATGCCGACTGCCGTTGTTCGTAAGCGACCGTCTTCCGCACACGTGCGTCGCTGCGCCTGCGTCCGGCATTTCAGCGGCCTGCGCGCGTGTTGCGTGTCGTTGGTCGGCGCATTCGGCGTTCGTACCGCTGCCGGCCGGCAAATTTGTCCGAAGCGGCGCAGCGATTTCCCGCTGCGCGACGCAAGGACGAACGCAACGATTCAGCTGCGCGCGCGGAAACGTTCATTTGGCGGCAAGCTCGGCCTTTTGTGACGACGGTCACGTGTTGGCACGCGATATGCGAGGAGGGCGTTGCGTCCGCGAAGGGCGCTTTCCTCCCCAGCTTTTCGCTACCTCCAGGAGAACCGCACATGCGCAAGACACTCATTGCCGCTTCGATCGCCGTGGCCTTCGGCTTCGCCGCGCCGGCCTTCGCCCAGGACGCGACCGATTCGTTCAACACGGACAACTCGGCCCACCGGTCGTTCAACACCGACAACTCGATGAACGACTCGCAGAACGACTATTCCGACAACTCCACCAACGACAACTCCGACAACTCGGCGAACGACTCGTTCAACACCGACATGTCGGCGCATCACTCCTTCAACACCGACCAGTCGCTGCACGACTCGTTCAACGACAACTCGACGACGGTGAACACGGTCGTCGCCACCACCGCGCTGGACGGCACGGTGAGCGGCAACGGCTTCGGCTATGTCGGCAACAGCGCCTATAACGAGGGCGACGCCAACGGCGGCCGTGGCGGCCGTGGCGGCAGTGCGTACTCGGACTCGTATGGCAAGGGCTACGGCTCCGGCGGTGAGGCCGAAGGCGCCAACGGCCGCGGCGGCTCCGCCCGCGGTGCGCGCGGCGGCGACGACGGCGGCTCGTATGCCGCCGGCGGCACCAGCAGCGACGACTCCGATAACAGCGCCGTCGGTGGCGGCGACACCACCGCGTCGGTCGGCGGCGCCGGCGGCGCGGGCGGCGGGAACACGGGCGGCGCGGGCACGGGCGGCGGGAACACGGGCGGCGCGGGCTCGGGCGCGGGGACCAGCACCGCCTCGGCGGCGGGCGGCGACGGCGCCGCGGGCGGCATCGGCGGCGTGGCCTCGGCCGACGCGGGTGCGTTCGACATGTCCAACCAGATGAACGGCTCGTCCAATGCGGCCGCCGGCATCATGGTGGTCGGCCAGAACAGCGGTGCGATGTCGCTGATCCAGCAGGGCGTGACGGTGCAGGCCAACCTGAACCTGGGCCACTGAGACCGGGCGTGGATGCGCCGCTCCGGCGGCGCATCGCTTCGGTTCCTTGTCACCGGCGGGGCTTCGGCCCCGCCGGTTCCGTCCGCCGACCGGTGGACACGTTCCCACAGGGAGACAGCCCATGCGGATGTCCACGCCCGCGGTCCTCGCGATCGCCGCCATCAACCTGCTCGCGCTTCCCGCTGCGGCGCAGTCGCTTCCATCGGTGCCGTTCGTGGCCGTCGACGTGCCCGTGCCGACGGTCGACGCCGGCGTCCCCGCGGATGATGCGGTCACCCGCGACGCCACGCTCGGCACCGCCGTGCCCGGCGACGCGCTGGACGACATGCGCGGCGGCACCGAGACCAAGACCACGATCACCAACGTATCCGACGTCAACGGCAACGTCGACGGCAATGCCGCCATCAATACGATCAGCGGCGGCAACCTCATGGATGGCGGCGCGTTCGGCAACGCCGCGGGCCTGTCGACGGTGATCCAGAACAGCGGCAACAACGTGCTGATCCAGAACAGCACCGTGGTCAGCGTGCTGTTCTCGCCCACGCCATGAGGCCGATCCTGCCGCTGCTGCTCCTGCTCGCCTGCGGGGCGCCCGCCACGACGGCGGCCAGCAACCTCGAGTTGCGCGCACCGGGCGCGACCTACTCGGTGCCGGTGACCAGCCTCAAGGAAGCGCGCTTCAGGACGACCGTGCGCCAGCGGTTCGACTTCAGCTGCGGCTCCGCGGCCACCGCCACGCTGCTGACGTACCAGTACGGCCTGCCGGTGTCGGAAGCCGACGTCTTCCGCGACATGTTCGCCAAGGGCAACGTGCAGAAGATCCGTCGCGAAGGCTTCTCGCTGCTCGACATGCGGCGCTACCTCGCGTCGAAGGGCTTCCAGGCCGACGGCTTCAAGCTGCCGCTCGAGAAGCTCGCCGAGGAAGGCCTGCCGGCCATCGTGCTGCTCAACGACAAGGGCTATCGCCACTTCGTGGTGGTGAAGGGCCTGCGCGGCGATCGCGTGCTGGTGGGCGACCCGGCCCGCGGTACGCGCGCGCTGCCGCGACGCCAGTTCGAACGCCTGTGGGACAACCGCCTGCTCTTCGTGGTGCACAACCGCCGCGAGCTGGCCCAGTTCAACCACCCCGCCGACTGGCGCACCGCGCCGCCGGCGCCGCTGGACGTCGGCATCCAGCGCCAGGGGTTGCAGAACATCGTCATGCCGAAACGTGGACCGGGAGACTTCTGATGCGCCTGCCCGCCCTGCTCGCCCCTTTCCTCTTCACCGTGCTCGTGTTCGCGACGCCCGCCCGGGCCGGCGACCTGGGCACGCCCGTCCCCGTCGAACACCTCGACGCACTGCGCGGTGGCTACGCGCTGCCCGGCGGCATGTCGATCGCGTTCGGCCTCGAGCGCACGGTCGCCGTCAACGGCCAGCTGATCGTGTCGCAGCGGATCGACATCCCCGACCTGTCGCGGATGACCGCCGACCAGGCGCAGCAGCTCTCCGCGCTGACGCAGGGCCAGACGATCCAGGTCGGCGGCGGCACGTCGCTGCACCCGGGGGTCGGGTCGCTGGTGATCCAGAACGCGCTGGACGGCCAGCAGATCCAGGCGTCGACGACCCTTCACACGGCCGTGAATACGCTGACCCTGTTGCAGAACCTGAACTTCAACCAGACGTTGAGCGACGCGCTGCGTATCGGCGGGTCGCCGTGAGCCATCGATGAGGACGCCGATGCCGCAGTCGCTCCGCTGTCTCTCCCTCGCCGCCTCCGTTTCGCTCCTCTGCGCGGGCCACGCCCACGCGCAGGACGCGGCACCGGATCGCATCACCCAGCTCGAAAACCTCGTCAAGGCGCAGGCGGCCCAGCTGTCGACGCTGAAGCAGACGCTGGACGCGCAGTCGCAGGACATCGCCGAGCTGCGCGAGCAGTTGCACGAGCGCGAACTCGACGACCTGCGCGGCGAGGGCGCGCAGGCGCCGTCGCTGGCCGGCGCGGCCGCGACCGCGACCGGCGTGGTGTCGGCGGCGGCGACGCTCGATGCGATGTCGCCCGAACCGCAGACGACCGCCGGCGGCGGCAACCTGCCGACGATGAATCCGCAGGCGCAGACGCAGCCGACGCCGGTCGGTCGCGCGCCCACGGAGGAAAGCACGCGCCCGCAGCTCGCGCAGATCTTCGAGCAGCCGGGCGTGCTCACTCCGCGCGGCAGGTTCGTGCTCGAGCCGTCGCTGCAGGTGGGCTATTCGTCCAACGATCGCGTCGCGCTGATCGGCTACACGATCATCCCGGCGATCCTGATCGGCCTGATCGACGTGCGCCAGGTCAAGACCACCACCGCGACCGCCGCACTCACCGGCCGCTTCGGCATCACCAACCGTTTCGAACTCGAGGCGAAGGTGCCGTACGTGTACACGTACACCGACACCATCAGCCGCGAGATCTTCACCGGCAGCGCCACCGACAAGGTGTTCAACAGCGAAGGCAGCGGCATCGGCGACGTCGAGATGACCGCGCGCTTCCAGCTCAATCGCGGCGGCCCCGACAAGGCGTTCTGGGTCGGCTGGCTGCGCTACAAGGCGCGCACGGGCCGCGACCTGTTCGAGGTGACCACGGACTGCGTGACGCGCTGCGTCGAGAACGCGACCGGCACCGGGCTGCCGCTCGAGCTGCCGACCGGCAGCGGCTTCCAGTCGCTGCAGCCGGGCGTGACGTGGCTGTACGCGTCGGATCCGGTGGTGTTCTTCGGCAGCTTCAGCTATCTGCACAACTTCAAGCGCAGCAACGTGTCGCGCACGGTGCTGACCGGCGCCCCGGAAGGGTTCCCGCAGACCACCACCGAGCCGCTGGGCGACATCAAGGCCGGCGACATCCTCGGCTTCAACGTCGGCCTCGGCCTCGCGCTCAACGAGAAGGCGGCGATCTCGATCGGCTACGACCATTCGATCGTCGACCGCACCGAGCAGAACGGCGAGCCGCTGCCGGGCTCGGTGCGCGTCATGCTGGGCACGCTGCTGCTGGGCGGTTCGTACCGCTTCAACGACCGCATGAGCCTCAACGTATCGCTCGGCGTCGGCGTCACGCGCGACACGCCCGACACGACGCTGATGGTGCGGCTGCCGATCACGTTCTGATCGACACGCCCATACGGGCCCATGCGACGCGCGCTTGCCGTGCTGCGACCGACCGTCCGCATCGGCCGGGCCCGCGAGCGTCGGCGGGCCCGCGCCGACCTGATCCGACCAACGGACGAGACGATGAACCGGCCGATTCGGTGCGGCCGGGCGCCGGTCTTTTGCCGTCCGTTACGCGCAAAAACCGATAACGCATGCCGGGAAATCCGCGGTGCACGCTCGCAACGCATGCTCGCGCCGGCCGCTGCCGGGAATCGCCGGATCACCGTGGCTTCACTAAGGTGCATGTTCGCTTACCGACGATTACACTGCGAACGGGATCACAGTTTAGCTTCGCTGTCCGGCCATCTGAGGGGAGACATCCCATGCACGTTCTGATCACCGGAGGCGCAGGCTTCATCGGGTCGCATCTCGTCGACCTGCACCTCGCCAAGGGCGACCAGGTCCACGTCGTCGATGACCTTTCGACCGGCGTGTTCGCCAACGTCGAACCGCACCGGGACAACCCGCTCTTTCGTTTCGACCATGCCGACGTCCTGACCTGGGACCGGCTCGACCATGCGGTCGGCTGGGCCGATCGCATCTACCACATGGCCGCCGTCGTCGGCGTCTACCGCGTCATCGCCGAACCGACCAAGGTGCTCGCCACCAACATCGCCGGCTGCGAGCGCCTGCTGCGCGCCGCGCGCGACGGCGGCTGGAAGCCGCAGGTCGTGCTGGCCTCGAGCTCCGAGGTGTATGGCCACAACGACGAGCAGATCCTGCGCGAGGACCAGGACCTCACGGTCAGCTCGCGCGCCGGCACGCGCTGGGGCTACTCGGTCAGCAAGATCGCCGACGAGGCGCTGGGCATGTCGTATGCGCAGCGTTTCGGCATCCCCGCGGTCATCGCCCGCTTCTTCAACACGGTCGGTCCGCGCCAGGTCGGCCGCTACGGCATGGTGGTGCCGCGGTTCGTGCAGCAGGCGGTCAGCGGTGAGCCGATCACCGTGTTCGGCGGTGGCGACCAGACGCGCTCGTTCTGCGACGTGCGCGACACCGTCGTCGCGCTCGAGAGCCTCGCCACGCGCGCCGGCCGCGACACCGTCGTGGCCAACGTCGGCAACGACCGCGAGATCAGCATCCGCGACCTCGCCGAGCTGGTGATCCAGCGCTCGGGCAGCCGGTCGTCGATCAAGGACGTGCCGCTGCGCGAGGCGTACGGCGAGGACTTCGAGGACATCCGCCGCCGCCGCCCGGATCTCTCTCGCCTGCGCGCGCTCACCGGGTTCAAGCACCGCTACACGCTGGAAGACACGATCGACCACCTCGTGGCGCTCGCTCGCCAGGAGGCCCACAGCCACCACGCCGAGCAAAGGGGACACGATGGCGACCGCACCGTGGTTCGTAATCAGCCCGAATACGCTGCTTAGTGCCATCGGCCTCCTCAGGGGGCCGGACAAGGTCGTCCCCAATCCTGCTTTCGACTGGCGTACCGCCGTCGTGGACGTGGTGATTCCCGCCTATCGCGAAGAAGACAACATCGTGCACTGCCTCGCCTCGCTGGCGAGGCAGACACTCAGGCCGCGCAACATCATCCTCGTCGAGGACGGCGCGAAGGACCTCACCGTGCCGCGCGCACGCGAATACGCCGCGGCGGCGGGCCTCGACCTGACGGTGATCGAACGCCAGAAATCGATCGGCAAGACGCCGACGATCAAGCGGCAGTCGCGCGAGTTCGACTCGGACGTCGAGTTCATCCTCGACGGCGACACGTTCCTCGAATCGCCCGAGTACATCGAGCGCTGCGTAGAGGAGCTCTACCAGGGCGCCGGCATCGCCAGCGCCTGCGGCACCATCCTGCCGATGCGCGCCAAGGACCGGCATGCGCTGTCGGAAACCGACGCGTTCAAGCTCTGGCACGGCGCCCCGGCCTACGACGATCCGCATGCCCGGCGCGGCCTGCTGAACTCGATCTGGTGGGGCGTCACCAACATGTACCGCGACTGCCTGTACCAGTTCCTGCAGCGCTTCGTCTACAAGGGACAGATGGTGTTCTTCGGCACCATCACCAACCCGGTGGGCTGCGCGGTCGCGTACCGGCGCGAGTACATCAAGGACCTGTTCGACAAGTACGAGCCGCTGTTCGGCGACGACCTCACCAATTCCGAAGACATCTTCATCGGCTTCGCCCTCACCAACGAGGGCTACCGCAACATCCAGCTGCAGGACGTGCTCGCGCGCTCGGAGGAACCCGAGGTGCAGCGGCTGCCGCGGCAGACCTACCTGTGGTCGTCCTCGTTCCTGCAGAGCTGCTACTACTTCGACTCGCTGCTGCGAACGCCGTTCCGGGTGTTCCGGCGCGCGGCCACGCGCCGGCGCGACCGCGCGAGCGGCGAAGCGGAGCGGGTCGAGGACCTGCGCATCCACAAGGAGCAGTACCGCCAGCCGTTCGGCGACGCGTTCACCCAGCGCTACGGCCGCCCGATCGGCTGGACGATGTTCCTGTCCGCGTTCGAGAAGATCAGCTTCCCCACCGCGATCATCATCATGGCGATCCTGCGCATGTGGGAGCCGCTCGTGGTCACGATGGTCGCCGAGCTCGTCGTCTCGCTCGCGGTGCTGGTGTCGGTATCGAAGGGCGAGCGGCTGGCCGCCCTGGTCAAGGGCATCCTGGTGACGCCGCTGCGCTACCTGCTGATGCTGTGGGACATGGTGACGATCGGACGCTTCGCGACCGATCTCTGGATCACAGGGAACCGGAAATGGCGCAAGTGACTTCTACCCTCCGCATCCATTCCATCGCGACGGCCGCCGGGCTTCTGCTGGCCTTCGCGACATCGTCCGCATTCGCCCAGGACACCGCGCCGCCGGCCGGCCTGGACCAGCAGGCACGCGAGGCGGCCTGGGCCGGACGCACCGGCGAAGGCATCCGGCTGATGGACGCGTACCTCGCCACGCACCCGGACGATCGCGCCGCGCGGCTCGACCGGGCGCGCTTCCTCGCCTGGAGCGGCGATTACGCGGCGGCGATCGAGGCGCTCGACGCGATCGCGCCGGACTCGCCCGAAGCGCAGGCGCTGCGCGCGCGCATCTACGCGTGGGCGGGTCGACGCAACGCGTCGCTGGCGCTCAACGCCGCGGCGTACGGCGCCGATCCCGCCGACTACGACGCCGCCTACACGCAGGCGCTCGCCGCACGGCAGGGCGAATGGCCGCACGAGGCGCTGCCCGCGCTGGAGGCCGCAGAGGCCGCCAAGCCGGACGGCAAGGACACGCGCGACCTCGCGCGCGCGGTGCGCCTGCCGCTGTTCTCGAGCGTGGCGCTGCCGGTGTCGGTCTATCGCGATTCCGACGACATCGAGATCCGCAGCGTCGGCCTGCAGGCGGACGTGCGCGTCGGCGATCCGTGGCGGCTGCTCGCGGAGGTGACGTCGCGCGAGATCTCCGCCCCCATCGACGGCCCGTGGCGCCCGGTCACCGGCGGCGATTCGGTGGACGAACGCCGCGTGCTGGTCGGCGCGCGCTATGCCTTCTCGCCGGATGCCGCGCTCGAGGTCGAACTCGGCCGCTCCGACATCGATCCGGGCGACGGCGAGACGGTCGGCCACATCGAGTTCGGGCAGCAGGCCAGCGACGCGTTCGGCTGGCGCGTGCGTGCCGAGCGCGACCGCGTGCTGTCCTCGCCGCTCGCGGTCTCGCTGGGCGTGCTGCGCGAGGGCGTGACCCTCTCGGGCAACTGGCGCCCGACGCTGCGCGACAACCTGCGCGGCAACGCCACCTTCGAACACCTCACCGACGACAACCACCGCACCGCGCTCGACCTCGACTACCGCCACGCGGTGGTGCGCAACGGCCGGCTCAACCTGGACATCGGCGGCCAGGCCGAGTGGCAGTCGTACTCGCGCAATCCGGGCGACGGCTACTACAGCCCCGACCGCTACGAGCGCATCGCGCCGCTGGCCTCGGCCTACGTGAAGCTGGGCGACGACGCCGGGCTGTTCCTGCAGGGCGCGCTCGGCGTGCAGCGCGACGAGACCTTCGACAGCTGGAAGCGCGCCGCGGATTTCAGCGCGCAGTTCACCTTCGGCATCTTCAGCCACTGGCAGCTGGTCGCCAGCGTCGGCTACAGCCAGCGCCTGAACCAGTTCGGGCGCTACGAAGGCCGCAGCGTCGGGCTGGAGCTGCGTTACCGCTTCTGCGAGGCGCGGCGCGAGCGCTGCCCGGCCAACGCCGGGCCCTGAGCGGCATCGCGATGCGCGCGCGCCGGACTAGCCGCCCAGATGGCGACGCACGAACCCCGTGACGTGCTGGACGCCGGCTTCAAGGCGCCGCGCCGCGCGGTCCACCCCCGCGTCGTAACGGCCGCTACGCGCGGCCGCGACCAGCGCGAACAACGCCACCAGCAGCACCAGCGCGCCGCCGCGCTGGCGGGTCACGGCGAAACGGCGACGACGGCTGCGATCGTCCTGCTGCATCGGAAGGGCCCGGGCGCACACGGTGCGAAGCACGCAGCGTATCGCGACGGCCGGCACGGGCCGCAAACGAAACGGCCGCCGGAGTCACCGGCGGCCGCTGCGATAGAACGGGTTGGGGCGTGCCTGCCGTCAGCGCAGGCCGCCGGCGAGGGCGTTCACCAGCGAGGCCTGCGTGTCGTCGCCGCTGAAGTCCCAGAGGAACGCACCGGCCAGGCCCTGCACGCGCACGTAGGCGGTCTTGTCGGCGATCGTGGTCGGATCGTCGAAGTTCCAGAACGTCGTGCCGTTGTAGATCCAGTGCGACTTGCTCGAGCTGTCGGTGTACATCGGCCAGCCCAGCGCCTTCAGCACCGCGTAGCGCTCGATACCCGGCTCCAGGCTGCCCGCGGCCGCCGTGCCGGACTGGAACAGGCCGTGGTTGGTGGCGCCGACGTTGGTCCAGCCGCGGCCGTACGACGCGATGCCGATGTTGAGCTTCGTCGCCGGCACGCCGCGCGACAGGAACGCCTGCACCGCGTCGTTGGTGTTGAACAGCGCCGCATCGCCCGTGGCCGGGTCGCTGCTGGAGTTGAACAGCGCGGTGTGGAAGTTCGTCTTCGCGTCCCACGGGCCGTGGAAGTCGTACGTCATGAGGTTGATGGCGTCGAGGTACTGGTGGTACTGCTCCGGACGCGTCACGCGGATCTTGTCGATGCCGCCGCCGACCGCGACGGTCAGCTCAAGGCCGGGCCGGATCGCGTTGAGCTGCTTGCGGAACTCGGCGAGCAGGCCGGTGAAGTTGTCCGTGTCCTCGGGGCCGCCGCAGGTCACGCCGCAGGCCGCCGGGAACTCCCAGTCGATGTCGAAGCCGTCGAACACGCCGGCCGCCGCGCCCGCGCCGCCGGCGCCGTCGAAGGCCGGCAGGTTGCCGCGGAGGTAGGCGTCGATGCAGGAGGCCACGAACGCCTGGCGGTTCTCCGGGCGCGCCGCGCTGGCGAAGCCACGCGACCAGTTCCAGCCGCCCAGCGAGATCAGCACCTTCATGCCCGGGTGCTTGGCCTTGAGCTTCTTCAGCTGGTTCCAGTTGCCGCGCAGCGGGGCGCCGGCGACGTCGGCGACGCCATCCACGCTCTCGGCCGCGGCGTACACGCGCGAGTAGTCGGCGTAGGCGTCACCGCCCTCGCCCGTGCTCGCGTTGTTGGCCTTCAGAACGCCCACTTCGCACCGGTTGTTGCGCACGTTGCCGAACGCGTAGGTGAGGTGGGTGAGCTGCGCGGCCACGCCGGTGGTCTCGAGGTTGCGCGGCACGTACTTGTTGTAGATGCCCCACTGGGTGAAGTAGCCGTTGACGCGGTGCCACAGCGCGGCCGGCACGTTGGCGGCCGTCGTGCTCGCCACCAGTCCCGCGCTCTGCGCGGAGGCGTTGCCGGCGTTGTCCACCGCGCGCACGGTGTAGGTGTAGCCGGTCGAGGCCGCGAGCGCGCTGTCGGTGTAGGCGTTGGTGGTACTGCTGCCGACCGACGCGCCGTTGCGGAACACCTCGTAGCGCGCGAGGCCGCTGCCGCCGACGTTGTCGGCGGACGCCGTCCACTTGATCGAGATGCTGCTCTCGTTCTGCGCGGTCATGGCGAGGCCGGACGGCACGCCGGGCGCCACGGTGTCGGTGCTGCCGCCGGGCGTGGTGGCCGTGCCGACGCTGAAGCTCACCTTCGCCGACGTCGTGGTCGTCGAGCGGTCGTCCTTGGCGACGGCGTACACCGTGTGGCTGCCGGTCGTGGCGCGCGTCCAGTTGACGCCGAAGGGCGCGGAGGTGTCGTAGCCGACGCGCGAGCCGTCGACGAAGAAGTCGACGCGGCGGACGCGGCCGTCGACGTCGGACGCCGATGCGGCGAGGATGACGGTCTTGCCGGCCGGCAGGGAGGCGCCGGCGGTGGGGGACGAGATCGAGACGGTGGGAGGGGTGTTGGCGAGCTGGAGCGCCGCCTGGGCGGCGAGGATCACGCCGAGGCTGCCGGCCGCGATGGCCAGCGACTTACGGGAAATACGCATGTAGGGGAACGGGGGATAGCGCCTGCGGGGGAAGGCGGGAACGCGCAGAATCCCCAGCAGGAACAGATACTTGAGCGCACCCCGTCACATAACCGTCACGGCGGTCCGGTCGGTGGCCCGCACCGTGACCGGCTGCTCGAACGCAGCGGACGCGATCCGCGGAAAGGCGGCCGTTCCTTCACGAAACCGAACAGCCGTAGCGGGCCTGAACAGCGGTGCCCGCGCCGATTTGCGCCCAAGCGACCGCCCGCGGGCGCCTCGCGCCGGCTACGTTTTCACCGCCGCGCCCGCGCGTGGCCTGCCTTTGAAGTGAGGAAGCGATGCACAAGCTGGACACCGTGAGGATCGGCGTCGTGGGACTGGGCTACGTCGGGCTGCCGCTGGCGCTCGAGTTCGGCCGCGTGTTCGACACCGTCGGGTTCGACATCAATCCCTCGCGCATCCGCGCCCTGCGCGACGGCCAGGACGTCAACGGCGAGTCGACCGCGCAGGAATTCGCCGCCGCGAAGCATCTCTCGGTCACCGACGACGTCGCCGCGCTGGCCCAGCGCAACGTCTACATCGTCACCGTGCCCACGCCGGTGGACGGCGACAAGCGGCCGGACTTCAACCCGCTGATCGCCGCCAGCCGCCTGATCGGCGGCGTGCTCAAGCGCGGCGACACCGTGGTCTACGAATCGACGGTCTACCCAGGCGCGACCGAGGAGATCTGCGTGCCCGAACTCGAGAAGCGTTCGGGCCTGCGCTACAACGAGGACTTCACCGTCGGCTACAGCCCCGAGCGCATCAACCCGGGCGACCAGGAGCGGCGGCTCACCAACATCCTCAAGATCACCTCGGGGTCCACGCCGGAGGCGGCGGACTTCGTCGACGCGCTGTACCGCCGCATCATCACGGCCGGCACGCACCGCGCCTCCAGCCTCAAGGTGGCGGAGGCGGCCAAGGTCATCGAGAACACGCAGCGCGACGCGAACATCGCGCTGATGAACGAGTTCGCGCTGATCTTCCAGCGGCTGGGCATCGACACCCAGGACGTGCTGGCCGCGGCCGGCACCAAGTGGAATTTCCTGCCGTTCCGGCCCGGGCTTGTCGGCGGGCACTGCATCGGCGTCGATCCCTATTACCTGATCCAGCGCGCGCAGGCGGCCGGCTACTACCCGGACATCCTGCTGGCCTGCCGCCGCATCAACGACGCGATGGGCGAGCACGTGGTGACGCAGGTGGTGAAGGAGATGATCCGTCGCGGCAGCCCGGTGTCGGGCGCGCGGATCCTCATCCTCGGGCTGACGTTCAAGGAGAACTGCGCGGACCTGCGCAACACGCGCGTCGTGGACGTGGCGCGCCACTTCACCGAATACGGCGCGAAGGTCGACATCCACGATCCGTGGGCCGACGCGCACGAGGCGTTCGGCGAATACGGCATCTCGCTGGTGGCCGAACCGCCGACCGGTGCGTACGACGCGGTGATCCTCGCGGTCGCCCACCGGCAGTTCGCCGAGCTGGGCGCCGAGGGCGCGCGTGCCTACGGCAAGCCGGGCGCGCTGCTCTACGACATCAAGAGCCTCTATCCGCGCGACGCGGTGGACGGCCGGCTCTAGTCGCGCAGGAACGGCCCGAGCACGGCGGCGACCGCGCCGGGGATGTCCATGTGCAGGTGGTGGCCGCCGTCGAGGCCGACCACCTGCACGTCGCGCAGCAGCGCGGCGCGCGCGTCGCGCACGTCGGCCGGGAAGAAGCGGAATGCCGGCACCGCGTGCACCAGCCGCACCGGGCATTCGATCGCGCGGATCACGTCGCGCACCTGGCCCTCGGTCATGCGCACCGCGGTCGGCCGCGTCAGGCGCGCGTCGCTGCGCCAGACGTAGCCGCCGTCCGGCGCCGGCGCGAGGCCGCGCTCGACGATCGGCCGCGCGGCGGCCTCGTCCAGCCCGCCGGCGAGCAAGCGGGCGCGCACCGCGGTGGCGACGTCGGGAAACACGCGCCGCCGCGCCCCGGCGGGCTCGGCCAGCGCGGCGAACGCGTCCTGCAGGCGGCGCGCGGTGGCGTCCTCGGCTTCGACCAGTCCGCCCAACGCCTCGATCAGCGCGAGCCTGGCGACGCGCCCTGGCGCACCCGCGGCGACCAGCGTCGCCGTCGCCCCGCCCATCGAGTGCCCGAGCAGCGAGAAGCGCGACCAGCCCAGCGCGTCGGCCGCCGACAGCACCGCACGCGCGGCGTTGACCAGCGTGTACTCGGCCGACGGCGGCAGGTGCGCACTGGCGCCGTGGCCCGGCAGGTCGAGCGCGACCAGGTCGAGGCCGTCGAGGTGCGGCGCCAGCG
>NZ_SMRQ01000004.1 GCF_004359965.1 Cognatilysobacter segetis | reverse complement strand
CGCGACGCTGTGGGGCGTGCTGCCCGATGCCGTGACCTGGCTCGGCGCCGCGATCATCGTGGGCAGCGGGCTCTACCTGCTCCGCCGCGAGCGCGTCGCCGCGCACGCCCCGCCGATCGTTACGCCGCCGTAAAACCGACGGGCGGCCGCTGGGTCGCGCACCGTCGCCGCCATCCTCCGCGCACCGCACTCACGGAGGGGACTGGCATGGCACGCATCACGAAGTGGATTCCGTTGTTCGCATTCGTCGCGGCGACCGGCGTCATGCACGCCGTGCAGGCCGCGCCGCCCGCGCGGCCCGCGCTCGAGCGACGCGGGCAGGACATCCTGCCCGGCCGGCAGGCGCTGCGACTGAGCCGCGCGGGCAAGGCCGCGGCCGCCGTCACGCTCGAGGACGTCGGCGACGTCGACTCCTTCGGCCGCAAACTGAAGTGGCTCGGCATCACCAGCGCCTTCCTCAACCTCGACACCGCCTGCGATCCCGCCAGCACGGATCCCTGCCAGGTGCTCGGCCCCGGACAGACCAACTTCAACTTCCCCGATGCCGCGCGCCTCACGCTGCCGGGCAAGGCCACCCAGTCGCTGATGTGCTACTGGTTCTCGCCGGTGATCACCGTCACCTACAGCAATCCCGACAGCACGCCCGCGGTGTCGCTGCTGCGCTACAACCCCACGCTCACCGTCGACAATCCGATGCTCGCCGACCCGGCGTTGATCGATCCCACCACTGGCGTGCCGTTCGGCGGACATCTCACGACCAGCATGACGTCGTCGGAGATCTTCCAGGTGCCGCTGCCGCCCGGGACCACGATCACCGAGCGCACGCGCGACTCGGCGGTCTGCATGGCCGGCTTCCTCAGCCGGCGCATGCTGATCGACACGTACGGCTTCACCGCCGCGCAGGCCGACGAGTTCTTCAAGAAGCCCATGACGATCCACCTCAATGTCAGCGGCGCCGCGCGTGGCGTGGCCTACGCCAACTTCACGCTGGGCCTTAGGGTGATCGGCGACTGAGGCGGCGGCGTGGCGGAGCCGGCGGCGGCAAGGCCGGCGGCTCCCCGTCGCCGTAGTAGCGCTGGCAGGTGGCGCACCAGAACGCCCGGCGCTGCTTCGCGCCGAGGTGGCGGCAGAAGCTCAGCGGCGTCCCGTCGCGCGGGCAGGTCTTCTTGGCATGCACCTGCCAGTGCTGGCGCAGGACGAACTGCTTCTTCCATTCGTAGAAGTCGAAGCTGTAGTCGCGCGCCTCGCGGATCAGCTCGCCGAGTTTGCGCGGCGGCAGGTCGCCGACGCGCGTCTGCGGATGCACGCGGATGCGATGCAGCACCTCGTTCTTGATGATGTTGCCGACGCCGGCGAACACGTCCTGTTCGAGCAGCGCGTCCGCGACGATCGTGTCCGGCATGGCCTTGAGCTTGCGCCGCGCCGCGCGCGGATCCCACTCGTCGGCCATGACGTCGGCCGACCAGTCGTAGACCTCGTCCAGCGGCTCCTCGATGAACCGCACCGAGCACGAATAGAAATTGAGCTCGCGCTTGCGGGTGAACGTCAGCGCCAGGCGGGGCACCTTGTCGTCGCGCGCTTCGTCGATGCGGTAGCTGCCGAACATCAGCATGTGGATGCGCACGGCGACGTCGCCGAAATCCAGCAGGAAGTGCTTGCCCCAGGTATGGATCGCCTCGAGGCGCTTGCCGGCGAGGCGCTGCACGTCCTGCTTCGTGTTGCCCGCCACTTCGCGCACGCGCAGGCCGACCAGAGATTCGGTCTCCTCGCGCAGGATGACGAGCGACGGGCCCTCCGGCACGGCTCAGCGCCTCAGTGTCTCGAGGCTGCCCTGCAGCGCCGCCGCGAGCGCCGCATCGCCGCTCACCAGCGCCTTCCACTGCAGTTCGAGGCCTTTGCGGCGGCCCTTCGGAACGAGCCGCAGTCCGTCGCCGTCGATCGTGAGCGTGTAGGCCTGGTCCTGCACGTCGATCTCGCGACGCAGCGGGCCCTCGAGTTTGGTCGTCATGGCGATAACTTCCGTCGGGACGCACAGGCTAGGCAGCGCCGCCGGCAGGGCGCGTGAATCCGCGGCAGCCCGCAACGGAAACGGGCCCCGAAGGGCCCGTCGCTGTAACGGATGCAACGCGGGTTACCAGCGGGCGCCCAGGCCCACGCCGACCACGACCGGGTTGGCCTTGGCCTCGCCGACCTTGGCCCCGTTGACCGAGATGTCCGACTTGCCGTGCAGGTAGCGCACGTCGCCGCGTGCGAACCAGTGCTCGCCCAGGGTGACGTCCGCACCCACGGTGCCCATCGCGCCCTTGGCGGTCTCGACGCCGATGCGCTGGCCCGCGAGCGCGCCGCCGGCCTGAGCGGTCTCGTTGTCATAGTTCATCTGGTAGTAGCCGAGCCCCACGAACGGGCGGACCGTCTTGTCCGCGGTGCCGAAGTGGTACTGGCCGCTCAGCGCATACGGCTGCGCATCCACGCTGGCGACCTTGCCGTTGGCCGTGCGGACGCGATAGCCCGCCTTGTCGGCACCCCAGGCCTCGACGGCGACATTGTCGTTGACGAACCAGCTGGCCCCGAGCGTCGAGGTGGCCTCGCCGTCGAGATCCGCACGCGTACCGGCGATGCTGGCATTGCCCGTGGGCTTGTTGAGCGCGACGCCGCCGACGACCGCGAAACGCTTGCCGCTGGCGGAAGAACCGTTCGTGTCCTGTGCGAAAGCGCACGGGGCGACGGCGAGAGTGCCCAGAAGGGCGAGAGTCAGGTGACGCTTCATGGAGTGGCCTCCTTGTAATCGTTTGCAGGACCGAATCGATGCCACCGATCGGTGCAGCCAACCTAACCTTCCGCCACTGAACCTCCCTTGCCCCGCGGACGCCCGCTTCCACGCACGCGTGACGCCGCGTTCGCTACTGCCATGCGTGCACGCCGCGTGCACATCCCATGGATGGCGCGCGCCGCGCATAGAGGCGAGAATGCGTTTTTGACGAATTCGACTGCGGAGCCCTGCATGGCTGAGCTGAAGGAAGCACGCGTCCCGGACATCGGCGGCCACGACGGCGTGCCCGTCATCGAGCTGCTCGTCGCGGTGGGCGACACCGTGACCGCCGACCAGGGCCTCGTCACGCTCGAGTCGGACAAGGCGACGATGGAGGTCCCGGCCCCGTTCGCGGGCACCGTGCGCGAGCTCCGGGTGCAGGTCGGCGACAAGGTCGGCGAGGGCTCGTTGGTGGCGATGATCGAGCCGGCCGAGGCCGGTGGCGCGGCGCCGGCAGCGGCGACGACGCCGTCCAGCGACGGCGCGCAGCCGAAGGCCGACACGGCGCAGGTCGCGACCTCGCCGGCGCAGCCGCGCCCGTCGGAGACGCCCGATCGCGTCGAGCCCGTCGCCGTGTCGGGCCAGCCCGACAAGCTGGCGCAGCGGGAGATCGCCACGCACGCGCCCGCCGCGCCGCTCGTCGCGCAGGCGCCGATGCCCGCGGTCGAGCCGCGGACGCCGCCGGTCACGTTCGACGCCGGCGAGCTGATGCCCGACGCGGTGCCGTACGCCAGCCCGGCGGTGCGCCTGTTCGCGCGCGAGCTCGGCGTCGACCTGTCGCGCGTGACCGGCAGCGCCAAGGGCGGCCGCATCACGAAGGAAGACGTGCAGGGTCACGTCAAGCAGGTCATGAGCGGCGCGACCGCGGCGCCTCTGGGCGGCGGTGCGTCGCTCGGTGGCGGGCTCAACCTGCTGCCGTGGCCGAAGGTCGACTTCGCGAAGTTCGGCGAGATCGAGACGCGCGAGCTCTCGCGCATCAAGAAGCTCTCCGGCGCGAACCTCGCGCGCAACTGGGCGATGATCCCGCACGTCACGCAGTTCGACGATGCCGACATCACCGATCTGGAAGCGCTGCGTGTCGCGCTCAACAAGGAAAACGAGAAGGCCGGCACCAAGGTCACCATGCTCGCGTTCCTGATGAAGGCCGTGGTCGCCGCGCTGAAGAAGTACCCGGACTTCAACGCGTCGCTCGACGCGACCGGCGAGAAGCTGGTGCTGAAGAAGTACTTCCACATCGGCTTCGCGGCGGACACCCCGAACGGCCTCGTGGTGCCGGTGATCCGCGACGTCGACCGCAAGGGCGTGGTCGAGCTGGCGCAGGAAACCGCGGAGCTGGCGAAGAAGGCGCGCGACGGCAAGCTCGGTCCGGCCGACATGACGGGCGGCTGCTTCTCGATCAGCTCGCTGGGCGGCATCGGCGGCACCAAGTTCACGCCGATCGTCAACGCGCCGGAAGTCGCGATCCTCGGCGTATCGAAGTCGGCGATGAAGCCGGTCTGGGACGGCGCCGCGTTCCAGCCGCGCCTGATCCTGCCGCTGTCGCTGTCGTACGACCACCGCGTCATCGACGGCGCGTCCGCCGCGCGCTTCACCAGCTACCTCGCGCAGCTGATGGCGGACATGCGGCGCGTGCTGCTCTGACGATGCCGCACGCGCAGGCGTCGCGCGAGCTGCATGCCGCGGGCGAGCGCGTCCGCGACGCCGCGAACGACGGCTGGCTGGGCGTGCAGCCGTTCCTCGACTACGAGCTCGTGCACGTCGCCGGGCTCGAACTCACGGTCGGCGACCTCGCCTCGGCGCTGTTGCTGCTGGTCGCGTTCTTCGTGGTCGCGCGCATGGCCGGCCGTGCGCTGGCGCGCTACGGCCAGCGCGAAGGCGTCGATCCGGCGTCCGTGTACACGGTCAGCCGCGTGGCGCGGTATGCGCTGCTCGTCATCGGCTTCCTGGTCGCGCTGGAAGTCGCCGGCATTCCGGTCTCGAAGTTCGCGGTATTCGCCAGCGCGGTGGGCGTCGGCCTGGGCTTCGGCCTGCAGGCGATCTTCAACAACTTCATTTCCGGCCTGATCCTGCTGTTCGACCGCTCGATCAAGATCGGCGACTTCGTCGAGCTCGAGTCCGGCGTGCACGGCGTCGTGCGCGACATCAAGATCCGCGCCACGCGCATCAGCACCAACGACAACCTCAACATCCTCGTGCCGAACTCCGAGTTCGTGAGCGGGCGCGTGGTGAACTGGACGCTGCTGGAGGCCTCGCGGCGCATGCGCATCCCCTTCGGCATCGCCTACGGCACCGACAAGGAGCTGGTGAAGAAGGCGGCGATCGAGGCGGCCTGCGAGGTCCCGTTCACGCTGGAACAGGAGGGCCCGCGCGGCCCGCAGGTGTGGCTGGTCGAATTCGCCGAGAGCCGCATGGAGTTCGAGCTCATCGTGTGGGTCAACGCCGACGCGACCAAGCGCCCGTCGACCGTGAAGGCGGCCTACAACTGGGCGCTGCACACCGCGCTGCAGCGTCACGGCATCGCGATTCCGTTTCCGCAGCGCGACCTGCACCTGCGCAGCCTGTTCGGCCACGAGGACGGCGACGCGATCGCGCTGCTGCAGGGGCGCGCGCTGCCGCTGCCCGATACGCGCCCGCCGGAGCCCGAGCCCACGCCTGCCGAGCACGCGCTGCTGGCGGACAATGACGCGCTGCGCGATGTCGAGCGCGAGATCCACGAAGACCCCCACGCGGCCGCCACGAGCGACGCGCCGAAACCCGAGGAGCAATGATGGCTGCGCAGATCGAAGTGAAGGTTCCCGACATCGGCGGGCATGACGACGTGCCGGTGATCGAGCTGCTGGTCGCCGTCGGCGACCGCATCGCCAAGGACCAGGGCCTGGTCACCCTCGAGTCGGACAAGGCGACGATGGAAGTGCCGTCCTCGGCCGAGGGCGTGCTGCGCGAGCTGCGCGTCAAGGTGGGCGACAAGGTCTCGGAGGGCGCGGTGATCGCGGTGCTGGAGGCCGAGGGCGAAGCGGCCGCGGGGGCGGCCGCGACGCTCGCGCCTGCGCCCGCGCCGCAGGCACCGAAGGCCGAGGCCCGAGGCGACGCCGGCAAGTCGGCGCCGGCCGCCGCGCCGACTGCGCCGTCGCCGCAGGCCGCAGTTTCCACCGGCCGCAAGGCCGACGTCGAATGCCGCATGCTCGTGCTCGGCGCGGGCCCCGGCGGCTATACCGCGGCGTTCCGCGCGGCCGACCTCGGCCTCGACACCGTGCTGGTCGAGCGCTATGCCTCGCTCGGCGGTGTCTGTCTCAACGTTGGCTGCATCCCGTCGAAGGCGCTGCTGCATGCGGCCGCCGTCATCGACGAGGCCGCGCACGCGAAGGACTACGGCGTCAGCTTCAGCGCCCCGACGATCGAACTGGACGCGCTGCGCACCCACAAGGACAAGGTCGTCGGCCAGCTCACCAAGGGCCTCGCGGGCATGGCCAAGCAGCGCAAGGTGCGCACCGTGCAGGGCACGGGACGCCTCGTGTCGCCCAACGAAGTGGAAGTGCAGGGCGAGGGTGGCACGCAGCTCATCCGTTTCGAGCAGTGCATCATCGCCGCCGGTTCGCAGGCGGTGAAGCTGCCGAATTTCCCGTGGGGCGATCGCCGCGTCATGGATTCGACGGACGCGCTCGAGCTCGCGGAGATCCCGAAGTCGCTGCTGGTCGTCGGCGGCGGGATCATCGGCCTCGAAATGGCGACGGTGTATCGCGCACTCGGATCGCAGGTCACCGTGGTGGAACTCGGCACGCAGCTCATGCCGGGCGCGGATCCGGACCTCGTGAAGCCGCTCGCCGATCGCTTGAAGAAACAGGGCGTGGCCGTGCACCTGGAGGTCAAGGCGAGCGGGGTCGAGGCATCGGACGCCGGCATCCGCGTCACGTTCGAAGGCGCGAAGGCGCCCGAGCCGCAGACCTACGACCGCATCCTGGTGGCGGTCGGTCGTTCGCCGAACGGCGCGAAGATCGGTGCGGAGGCGGCGGGCGTGCAGGTCACCGACCGCGGCTTCATTCCGGTCGACCGCCAGATGCGCACCAACGTGCCGCACATCTTCGCGATCGGCGACGTCGTCGGTAATCCCATGCTCGCGCACAAGGCCACGCACGAAGGCAAGCTCGCCGCGGAAGTCGCCGCCGGCGAAAAGCGCGAATGGGTCGCGCGTGTGATCCCGTCGGTGGCCTATACCGACCCGGAGATCGCCTGGGTCGGCGTCACCGAAGCCGAGGCGAAGGCGAAGGGCCTGAAGGTCGGCGTGGGCAAGTTCCCGTGGGCGGCCAGCGGCCGCGCGATCGGCATCGGTCGCACCGAGGGCTTCACCAAGCTCGTGTTCGACGAGGCGAGCCATCGCGTCATCGGCGGCGGCATCGTCGGCGTGCATGCCGGCGATCTCATCGCCGAAGTCGCGCTCGCGATCGAGATGGGCTGCGAAGTCGCGGACATCGGCATGACGATCCACCCGCACCCGACGCTCAGCGAATCGGTCGGCATGGCGGCGGAAGTGTTCGAAGGCACCATCACCGACCTCTACATCCCGAAGAAGAAGTGATGCGCACCGTCGGCCTCATCGGCGGCATGAGCTGGGAGTCGACGCTCCCGTACTACCGCCTCGTCAACGAGCGCGTGCGCGAGCGGCTCGGCGGGCTGCATTCGTCGAAGCTGGTGCTGCACAGCGTCGACTTCGCCGAGCTCGAGGCGATGCAGCGCACGGGCGACTGGGAAGCCGCCGACGCATTGATGGTCGACGCCGCACGGCGACTGCAGGCGGCCGGCGCGGGTGCGCTCGCGATCTGCGCCAACACCATGCATCGCAGCGTACCGGCGATCGAGGCGGCGGTCGCGCTGCCGGTGCTGCACATCGCCGACGCCACCGCGCGCGCGATCCGCGAAGCCGGCCTGTCGCGCGTCGCGTTGCTGGGCACGCGGTTCACGATGGAAGGCCCGTTCGTCAGCGAGCGGCTGCGAGCGGCGGGCCTCGACGTGATCGTGCCCGGCGACGATGAGCGCGCCGACGTGCACCGCATCATCTACGACGAACTCTGCCGCGGCCGCATCGTGGATGCATCCCGCGAACGCTACCGCGCGGTGATGGCGGCGCTGGCCGCGCGCGGCGCGCAGGGCATCGTGCTGGGATGCACCGAGATCGGACTGCTGGTCGGCGCCGACGATGCCCCGGTGCCGCTGTTCGACACGACGGCGATCCACGCCCGCGCGATCGCGGACTGGCAGCTCGGCGCCTGACGCCACGCAAGAAAAAGCCCCGGCCGGAGCCGGGGCGGTGGCCCGACGCGAGCGATCGTCGACGAGGAGAGGCGTCACGAACGCGGCGGGCAGGGGGTCGGACCGCGCGTCCAGCGAAAGGTTCCGGCGCGTTCGCGTGCCTGGACGGACGGTCCGACCGGCCCGCGCCCGGGGCGCCGACCGGCGGCCCCGCCGGCCGTGGCTTCCGTCAGTTGCCCGGAAACCTCACGCGGCCTATACTTTTGGGGCTCCACAGGGCGCTTTCGCGCCAGCCCAGACCGACGGAACCCCGCGTGCACGATCCATTGTCCGCAGGCCGCCGGCTGGCGTCGCGCGCGATCGTCTGGCAAGCCGGCGCGACGGCGTTGGCCTCGCTGGCCTTCATCCCCTTCGATGTGCGCGATGCGCTCGCGACGGCGGTGGGCGGCGGCGCGGTGGTCGTCGCGGCGATCCTGTCGCTGGCGATCGCGCTGGGCGGCGGTATCCGCCCGGCGGGCGTCGCGATGGCGAAGCTCCTGTTGGGCATGGCGGCCAAGTGGGCCACGGTCGCCATCGTGCTGTTCCTCGGCCTCGCCGTCTGGCGCCTGCCCCCGCTGCCGTTGCTGGTCGGGGTGCTCGTGGCGACAGTGGCGGCCGTCCCGGCCCAACTTCTGAATCGATAGGTGTCTTCAGTGAGCGAGCAGACCGGTTCCGGCGGCGGCCTGAACGAGTACATCCAGCATCACCTCACCCAGAACACCGTCCAGCTGGGCGGCGGCGGCTTCCACGTCGATACGTGGGTCGTCTCGCTGGTGCTGGGCCTGATCTTCGTGCTGTGGTTCGGCCTCGCCGCGCGCCGCGCGACCGCGGGCGTGCCCTCGAAGGGCCAGGCGTTCGTCGAGCTGATCCTCGAATTCGTCGACGGCCAGGTGAAGGACACCTTCCACGGCGACCGCAGCTCGATCACGCCGCTCGCGCTCACGATCTTCGTGTGGGTGGTGATGATGAACGGCATGGACCTGCTGCCGCTCGACATGCCGGGCTGGATCGTGAAGACGACCGCCGGCGCCGAAGTGGCGCATCACACGTACTTCCGCTGGGTTCCGACCGCCGACCTCAACACCACGTTCGGCCTGTCGGTGCCGGTGTTCTTCATCATCCTCTACCACTCGATGAAGGCGAAGGGCATCGGCGGCTTCGGCAAGGAGCTTTTGACCGCGCCGTTCCACGCGCACGGCACCGGCGCCAAGCTCGTGCTCGCGCCCGCGAACCTGATGCTCAACCTGATCGAGTACGCGGTGAAGCCGGTCAGCCTCGCGATGCGACTGTTCGGCAACATGTACGGCGGCGAGCTGGTCTTCATGCTCATCGCCGGCCTGCTGGGCGGCAGCCTGCTGATGTTCGTGCCGGGCGTGATCTTCAACGCCGCCTGGGCGCTGTTCCACATCCTGATCGTCCTGCTGCAGGCCTTCATCTTCATGATCCTCACCGTCGTCTACATCGCCGGCGCCTACGAGAGTCACTGATTCCGCTGTCGCGGTACCGCTCCACCCCTTTCGTTCCACCCTTCAAACTTCACTTAAATCCGCAGGAGAAACACCATGGAATTCATCGCTCATCTGCAGGGCATGACCGCGATCGCGATCGGCATGATGGTCGGCCTGGGCGCGATCGGCGCCTGCCTCGGCATCGCGCTGATGGGCGCGAAGTTCCTCGAGTCGGCCGCGCGCCAGCCGGAGCTGGTCCCGATGCTGCAGGGCCGTATGTTCCTGCTCGCCGGCCTGATCGACGCCGCGTTCATCATCGCGCTCGCCGTCGGCCTGCTCTTCGCGTTCGGCAACCCGCTGCTCGGCGCCGTCACGGCCGCCGCCAACGCGGGCTGATCGCTGCGTCATCCGTTGCAAGGCCGCCCGCAACCGCGGGCGGCTGACCGGGCCTTCCGGCCCGACCCGCGATCACCGGAGCTGTCATGAATATCAACATGACCTTCTTTGGCCAGATGCTCACCTTCGCGGTGCTGATCTGGGTCACCATGAAGTTCATCTGGCCGCCGCTGAACGCGGCCATCGAGGAGCGTCAGCGCAAGATCGCTGAAGGCCTCGCCGCTGCCGACAACAGCCAGAAGGCCCTCGAGCAGGCGCAGTCGAGCGCGGATTCCGTCGTGCGCGACGCGCGTGCGAAGGCCAACGAGATCATCGAGCAGGCGCACCAGCGCGCGAACCAGATCCTCGAGCAGGCGCAGTCCGAAGCGGTGGCCGCGGCCAATCGCCAGAAGGATGCCGCGCAGGCCGAGATCGCGGCCGCCAGCAACCGGGCCCGCGAGGAACTCCGCGCGCAGGTCGCGTCGCTCGCCGTCGCCGGTGCCGAAAAGGTGCTGCGCCGCGAGATCGACCCGAACGCGCACCGCGTGCTGCTCGACGAACTCGCCGCGCAGCTCTGACCGGGATCCATCGATGAGCCAGGCCCTCACCCTCGCACGTCCCTACGCCCGCGCCGCGTTCAACGCCGCGCGGGACGAAGGCCGCATCAAGGCGTGGTCGGACGCGCTGGGCTTCGCCGCGCGCGTCGCCGCCGATCCGCAGGCGCAGGCGGTGCTGAAGCACCCGCAGCTCACCGCGGCGAAGGCCTCGGCGCTGCTCGCCGGCGACACGGCGGATGCCTCGTTCGGCCGCTTCGTCGAGATGCTGGCCGACAACCGTCGCCTCGAGCTGCTGCCCGAGATCGCCGGGCTGTTCGAGCAGCTGCGCGCCGACGCCGAGCGCGTGGTCAAGGCGCGCGTGACCTCGGCCACGCCGCTGAGCGATGCCGAGCTCGTCGCCATCCGCGACGGCCTCAAGCGCCGCTTCGGCCGCGACGTGGAGCTGGAGACGGCGGTCGACGCGTCGCTGATCGGCGGCGCGCTGATCGACGCCGGCGACGTCGTCATCGACGGCACGGTCAAGGGCAAGCTCGCGCGACTGCAGTCCGCGCTCGCGGCCTAAGCCCACGAATTCATCTACTCCCGGCGCCCGCGTCGGAACCAGGGAAACTCCCATGCAGAACACGCTCAACCCGTCCGAAATCAGCGAACTGATCAAGACCCGCATCGAGCAGGTCGGTCTGGCCGCCGAAGCCCGCAACGAAGGCACGGTCACGTCGGTATCCGACGGCATCGTCCGCATCTTCGGCCTGGCCGACGTGATGCAGGGCGAAATGATCGAGCTGCCGGGCAATACCTACGCGCTCGCGCTGAACCTGGAGCGCGACTCGGTCGGCGCCGTGGTCCTCGGCGACTACGAGCACCTGCGCGAAGGCGCGGTGGCCAAGACCACCGGCCGCATCCTCGAAGTGCCGATCGGCGAGCAGCTGCTCGGCCGCGTCGTCAATGCGCTGGGTGAGCCGATCGACGGCAAGGGCCCGCTGGGCGCCACGATGTCGGCGCCGGTCGAGCGCGTCGCGCCGGGTGTGATCTGGCGCAAGTCCGTCGACCAGCCCGTGCAGACCGGCTACAAGTCAGTCGACTCGATGATCCCGATCGGCCGCGGCCAGCGCGAGCTGATCATCGGCGATCGCCAGACCGGTAAGACCGCGATGGCCGTCGACGCGATCATCGCGCAGAAGGGCACCGGCATTAAGTGCATCTACGTCGCGATCGGCCAGAAGAACTCGACCGTCGCCAACGTCGTGCGTCGCCTCGAAGAGCAGGGCGCGCTCGCGCACACGATCGTCGTCGCCGCGACCGCGTCCGAGTCGGCCGCGATGCAGTACATCGCGCCGTACGCCGGCTGCGCCATGGGTGAGTACTTCCTCGACCGCGGCCAGGACGCGCTGATCATCTACGACGATCTGTCCAAGCACGCCGTCGCCTACCGCCAGATCTCGCTGCTGCTGCGCCGTCCGCCGGGCCGCGAGGCGTATCCGGGCGACGTGTTCTACCTGCACTCCCGCCTGCTCGAGCGCGCCTCGCGCGTGTCGGAGGAGTACGTCGAGAAGTTCACCAACGGCGCCGTGACCGGCCAGACCGGTTCGCTGACCGCGCTGCCGATCATCGAGACGCAGGCGGGCGACGTGTCCGCGTTCGTCCCGACGAACGTCATCTCGATCACCGACGGCCAGATCTTCCTCGAGACCGACCTGTTCAACGCCGGCATCCGTCCGGCCGTGAACGCCGGTATCTCGGTGTCGCGCGTCGGTGGCGCCGCGCAGACCAAGATCATCAAGAAGCTGTCGGGCGGCATCCGCATCGCGCTCGCGCAGTACCGCGAGCTCGCGGCGTTCGCGCAGTTCGCGTCCGACCTCGACGAGGCGACCCGCAAGCAGCTCGAGCGCGGCCAGCGCGTCACCGAGCTGATGAAGCAGAAGCAGTACTCGCCGCTGCCGATCTCCCTGCAGGCGCTGTCGATCTACGCGGTCGACAAGGGCTACATGGACGACGTGCCGGTCTCGAAGATCGGCCCGTTCGAAGCCGGCCTGCACGCGCACTTCGTGAACACGCAGGGCGAACTGTCCGAACGCATCACCCAGACGGGCGCGTGGGACGACTCGATCGAGAACACCTTCAAGCAGGTGATCGCCGAGTTCAAGCAGACGGGCAGCTGGTAAGCCCAGCCGTCATCCGGGCGCGGTGAATCGCGCCCGATCCGGTTAGCAGACGACAAGCGAGCGAGAGATGGCAGGCGGACGCGAAATCAAATCGAAGATCAAGAGCGTGCAGAACACCCGCAAGGTGACGCGCGCGCTTGAGATGGTCTCCGCCTCGAAGATCCGCAAGGCGCAGGACCGCATGAAGACCTCGCGCCCCTACGCGCGGGTGATGAAGCAGGTGATCGGGCACGTCGCGCAGGCCAGTGGCGACTACCGCCATCCGTACATGGTCGAGCGCAAGGACGTGAAGCGCGTGGCCTATGTGATCGTCTCGAGCGATCGCGGCCTCGCCGGCGGCCTGAACAACAACATGTTCCGCAAGCTGGTGACGGAGTTCCGCAACTGGCAGGCGCAGGGCGTCGAAGTCGACGTGGTCACGATCGGCCAGAAGGCGTCGGTGTTCTTCCGCCGCCTCAAGGTCAACCTGATCGGCAGCACGACGCACCTCGGCGACATGCCGAAGCTCGAGCAGCTGATCGGCGTGATCAAGGTCGTGCTCGACGCGTTCGAGGCCGGCCAGGTCGATCGCGTGTTCCTCGCCTACAACCACTTCGTCAACACCATGACGCAGCAGGCGACGTTCGACCAGCTGCTGCCGCTGCCGCCGGCGTCCACGCGCGTCGCCCAGCACGACTGGGACTACATCTACGAGCCGGACGCGCAGACGGTGCTGGAGCACGTGCTCACGCGCTACATCGAGTCGCTGGTCTACCAGGCCGTGCTCGAGAACATCGCGTCGGAACACGCGGCGCGCATGGTGGCGATGAAGGCCGCCTCGGACAACGCGACCAAGCTGATCGGCACGCTCAACCTCATCTACAACAAGGCCCGCCAGGCCGCGATCACCCAGGAAATCTCGGAGATCGTCGGCGGCGCCGCGGCGGTCTGATCGACGCCACGGGCTGAGCGCGTCGCCCGCGCTCGCATTCCAACGAATCGGTTTACCAAGGAAACAACCCATGAACGCTCAGGTCACTCCCAGCACCACGGGCACCATCGTCCAGATCATCGGCGCGGTCGTCGACGTCGAGTTCCCGCGCGATGCGGTGCCGCGCGTGTACGACGCACTGAAGGTCGAGAACACCGAGATCACGCTTGAGGTGCAGCAGCAGCTCGGCGACGGCGTGGTGCGCACCATCGCGCTGGGCTCGACCGACGGCCTGAAGCGCAACCTCGTCGCGGTGAACACCGGCCGCGCGATCGCGGTGCCGGTCGGTGCCGGCACGCTGGGCCGCATCATGGACGTGCTGGGTCGCCCGATCGACGAGGCCGGCCCGGTGCAGGCGTCGGATACGTGGGAGATCCACCGCGCGGCCCCGTCTTACGAGGACCAGTCCTCGGGTTCGGACCTGCTGGAAACCGGCATCAAGGTCATCGACCTGATGTGCCCGTTCGCGAAGGGCGGCAAGGTCGGCCTGTTCGGCGGCGCCGGCGTCGGCAAGACCGTCAACATGATGGAGCTCATCAACAACATCGCGAAGGCGCACTCGGGCCTGTCCGTGTTCGCCGGCGTGGGCGAGCGTACCCGCGAGGGCAACGACTTCTACCACGAGATGAAGGACTCCAACGTCCTCGACAAGGTCGCGATGGTCTACGGCCAGATGAACGAGCCGCCGGGCAACCGCCTGCGCGTCGCGCTCACCGGCCTGACGATGGCCGAGTACTTCCGCGACGACAAGGACCCGGCCACCGGCAAGGGTCGTGACGTGCTGCTGTTCGTCGACAACATCTACCGCTACACGCTGGCCGGTACCGAAGTGTCGGCGCTGCTGGGCCGCATGCCGTCGGCCGTGGGTTACCAGCCGACGCTGGCCGAGGAAATGGGCGTGCTGCAGGAGCGCATCACCTCGACCAAGACCGGTTCGATCACCTCGATCCAGGCCGTGTACGTCCCCGCGGACGACCTGACCGACCCGTCGCCGGCGACCACGTTCGCCCACCTCGACGCCACCGTCGTGCTGTCGCGAAACATCGCGTCGCTGGGTATCTACCCGGCGGTCGACCCGCTCGACTCGACCTCGCGCCAGCTCGACCCGAACGTCATCGGCACCGAGCACTACGACGTCGCACGCAAGGTGCAGTCCACGCTCCAGAAGTACAAGGAGCTCAAGGACATCATCGCGATCCTCGGTATGGACGAGCTGAGCGAAGAGGACAAGCAGGCCGTGTCGCGCGCCCGCAAGATCGAGCGCTTCTTCTCGCAGCCGTTCCACGTGGCGGAAGTCTTCACCGGCTCGCCGGGCAAGTACGTCTCGCTGAAGGACACGATCCGCGGCTTCAAGATGATCGTCGACGGCGAGTGCGACCACCTGCCGGAGCAGGCGTTCTACATGGTCGGCGGCATCGAGGAAGCCTTCGAGAAGGCCAAGAAGATCGGCTGATCGGCCTGATCTGCACGGCGCCGGTGTGAGCCGGCGCCGACGCCCTTCGAATCAAGCGAGAAAGACATGGCATCCACCATCCGTTGCGACATCGTCAGCGCCGAGCAGGAGATCTACAGCGGCGACGCCGAGCTGGTCGTCGCGACCGGCGAACTCGGCGAGCTCGGCATCGCGCCGAAGCACGCGCCGCTGATCACGCGCCTGAAGCCGGGCAAGGTCGTGGTGACCCTGCCGGGCGGCCAGCACCTGGACTTCGCGATCTCCGGCGGCATCCTCGAGGTGCAGCCCAGCGTGGTGACGGTGCTCGCCGACACCGCGATCCGCGCCGAGGACATCGACGAGGCGGCGGTGCGCGCGGCGAAGGAAGAGGCCGAGCGCGTGCTGTCGCACAAGGATCCGAAGATGAGCCTGGAGGAAGCGCAGGCGCAGCTGGCGATGTCGCTGGCGCAGCTCTCCGCGCTCGAGCGACTGCGCAAGAACCTCAAGCACTGAGGCTCGATCGCAAGCACCTCCGCGAAACGCCGGCCTCGTGCCGGCGTTTTCGTTTTCGTGGAGCGGCCTCGGGCAACGGCGCGAGGCAGGGTCGTCGATGCATCGATGCGATCGATCGGCGCATCCATGGGCGCGTGCGCGATGCCGCCATCCCACCGGCGGTGTGCGGCGCAGCGGGACGATCTAGGTCGCCGGGCCCTTGAGTTCGATCGTATTGCCGTCGGGATCGCGCAGATAGAGCGACGGCCCGTCGCCTTCGGCGCCGAAGTTGTTCGATGTCGCTTGGGGGACGTCGACGCCGTGCGCCGCGAGATGCGCGCGGATCGCGGCGTCGTCGAAGGGCTCGATGCGCAGCGCGATGTGGTCGACATTGCGTGCGGTTTCGCCCGCGGCGCCGCCGCCGCGCGTGCCGAGCCGACCTGCCACGTCGACCAGGTCGATCATCGACGCGCCCGTGCGCAGGTGCACGAGGCCGAGGTCGGGGCGCTCGCGGGCGACGGTGCAGCCGAGCACGTCGCGGTAGAAGGCGACGCGCAGGACGACATGGTCGATGCGTTGCACGTCGAAGGGACGCACGGCGGAACTCCGGTCGGTGACGCCGGACATCGTGCGCCGACGGGGCGGCCGGTGCGCGGATCGGCGCGTTGTGACGCGGTCTCAGCCGGCGCGAAGGCGCGGTCGCAGTCTGTCTCCGACCGCTGCGCGACGTGCATCCCCAGCGGTGGTGAGACGACCGGCGGCATCACGCTGGGTGGAGGTGCGTTAGTAATATTACTAACAGCATGAACTCTTCAGCGCCTGCCCCTGTTCCGCCCGATCGACCGGAGACGGCCTGATGGGCGAGGTGCATGCGCTCGACGCCCTGATGCGCGACCGCCCCATCTGGCGCGGCCGCGCGCCGCTGTCGCCCGCGCGCGACGGCGTCGCGACCGGCTTCGCGGCGCTGGATGCGGCCTTGCCCGGGCAGGGCTGGATCGCCGCCGGCCTCAACGAGGTGCTGGTGCCCTGCGACGGCGTGGGCGAGCTCGAGCTGCTGTGGCCGCTGCTGGCCAGAGTCAGCGTCGACGGTGCGCAGGTGGTGCTGGTGGAGCCGCCCTACCTGCCGTATGCGCCGGCCTGGCATGCGGCGGGCGTCAAGCTCGAACGGCTGCACATCATCCGCGGCGATCCGAAGGAAGCCTTGTGGGCCGCCGAGCAGTGCATGCGCTCGGGTGCCTGCGGCGCGGTGCTGTGCTGGCCGCAGCTCGCCAACGACCGCGCGCTGCGGCGGCTGCAGGTGGCGGCCGAGGCGGGCAGTTGCTCCGGTTTCGCGATCCGGCCGTCGCGCGCGTTGGGCAATCCGTCGCCGGCGCCGCTGCGCATCGCCATCGAGCCCGGCCCGCCGCGGCAGTTGCGGGTGCTCAAGTGCCGCGGCGCCAATCCGCCGGCCCGGCCGGTGCCGTTTCCGGCGGAGGCGGGCTGAGCGATGGGCATTCGTGACGCTCGACGTCCCGCGATCGCGTCTTGCAGCGGAATCCGCCCGCCCGGCCTGCATCGGGGGAGGGTGGCGCGCGCCATCCGCACCTCGCGCGCGCATCGCTTCAAGACACGCACGAAGGCCTGAGCCATGCGCTGGGCCTGCATCTTCCTGCCGCAGCTCGCGCTGGACGGCCTGCTCCGGCGTCTCGACGACCCGGTCTCGCCGCTCGCGCTGGTGCACGGGCCGGTGCAGCGACGCACGCTGTTCGCGGTGAACGCCGCCGCGCGCGAGGCCGGCCTGCGCCCGGGCATGACGATGGCCGCCGCGCAGGCGCTCGGCGTGCCGTACCGCACCGCGCCGTTCGATCCGCGCGACATTGAGCGCCTGCGCGAATTCCTTGCCGCCTGGGCGTACCGCTACAGCTCGCAGGTGAGCCTGGACCTGCCGCATGCGGTGGTGCTGGAAGTCGCGCAGAGCCGGCGCCTGTTCGGCGAATGGCCGCAGCTGGAGCGGCGTCTGCGCGACGACCTGCAGGCGCTCGGCTTCCGCCATCGCATCACCGCCGCGCCGAACCCGCATGCCGCACGCGTGCTGGCCAACGTGCACGACGGGCTGGCGATCGACACGCATGCATTGCACGTCGCACTCGGGCAACTGCCGATCGAGCGTGCCGGCCTGCCGCGCGACATCGTCGACGCTTTCGTGCGCATGGGCCTGCGCACGCTGCGGCAGGTGATCGGCCTGCCGCGCGAGAGCCTGGTGCGACGCTTCCCGCCGTCGCTGGTCGCGCACCTCGACCGGCTCTGCGGCCACGATCCCGCGCCGCTGCAGGCCTACCGGCCGCCGGACGGGTTCGAGGCGCGCATCGAATTCGAGTACGACGTCGAGTCCAGCACCGCGCTGCTGTTCCCGCTGCGCCGGCTCACCGCCGACCTCGCCGCCTTCCTGTGCTGCCGCGACGGCGGCGTGCAGCGCTTCTCGCTGGTGCTCGAGCACGAGCGTTGCGCGGCGACGGAGATCGTCGTCGGCCTGCTCACCCCCGAGCGCGATGCCGCGCTGCTGTTCGAGCTCGCGCGCGGCCGCGTGGAGACCGCGCGCATGCCGGCGCCGGCGCGCGCAATGCGGCTGGTCGCGCAGTCGCTGCCGCCGTTCGTGCCGGCCGCGCGCGACCTGTTCGAGACGCGCCCGCAGCAGGCCGTCGCCTGGCCGCAGCTGCGCGAGCGCCTGCGTGCGCGCCTCGGCGACGACGCGGTCGGCGGGCTCGGCTGGCGCGGCGACCATCGCCCCGAGCACGCGATCGCCGGGCCCGTCGCCCACGCGGTGCCGTCCCACGTGCCGAACGTGCCGCGCCCCGGCTGGCTGCTGCCGCGGCCGGTGCCGCTGCAGGACCGCTGCGTGCGCATCCTCGCCGGCCCCGAGCGCATCGAGAGCGGCTGGTGGGATGCCGACGACGTGCGGCGCGACTACTACCTCGTCGAGACCGCGCGCGGGCAGCGCGTCTGGGCGTTCTGCGCGGTCGACGACGACGTGCCGGCCTCGCCGATGCCCGACCGGCTGATGGTGCACGGATGGTTCGGATGAGGGGCGCGCCATGAACCGCATGCCCGCCTATGCCGAGCTGCACTGCCTGTCGTGCTTCAGCTTCCAGCGCGGCGCGTCGACCGCGAAGGAGCTGTTCGCGCGCGCGCGGCAGCAGGGCTATCGCGCGCTCGCGATCACCGACGAATGCTCGCTGGCCGGCATCGTGCGTGCGTACCAGGCGGCGAAGGAATCGGACGTGCCGCTGATCGTCGGCAGCGAGTTCCGGCTGGAGGACGGCCCGCGCTGCGTGCTGCTGGTGGAAAGCGCGCCGGGCTACGAGGCGCTGTGCGACCTGGTCACCCGCGCGCGTCGCCGCGCGAAGAAGGGCACGTACCGCGCGCTTGCGGAGGATTTCGACCGCCCGCTCGACGGCCTGCTCGCGCTGTGGCTGCCGGGTGCGCAGCCCGACGAGGCGCAGGCGCGCTGGCTGCAGGCGCGCTTCCCGCAGCGCGCCTGGCTCGCGGTCGAGCTGCATCGTGGGCCCGACGATGCCGCGCGCCTGCAGCAGTTGCTGGTGACCGCGAGCCGGCTCGGCATGCCCGCCGTCGCCGCCGGCGACGTGCACATGCACGTGCGCCGCCGCCGCGCCCTGCAGGACACCATGACCGCGATCCGCCTGCGCACGCCGCTCGCCGACGCCGGCTACGCGCTGTTTCCCAACGGTGAACGGCACCTGCGCACGCGGCAGGCGCTGGCCTCGCTGTACCCGGCGGCGCTGATGGAGGAATCGGTGCGCATCGCCGATCGCTGCCGTTTCAGCCTCGACGCGCTCGACTACCGCTATCCACGCGAGCTCGTGCCCGACGGCGACACGCCGGCGACGCGCCTGCGCGCGCTGGTGGAGGACGGCTTCCGCTGGCGGTTTCCGTGCAGCGCGGCGCAGGCGTCCGCGCCGTCATGCGCAGTGCCGATCACGGATGCTGTCGACGATGCCGCGCCTGCCGGGCGCCCCGCATTGCCGGACGCTTACGTCCCCTTGCCGGGAGTCGCCCGCCTCGATGCGCATCGGGCGGCCAACGACGACGACGCGCTGCGCACCGCGCCGGCGCGGAATCCGCAGATGCGTGCATCGATACCTGCGTCGACGGTCGTGCGCGAGGTGCCACCGGCCTATCGCATCGACGCCTCCGTGGATCGCGGGCCGGTTCGATGCGCGCCGGACGCCCCGCCGCTCCACGGCGAAACCGCGCGCCCGGCCAATCCCTACGACACGCCCGCCAACGCCCGCGCCACGCGCGAGCTGATCGAGAAGGAGCTCGCGATCATCGGCGACCTGAAGTACGAGTCGTACTTCCTCACCGTGCACGACATCGTCCGCTTCGCGCGCTCGCGCGACATTCTCTGCCAGGGGCGCGGTTCGGCGGCGAATTCCGCGGTCTGCTACGTGCTCGGCATCACCGAGTTGCGGCCCGGGCAGATCCAGATGCTGTTCGAGCGCTTCGTCTCGCGCGAGCGCAACGAGCCGCCGGACATCGACGTCGACTTCGAGCACGAGCGGCGCGAGGACGTGCTGCAGTACATCTTCGACCGGTACGGCCGCGACCGCGCCGCGCTCACCGCGGTCGCCATCCAGTATCGCGGCCGCAGCGCGGTGCGCGACGTGGCCAAGGCGCTCGGGCTGCCGTCCGACCAGATCGACGAGCTCGCGCGCACGATGGACCGCTGGAGCGCGTCCGCGCCGATGCCCGAGTACCTGCGCGAGCGCGGCTTCGATCCCGATTCGCCGGTGATGCAGCGCCTGATCGTGCTCACCCAGCAGCTGATGGGCATGCCGCGCCACCTGTCGCAGCATCCCGGCGGCTTCGTGATCTCCGAGCGTCCACTGTCGACGCTGGTGCCGGTGGAGAACGCGGCGATGGATGGCCGCACGATCATCCAGTGGGACAAGGACGACCTCGACGAGATGGGCCTGCTGAAGGTCGACTGCCTCGCGCTCGGCATGCTCACCTGCGTGCGCAAGACCGTGGAGCTGCTGCGGAAGAGCGGGCGTCGCGACATGACGGTGGCCGACATCCCGCCCGAATGCCCGAAGACCTACGCGATGATCCAGCCTGCGGACACGCTCGGCGTGTTCCAGA
This sequence comes from Cognatilysobacter segetis, assembly GCF_004359965.1. Lineage (GTDB taxonomy): Bacteria > Pseudomonadota > Gammaproteobacteria > Xanthomonadales > Xanthomonadaceae > Cognatilysobacter > Cognatilysobacter segetis. The sequence continues at coordinate 66,708 of NZ_SMRQ01000004.1, read as the reverse complement.
TCGAGTCGCGCGCGCAGATGGCGATGCTGCCGCGACTGAAGCCCAAAACCTTCTACGACCTGGTGATCCAGGTCGCGATCGTGCGGCCCGGCCCGATCCAGGGCGACATGGTGCATCCCTACCTGCGGCGTCGGAATTCGGAAGAGGCGGTGACGTATCCGTCCGAAGCGCTGCGCGCGGTGTTCGAGCGCACGCTCGGCGTGCCGCTGTTCCAGGAGCAGGTGATGCAGCTCGCGATCGTCGCCGCCGGCTACACGCCCGGCGAGGCCGACCAGCTGCGCCGCTCGATGGCCGCGTGGAAGCGCCACGGCGGCATGGAGCACCACCGCCAGCGCATCGTCGAGGGCATGCTGAAGAACGGCTACGCCGCCGACTTCGCCGAGCGCGTGTTCGAGCAGATCAAGGGCTTCGGCAGCTACGGCTTCCCCGAATCGCATGCGGCGAGCTTCGCGCTGATTACCTACATGAGCTGCTGGCTCAAGTGCCACGAGCCCGCCGCGTTCGCCGCCGCGCTGCTCAATTCGCAGCCGATGGGCTTCTACTCGCCGAGCCAGATCGTGCAGGACGCGCGCCGCCACGGCATCGAGATGCGCCCGGTCGACATCCGCTACAGCGACTGGGACTGCTCGCTGGAATTCCGCGGCGATCCGGCCGACCTGTCGACGCAGCCCGCGCTGCGGCTCGGCCTGCGCATGGTCGACGGGTTGTCCGAACCGTGCGCGCGGCGCATCGAGGCCGCGCGCGGGCAGGCGGCCTTCACCGATGCCACCGACCTCTGCCTGCGCGCCTCGCTCGACCGCCGCGAACGCGGCCTGCTCGCCGACGCGGGTGCGCTCAAGAGCCTGCTCGGCCATCGCCACAAGGCGCGCTGGGCCGTCGCCGGCGTGGAGGCGCAGCGTCCGCTGTTCGAGGCGGCGACGCCCGAGGCGCCGGTCGCGCTGCCGCTGCCGAGCGTGGAGGACGACGTACGCACCGACTACGACACGCTCGGCCTCACGCTCGGCCGGCATCCGCTCGCCTTGCTTCGCAGCGCGCTGTCCAAGCGCCGCTGCGTGCGCTCGCGCGACCTCAAGGCATTGCCGAACGGGCGGCGCGTCATGTTCGCGGGGCTGGTCACGCTGCGGCAGCGTCCGCAGACCGCGAGCGGCGTGACGTTCCTGACGCTGGAAGACGAGGACGGGCTGGTGAACGCCGTGGTCTGGCGGCAGGTCGCCGAGCAGTACCGCCGCGTGCTGCTGGAGACGCGGCTGCTGGTGATCCACGGCCACGTCGAATCGCAGGACGGCGTGCAGCACGTCATCGCGAAACGGCTCGAGAACCTCGACGCGCTGCTCGGGCCGCTGGCCACGAGCTCGCGCGATTTCCATTGACGCGTGCCCGGCCCGCGGACACGCCGGCCTCGCCGCCGTGCCATGCAGGCGCGGCCCCGCCGCACCATCACACGTTGACGCGCGCCATGCCTTCGGCCGGATAGCGCGTGCCGGCCACCGGATGGGCATCCAGCACCGCGTCGATGCGCGCGATCTCGTTGGCATCCAGCGTGATGAACGCGGCCTGCGCGTTCTCGTCGAGTCGCTCGATCCTGCGCGTGCCCGGGATCGGCACGATGTCCTCGCCCTGCGCGAGCAGCCAGGCGAGCGCGAGCTGCGCCGGCGTGCAGCCGCGCGCCTGCGCGAGCTCCTTCACCGCGTCGACCAGTGCCTGGTTGCGGGCGGCGTTCTCCTCGCGGAAGCGCGGATGGTTGCGGCGCACGTCGCTCGCGGCCAGTTCCTGCGCGGGCGGCAGCGCGCCGGTGAGGAAGCCGCGGCCGAGCGGGCTGTAGGCGACGAAGCCGATGCCCAGCTCGCGGCAGGCCGGCAGCACTTCGTCCTCGACGTCGCGCGACCACAACGAGTACTCGCTCTGCACCGCGGTGACCGGATGCACCGCATGCGCGCGGCGGATCGTCGCCGCCGAGGCTTCCGACAGGCCGATGTGCCGCACCTTGCCGGCCTCGACCAGGCGCTTCATCGCGCCGACGGTGTCCTCGATCGGGACGGTCGGGTCGACGCGGTGCTGGTAGTAGAGATCGATCGTCTCGACGCCTAGCCGCGACAGGCTCGCGTCGCAGGCCGCCATCACGTATTCGGGCCGGCCGTCGATGCCCAGGTGCGCGCCGTCCGGTGCGCGCACGTTGCCGAACTTCGTCGCCAGCACGATCTCGTCGCGCCGCGTCTTCAGCACCTTCGACAGCAGGCGCTCGTTTTCGCCGACGCCGTACATGTCGGCGGTGTCGAGGAAATCGATGCCGCGGTCGAGCGCGTGGTTCAGCACCGCGAGGTTGGTGGCTTCCTCGCTCGGGCCGTAGAAGTCGGACATGCCCATGCAGCCGAGGCCGAGGGCGGAGACGGTCAGGCCCGGGCCGAGCGTGCGGCGCGGAAAGGTCGGGGTCATGGCGGTCCTCCAGGCGGGACGCCTACGCTAGCCGACGCCGTGTCGGACCGCGTCAGGAGCGCGCGGCGAGCACCGCGTCCGGCGCCCGCGTGCGGCCGGCGTGCCTGAGCTTCCACGAGCATGAACGAACGATGACGACGCGCTGCGCGCAGGCGCCTCCTTTACGCGATCCTCATCCGGCGCTGATCAGCCTTCCGCCATGGGGAACCGCACCGAACTGCACGTGCTCGACGGCTTCACGTCGTCGCACGCTCTGACCTACGGCACGTTGCGCGCCAGTCGCACGCTCGAGCTGGACGGGCAGCTGTTGCAGTTCATCCTGTCGACGGACGCGGAGCTCATCGACCAGCTGCTCGGCAACCAAGCGACGCTCGACCCCGACTCGCCGGAAGGCCAGCGTGCGTTGCGGCTGGTGCGCCTGCATCGCGCGCTCGGCGACGTGTTCGGGGCGGCCGAGCGCGTGCAGCGCTTCCTCAACACCCCGCATGCGGAACTGGGCGCCAGCCCGCGCGATCTCCTGGGCACGCCGGACGGCGTGGAAACCGTGCTGGCGCTCGTCGAACGCGACGTGCGCGATTCGCTGGACCCCGGCTTCCGCGGCGCGCTCGCGACCAGCAGCGCGGCGATGTGATCGCCGGGGCCGTGGACGGCCCCGGATTGCGGCTCAGCCCTTCGCCGGCGCCGCCGGGTCGGCCAGACGCTTGAGTGTGACCGTCGTGCCGAGCACTTCGACCTTGCCACCAGCCGCGGCGAACGCGTCCATGTCGTGCGCGATGCGCTCGCTGGTCAGTTCGCGCGACGATTCCGGACGACGGCCGGGCGAGCCGCCCGAGGGAAAACGCATCGTGGACTTGCTCATGGGGCCTCCTCAGGCGAGTGTCAGGGGAATTTCGCGGGGATAGAAACGGCGGTAGTCCTCGCGCACGGCCTGGCAGTACGGGCCGCCCATCGTGAACCGGCGGCAGATCTGCGGCCGCGTCTCGTAGATCGAGCAGCACATGCGGCTGCTGTCGATCGCGACGCACCAGCCGTCCTCGTCGCGCGCCATCACCGGCAGGCCGTTCTCGGTCACGTCGGTGAAGCGCTCGGGAATGTCGTCGCCGGGCAACAGCACGACGGTGAGCCGGCAGCAGACGGCGTCGCAATGCGCGCAATCGTGGATTTCTTCCGGTGCGACCGGAACGGCGACCGCGTTCATGCGGCCACCGCCAGGCGCCGGAACTGCAGCGCATGCGGCGCGCCGGCCGCGCGTGCCGCGGGTGCGGCGCGCTCGAAACCGTGCAGCGCGAGCGCCGTGGTCAGTCGCGCGGCATGGCCGCGCCCCGGGTCGGTGACGACCACCTCGGCGGTGTCGCCCGCATAGGTCGCGATGGCATCGGCGAGCATGGCCACCTGGGCCTGTTCGTAGATGACGTCGCTCGCGATCACCACGTCGAACAGGCCGAGCGCCGGCACGCGGCTGGCCCAGTCGACGCGGCGGAAATGCAGCATCGGCAGGCCGTTGAGCGCGGCGTTGTAGGCGAGGAAGGATTCGGCGAGCGGATGCATGTCGGATGCGACGACATCGGCGCCGCGTCGCTTGAGCACCAGGCTCGCGAGCCCGATGCCGCAGCCGAGCTCGAGGATCCGCTTGCCCTCGATGTCGAAGTCGTGCATCACCTCGGCCAGCCGCAGGCCGGCGGGCCATAGCTGGCCGAAGAGCGGCCATTGCGCGGACGACACGCCTGCGCGCTCGGCATGGCCATCGGGATCGGCGAACTGCTGGCGATCGCTCAGCACCTGCAGGCGATAGGCATCGCCACAGACATCCAGATCGAGCTGACGGGTAGAGAAACCGGGCATGCCGCTGCTCCCGAAGGGGCGTCCGCGAATGCGGTAACGCGTGGAGGGAGCGACACGGGCGGCCGGAGCCGGGCGCAACGCACGAGGTGCGGCAAGGTGCCCATCCTACGCGCATCGGACTGCCGGTGCCGGCGAGGCACCGGCAGGGCGGCGATTCGTTCAGTTACAGATGCGGCGCGACGGCATCGCGCCGCCGTTCCACCTGCGCTCGGAAGCGGCCGTTATTCGACCGTCACCGACTTGGCGAGGTTGCGCGGCTTGTCGACGTCCGTGCCGCGCGCGAGCGCCGCGTGGTACGCCAGCAGCTGCACCGGGATCGCATGCACGATCGGCGAGAGCACGCCGACATGGCGCGGCGTGCGGATCACATGCACCTGCTCGGACTCGCCGAACTGGCTGTCGGCATCGGCGAACACGAACATCTCGCCGCCGCGCGCACGCACTTCCTGGATGTTCGACTTCACCTTCTCGAGCAGCGCGTCGTTCGGCGCGATGACGACGACCGGCATCGCCTCGTCCACCAGCGCCAGCGGCCCGTGCTTGAGCTCGCCGGCCGGATAGGCCTCGGCGTGGATGTACGAGATCTCCTTGAGCTTGAGCGCGCCTTCCAGCGCGATCGGGTAGTGCACGCCGCGGCCGAGGAACAGCGCGTGCTGCTTCGGCGCGAAGCGTTCGCTCCAGGCGACGATCTGCGGCTCGAGGTTCAGCGCGTGCTGCACGCTGCCGGGCAGCTGGCGCAGCGCGTCGAGGTACGACGCCTCGGTCGCGTCATCCAGCACGCCACGCAGCTTGGCGATCGTGCAGGTCAGCGTGAACAGCGCGACCAGCTGCGTGGTGAACGCCTTCGTCGATGCCACGCCGATCTCGGCGCCGGCACGCGTGTAGTAGACGAGGCGGCTGGCGCGCGGGATCGCGCTCTCCGGCACGTTGCAGATGGACAGCGTCTTCGCGTGGCCGAGGCTCTTGGCGTACTTGAGCGCCTCCATCGTGTCGAGCGTCTCGCCCGACTGCGAAATGGTCACGACGAGGTTCTTCGGGTTCGCCACCGCGTCCCGGTAACGGTACTCGCTGGCGATCTCGACCGAGCAGGGGATCTTCGCGATCGACTCGATCCAGTAACGCGCCGTCAGGCCCGCGTAGTAACTGGTGCCGCAGGCGAGGATCTGCACGCCTTCGACGTCGCGCAGCACGTCGGCCGCGCCCTCGCCGAACAGCGAGGCGCTGAACGCGCCGTTGTCCATCACCGCCTCGATGGTGTCGCCCACCGCGCGCGGCTGCTCGTGGATCTCCTTCTGCATGAAGTGCCGGTACGGGCCGAGCTCGAGCGAGGCCAGCGACACGTCGGAGATGTGCACGTCGCGCTGCACGGCCTCGCCGTTGCCGTCGTAGACGGCCACGGACGCGCGCGTGACGTCGGCGGTATCGCCTTCCTCGAGGAAGATCACGCGGCGCGTGGCCTGCACGATCGCGCTGACGTCGCTGGCGACGAAGTTCTCGCCGTCGCCCAGGCCGACCAGCAGGGGGCAGCCCATGCGCGCGGCGATCATGCGGCCCGGCTCCTTGCGGCTGACCACCGCCAGCGCGTAGGCGCCGTGCAGTTCGCGCACGGCCTGCTGCACGGCCGAGAGCAGGTCCGCGCCCTGCGCGAGGAACGAGTGGATCAGGTGGGCGATGACCTCGGTATCGGTCTGCGACTCGAACTCGTAGCCCATCGCGCGCAGCTTCTCGCGCTGCTGCTCGTGGTTCTCGATGATGCCGTTGTGCACCAGCGCGACGCCGTGGCTGACGTGCGGATGCGCATTGGTCTCGGTGACGCCGCCGTGCGTGGCCCAGCGCGTGTGGCCGATGCCGAGCGTGGCATTGAAGCCCTCCTGCGCGGCGGCGGCCTCCATCTCGGCCACGCGCCCGGTGCGGCGCACGCGGCGGACGTCGTCGCCGTCGACCACGGCGATGCCGGCGGAGTCGTAGCCGCGGTATTCGAGCCGCTTCAGGCCGTCGATCAGGACTGGAACCACATCGCGATCCGCGATCGCGCCGACGATGCCGCACATGGGGGACTGCTCCTCGAACGAGGCGCACAGTGTAGCGGTCCGGGGGGGCGGACAGCGGACGCCGGACGCTGTCCGCGGACGCCGTCGGCCGCGGTTCAGCCCTTTGGAATCAATCACCTGCGATTGGCACGATGCGTGCTTACGGCTGCTGCAACAGACCGTCACCGCAGACCCCCATGGCCATCCGCGACACCTCCGCCCAGGACGTCCAGGTTTCCACCGCCGAGCCCGGCCGCGGCCGGCGCCGACTGCTGATCGTCGGCGGCGCCGCCGCGGTGGCACTGGTGCTCGCCTTCGGCGTGGCCGCCCGCTTCACCGGCTCGCGCTCGGTCGACGCCCAGCGCCTGCGCATCGCCGAGGTCACGCGCGGCACGCTGGTACGCGACGCCTCGGTCAACGGCCGCGTCGTCGCCGCCGTCAGCCCGACGCTGTACGCGCCGGTCGCATCGACCGTCGTGTTCGAGAAGCACGCCGGCGACCGGGTGAAGAAGGGCGACGTGCTGGCGCGCCTCGTGTCGCCGGAGCTGGAAAGCGAACTCGCGCGCGAGCGTTCCACGCTGCAGCAGCTCGAATCGCAGACCGGCACCGCGCGGATCGCCGCCTCGCGCTCGCGGCTCGACGCGCGCAAGGAAGCCGACGAGGCGCAGATCGCGCTGCAGTCGGCCGAGCGCGACCTGCAGCGCATCGAGCGCGGCTTCAGGGGCGGCGCGCTGGCCGAGATCGACTACCTGCGCGCGCAGGACGCGCTCAAGACCGCGCAGATCCGGTGGCGCAACGCGGTCAAGGCCGCGCAGCTCACCGGCACCAGCGCCGGCTTCAGCGTGCAGACCAGCGCCGAGGACGCGCAGCGGCAGCGCCTGGTCGTGGCGGAGATGGAGCGCCGCGTCGACGAGCTGAACGTGCGCGCGCCGATCGACGGCGTGATCGGCACCACGCTGGTCGCCGACCGCGCGGTGGTCCCCGCCAACGCCGCGCTGCTCACGGTGGTGGACCTGTCGAAGCTCGAGGTCGAGCTCGAGGTGCCCGAAACGTACGCCGAGGACCTCGGCCTGGGCATGACCGCGCAGGTGCAGGTGGGCGCGGCCACGGCCAACGCGACGATCTCGTCGATCTCGCCGGAAGTGGTGAACCGCCAGGTGCTCGCGCGCGTGCGCTTCGCCGAGGGCCGGCAGCCGCCGGGCCTGCGCCAGAACCAGCGCGTCACCGCGCGCGTGCTGATCGAGGAACGCCCCAACGTGCTGATGGTGGAGCGGGGTTCGTTCGTCGACCAGGGCGGCGGCCGCTACGCCTATTTCGTCGACGGCAGCAGCGCGGTGAAGCGCCCCGTGCGTGTCGGCGCGACCAGCATTTCGTCCGTCGAGCTCCTCGACGGCGCCAAGCCGGGCGACCGCATCGTCGTCGCCGGCAGCGACCTTTTCGGCGACGCCGAGAAAGTCACCCTCTCCCAGTAGTTCCTTTCCACATATCCCGCCGCCAAGGACACCGACATGCTCCGCATGACCCGACTCAGCAAGGTCTACCGCACCCACATGATCGAGACCCACGCGTTGCGCGGCCTCGACATCCACGTCCGAGAGGGCGAGTTCGTGGCCGTCACCGGGCCGTCCGGCTCGGGCAAGACCACGTTCCTCAACATCGCGGGCCTGCTGGAGGACTTCACCGGCGGCGAGTACCTGCTCGACGGCGTGGACACGCGCGGGCTCAACGACAACCAGCGCTCGAAGCTGCGCAACGAGAAGATCGGCTTCATCTTCCAGGGCTTCAACCTGATCCCCGACCTCAACCTGTTCGACAACGTCGACGTGCCGCTGCGCTACCGCGGCCTCGGCGCGGCCGACCGCAAGCGCCGCATCGAGGAGGCGCTGTCGCAGGTCGGGCTGTCCTCGCGCATGAAGCATTTCCCGGCGGAACTCTCCGGCGGCCAGCAGCAGCGCGTCGCGATCGCCCGCGCGCTCGCCGGCAGCCCGCGCCTGCTGCTCGCCGACGAGCCCACCGGCAACCTCGATTCGCAGATGGCGCGCGGGGTGATGGAGCTGCTGGAGGAGATCAACGCGCAGGGCACGACCATCGTGATGGTCACCCACGACCCGGAGCTCGCCGCGCGCGCGCAGCGCAACATCCACATCATGGACGGCGTGGTCACCGACATCAGCGCCGCGACCGCGCTGAACGCGGTCACCCACCCGGTCGCGTCCACGTCCGCCTGAGGCCGCCGCCATGCTCGCCTACTACCTCAAGCTCGGCGTCCGCAACCTGCGGCGCAATCCCGTGCTCACCGCGCTGATGGTGCTGACGCTCGCCGTCGGTGTCGCGGCGAGCATGTCCTCGCTCACGCTGCTGCATGCCATGAGCGGTGACCCGATTCCGCAGAAGTCCGACCGCCTGTTCGTGCCGCTGCTCGACAACGCACCGCTGCAGCAGCCGAACCCCAGCAAGGATCCGCCGGACCAGCTCACGTACCGCGACGCGATGGCGCTGCGGGCATCGGGCAAGGCACCGCATTCGACGACGCTTCTGGGTATCGCCGGCGCGGTCACGTCGGGCAAGCCCGGCGACCGGCCCGCACCGATCCAGGGCGTGGCCGTCAACAACGACTTCTTCTCGATGTTCGACGTGCCGTTCGTGCAGGGTGGCGCGTGGTCGGCCAGCGACGACGCGCGCGGCGGGAACGTCGCCGTCGTTTCGAAGAAGCTGGCCGACCGGCTGTTCGGTACCGCCAACGCCGTCGGTCGCAGCGTGCGCCTGGACAACCGCGAGTTCCGCATCGCCGGCGTGATCGACCGCTGGGAGCCGCTGCCCAAGTTCTACCGCCTCGTCGGCGGCAACAGCTTCGAGTTCGAGGACATCTTCCTGCCGTTCAACACCGCGATCGCGCAGGAGATGGACCCGCAGGGCAGCATCAACTGCAACGTGAACGGCGAGATCGAGCCCGGCTACAAGGGGCTGATGAACTCCGAGTGCGTCTGGTTCCAGTTCTGGGTCGAGCTCGCGAAGCCCGGCGACCGTGCGGCGTTCGCGCAGTACCTCGACGACTACGTGAACGAGCAGAAGAAGCTCGGCCGCTTCGAGCGCCCGCTCAACAATCGACTCTACGACGTGATGGGCTGGCTGGAGTACCAGGAAGTGGTGGGCGACGACAGCCGCCTGCAGACGTGGCTCGCGTTCGGCTTCCTGCTCGTGTGTCTGGTCAACGTGATCGGACTTCTGCTCGCCAAGTTCACCGCGCGCAGCGGCGAGATCGGCGTGCGCCGCGCGCTGGGTGCGCCGCGGGCGGAGATCTTCAAGCAGTACCTCACCGAATCCGGCGTCATCGGCGCGGTCGGCGGTGCGCTCGGTCTCGCGCTCACCTTCGGCGTGCTCGCGCTGATGGCCAGCCAGAACGAGCGCGTCAAGGCGATCGCGCACGTGGACGCGACCATGTTCGCCACCGCGATCGTGCTGTCGCTGCTCGCCAGCCTCCTCGCCGGCCTGCTGCCGACCTGGCGCGCCTGCCAGGTGCGTCCGGCCGTCCAGCTCAAGTCGCAGTAAGTGGAGAACGCCATGGAAATCCGTCCCATCCTGTCCGCGCTGCTGCGCAGCAAGACCGGCGCCGTGCTGATCGCCGCGCAGATCGCACTCACGCTCGCCATCATCGCCAACGCGCTCTACATCGTGGACGACCGCATCGACCGCGCGAACCGCCCCAGCGGCGTCGACGAGGCGAACACGTTCTTCATGACGCTCGGCCCGATCGGCGACATCCCCGACAAGGAGGCGATGCAGAAGCGCGACGTCGACGTGCTGCGCGCGATCCCGGGCGTGCTCGACGCCGCGTGGATCAACCAGTTCCCGATGACGCAGAACGGCTGGAACCTCGGCCTCACCACGACGCCGCAGGATCCCAATTCCGGTATCGGGGGCGCGACGTACTTCACCCCGGATTCGCTGACGAAGTCGCTCGGCGTCAGGATCGTCGAAGGGCGCGACTTCACCGCCGACGACGTGCGCACGGTGGATCCGGAAAAGGGCCAGCTCCGCGCGGACAGCGTGATCCTGACGCAGCAGATGGCCAAGAAGCTGTGGCCGGACGCGACGACCTACGTCGGCCGCGAGGTCAGCCTGGGCGCTGGGACCGATGCCGCGCCGATGCGCGTGGTGGGCGTGATCGATCGCCTGATCTCGCCGTTCGCGCAGAGCAATGACGATGCCTGGAACAGCTTCGTGCTGCCCGTGCGGCACATGGTGGGGGTCGGCACCTACGTGGTGCGGACGCAGCCGGGGCAGCGCGCGCGGGTGATGCGGGCCGCCGAGGATGCGCTCACCAAGCTGCGCAACGACCGCGTGCTGGTCGCCAACCGGAGCGCCGACGAGATCCGCGCCCGCCGCTACCAGGGCGAGAAGTCCATCGCCGGCATGCTGATCGCGGTCACCGTCGGCCTGCTGCTCGTCACCGGCAGCGGCATCGTCGGCCTCGCCAGCCTGTGGGTGACGCAGCGTCGCAAGCAGATCGGCGTGCGCCGCGCGCTGGGCGCCACCCGCTTCGACATCCTGCGCTACTTCCTCGTCGAGAACGCGATGATCACCACCATCGGCGTGGTGATCGGCATCGCGCTCGCCCTCGCGCTCAACCAGGTGCTGGTGAGCACGCTGGAGCTGCCGCGCCTGCCGTTGGCCTACCTCGGCTACGGCATGCTCACGCTCTGGGGCTTGGGCATACTGGCGGTATACGGGCCGGCCTCGCGCGCCTCGTCGGTGCCGCCGGCGATCGCCACGCGCAGCGCCTGATGTCCGCGGGGAACACCATGTCCAGTCGTCACCGCCGCGCCGCCCATGGCGCGGCATTCCGCGAAGCGATGCGCTGATGGCACGCGTGCTCGTCATCGACGACAACCCGGCCGTCGCCACCGCGCTCGACGTGCTGTTCTCCCTGCACGACATCGAGACCGTGGCGGCGACGTCGCCGGCGCAGGGGCTCGCGATCCTCGACCGCGAACCCGTCGACCTCGTCGTGCAGGACATGAACTTCCATGCCGACACGACCTCGGGCGAGGAGGGCCGCGCGCTGTTCGCCGAGATCCGCGCGCGGCATCCGGACCTGCCGGTGATCCTGCTCACCGCATGGACGCACCTGGAGGCCGCGGTCGACCTCGTCCGCGCCGGCGCCGCCGACTACCTCGGCAAGCCCTGGGACGATCGCAAGCTGCTGGCGTCGGTGAACAACCTGCTGGAGCTGTCGCAGGCGCGGCAGGAGATCGGTCGCCGCCTGCAGTCGGAGAGGCGCCGTCGCGAGGCATTGGCCCGCGAGTTCGACCTCCGCGACGTGGTGTTCGCGGACGCGGCCACCGAGGCGGCGCTGTCGCTGGCCTGCCAGGTCGCGCGCTCGGACCTGCCGGTGCTGATCACCGGACCGAACGGTGCGGGCAAGGAGAAGTTCGCCGAGATCGTGCACGCCAATTCGCCGGTGAAGGACGGGCCGTTCGTGGCGCTCAACTGCGGCGCGCTGCCGGGCGAGCTGATCGAGGCGGAACTGTTCGGCGCCGAGGCCGGCGCCTACACCGGTGCCACGCGCGCGCGAAGGCAAGTTCGAGGCGGCCGACGGCGGCACGCTGTTCCTCGACGAGATCGGCACGCTGTCGCCCGCGGGGCAGGTGAAGCTGCTGCGCGTGCTGGAGACCGGCCGTTTCGAGCGGCTCGGCGGCAACCGCGAACGCACGGTCAAGGTGCGGGTGGTCAGTGCGACCAATGCCGACCTGCACGCGATGATCGCCGCCGGCCAGTTCCGTCAGGACCTGTTCTACCGGCTCAACGCCGTCGAGGTGCGCGTGCCGGCGCTCGCCGAGCGGCCCGACGACATCCTGCCGCTCGCGCGGCATTTCCTGCCGCGCGGCAAGCGCCTGGGCACCGACGCCGAACGCGCGCTGCTCGCGCATGCGTGGCCGGGCAACGTGCGCGAGCTGCGCAACGTCGTGCAGCGCGCGTCGCTGCTCTCGCGCGGTGACGTGATCGGCGCGGGCGACCTCGGTCTGCCGCTGCCGGCCGCCGCGCCGTCGACCGACGAGCCGGACCGCAGCGCGATCGAATCGGCGCTGTCGCGGCACGCGGGCGTGGTCGCGCAGGCGGCGGCGGATCTCGGCCTGAGCCGGCAGGCGCTGTACCGGCGCATGGACCGGCTCGGGATCGCGCGCCCATGACGTGCCGGCGGCGCGCATAGACATGGCTGCGGGCTGGCGTCGCCGGGTGCCGCTGACCGCGCAGTTCATCGCGGTGGCGGCCGCGCACGCGCTGCTCGCGGCGGCGATCGCACTGGCCCTGCATGGGCTGGGCGGTCTGCGTGCGGTGCCGGCGGGGGTCGCCGGCGTGCTGCTCGACCTGCCGTTGCTCGCGTACCACGTGCGTCGCCTGCTCGCGCCGATGCATTCGCTGTTCCGCGCGCTCGCGGGCACGGTCGCGAGCTACCGCGACGGCGACTTCAGCTTCGGCCTGACTTGGGACGGCGGCGGGGAGCTGGGCGAGCTGGTCGACAGCCACAACGCGCTCGGCGACGTGCTGCGCGAACAGCGCACCGCACTCGTGCAGCGCGAGCTGCTGCTCGACACGATGGTGCAGAACACGCCGGTGGCGATGGTGCTGGTCGGGCCATCCGGCCATGTCGTGCATGCCAACCTCGCGGCCCGCCGCATGCTGGGCGAGGGCCGGCGCCTCGAAGGCCGCGCCTTCGCCGAACTGCTCGATGCCGCGCCCGAGGCGATGCGCGACGCGTTCGGCCGCGGCGGCGATGCGATGTTCACGGTCGGCGAGGGCGACGACGAGGACATCTACCACCTCTCGCGCCGCCAGTTCCGGCTCAACGGGCGCCGCCACGAACTGGTGCTGCTGCGCCAGCTCACCGCCGAGCTGCGCCGCCAGGAAGTGCAGACCTGGAAGAAGGTGATCCGCGTCATCTCGCACGAGCTGAACAATTCGCTCGCGCCGATCGCCTCGCTCGCGCATTCGGGCGCGGAGCTTCTGCGCCGCGGCCAGTACGACCGGCTGCCCGTCGCGCTGGCGACCATCGAGGAGCGCGCACGCCACCTGGAAGGCTTCATCCGCGACTACGCGCGGTTCGCGAAGCTGCCGGCGCCGCGCATCGAAGCCGTGGAGTGGTCGCGCTTCCTGGCGCAGCTGCATTCGCAGGTGGCGTTCAAGGGCGAGGTCGACGTCGAGGGCGTGGCGCGCGTGGACATCGCGCAGATGGAACAGGCGCTGCTCAACCTGCTCAAGAACGCGCACGAATCGGGCTCGACGCACGAGGACGTGGAGCTGGTGCTGCGCCGCCTGCCCGACGCCTGGCGCATCGACGTGCTGGACCGCGGGCAGGGCATGAACGAGGCCGTGCTCGCCAACGCGCTGCTGCCGTTCTACTCGACCAAGCGCAACGGCACGGGGCTCGGCCTGGCGCTGGTGCGCGAGATCGCCGAAGCGCACGGCGGGCGCATCTCGCTCGCCAATCGCGAAGGCGGCGGGCTCTGCGTGTCGATCACGTTGCCGGCCTGATGCGCCGACGGAACATGGCGGCGATACGCGGCGCCGACCGCGCTCACCCGCGCCGCGCCTTCGCCACCGGCAACTGCCAGCCGCGACGCATGGCGAGAAAGCGCAGGGCGAAGCACGCGACCGCGCCGGCGACGGCCACCGGCTGGGGCGGCAGATGCAGCAGATCGCCCGCGACCACCAGCGACGCGCCGAGCAGCGCCGCGACGGCGTACAGCTCGCGCTGCAGGATCCCGGGGACCTGCGTCACCAGCACGTCGCGCACCACGCCGCCGCCGACGCCGGTGAGCACGCCCAGCAGCACCGCGCCCACGGGCCCGACGCCATGGTCCAGCGCCTTGCGCGCGCCGATCACCGCGAACAGCCCGAGGCCCACCGCGTCCGACAGCTGCAGCGGATTGCGCAGGCGCTCGACAACGTCGTGGCGGAAGAACGTGACAAGCCCCGCCAGCGTGCAGACGCCGAGGTAGCGTGCGTCCACCAGTGCCACCGGCGGCGTGGCCCCGAGCAGCGCGTCGCGCGCGATGCCGCCGGCGGTGCCCGCGGCGAAGGCGAGCACCAGCACGCCGAACAGGTCGAGCCCGCGGCGCACGCCCGCGGTCGCGCCACTCACCGCGAACGCGAACGTGCCGACGAAGTCGATCGCGGCGACGAACGTGGACGGCGTCATCCGTCAGACGTTGCTGTCTTCGGCCGGCAGTGCGCTGCCCAGCGGCGCGGCGCCCGGCAGGCCGTCGGACGACGGCGGGCAGGGCACGCCGACGCCGTAGCTCGTCATCGACAGCGAGCCGAACGTGTAGCCGTCGATCAGCGCCGTCGGGTTCACGCCCGTCGCCGCGGCGAACCCGGCGATGTAGAGCAGCGGCAGGAAGTGTTCCGGCGTGGGCGCGGCCTGTCGGAAGTCGGGATGGCGCACCAGTTCCGCGGCGTCGCCCGGGCGTGTGGTCATGACCTCGCGCGCGTGCTCGTCGAAGCGGCGCGCCCAGTCGAAGCCGGCGTCGGGCCGATCGCGCGTCATCGCGCGCAGGTTGTGCACGACGTTGCCGCTGCCCATCAGCATCACGCCGCGGTGGCGCAGCGCCGCGAGGCGCGCGCCGAGCTCGACGTGGTATTCGGCCGGCTTGAGCGCGTTGATCGAGAGCTGCACGACCGGCACGTCCGCGTCGGGATACGCATGCACCAGCACCGACCACGTGCCATGGTCGAGGCCCCAGCTGTCGTGGTCGGCGCCGATCGTGTCGGGCCGCGCGGCCTCGGCCACTTCCTCCGCGAGTTCCGGCAGGCCCGGCGCGGGATAGCGCACGTCGAACAGCGCCTGCGGGAAGCCGTAGAAGTCGTGGATCGTGCGCGGCTTCGCCA
This sequence comes from Cognatilysobacter segetis, assembly GCF_004359965.1. Lineage (GTDB taxonomy): Bacteria > Pseudomonadota > Gammaproteobacteria > Xanthomonadales > Xanthomonadaceae > Cognatilysobacter > Cognatilysobacter segetis. The sequence goes on along the minus strand of NZ_SMRQ01000004.1, from coordinate 51,514 downwards.
TCGCGGTGACGGCGGTCGCGTTGACGTACCAGTGAGCGGACACCATGAGGATCGCGCGCGGCTTCGGCAGCGACGCACCGACCGCGCGCCAGCAGTCGGTATAGCGGTTGCGCTCGAGCGTGTTCATCGGGCTGCCATGGCCGAGGAAGGCGGCTGCGGCTTCGCGGGTCGATGACATGGCGGACTCCTGCGACGATGCGTGCGCCGACTCTACCGCTGCGGCGGCGCGCGGCTTCACACGCCGGCTCAACGGTGCAGCAGCACCCACAGGACGCCGAGGTTCCACGCGAGCGCGAGCACGACCTGCACGATGAAGGTCATGCCGACGAGCACGTAGTCGTGCCGCAGCCGCTCGGCCTGCCAATGCATGGTGCAGGCGGCGACGATGCAGGCGGCCGCGGCCAGCGTGCCCCAGTACTGCGGATGCACCGAACGCTGCAGCCCGCCGCCGCCGAACGTCTCCAGCAGCGCCACGAACACGAGGTTCACCAGCGCGGCCTTGCCCGCGTCGACGAGGAACGGATGGCCGACGTGCGGCGCGTGGTGCTGCGCGCCCGGCAGCGGCAGCGGGTGGTGGTGGCCGGACAGGACGGCGTTCATAGCGCGACCTCCTCCTCGTGGTCGGGCACGCGCGCGTTCCAGCCGAGCTCGTGGCGGATGCGCGCACGCAAGGTATCCGCCGCGGCGGGTTCACCGTGCGTGACGTAGAGCGTCTGCGGCGGCGTCGGCAGCGCCTTCAGCCAGCCGAGGATCTCGTCCGCATCGGCATGCGCGGAGAACCCTTCCAGCTGCACGACCTCCGCCTCGATCAGCACGTCGCGGCCGAACATGCGCAGGCTGCGCCGGCCGTCGCGCAGCGCGGCGCCGCGCGTGCCACCGGCCTGGTAGCCCGACAGCACGATCGCGTTGCGACGGTCCGGCCCGAAGGCCTCGACGTGGTGCAGCACGCGGCCGCCGGTGAGCATGCCGCTGGCGGAAATGATGATCATCGGGCCGCGGCGCCGGTTGAGCGCCTTGGAGTCCTCGGCGCTCGACACCACCGTGACCGCATCGAAGGCGTCGTGGCATTCGGCCTTCGACAGGCGGTGCTCGCCGACATGCGCCTCGTAGAGCGCCGTCGCGCTCGCCGCCATCGGGCTGTTGAGGTAGACCGGCAGCGCCGGGATTTCGCCGCGCTGGCGCAGCCGCGCCAGATGCAGAAGCAGCTCCTGCGCGCGTCCCACTGCGAACGCCGGCACCACGATGACGCCGCCGCGACCGGCCACGCGCCGCACGACTTCGCCGAGCTCGGCCTGCGGATCCAGCTTGGGGTGCGTACGGTCGCCGTAGGTCGACTCGCAGACCAGCATGTCGCAGGGCGTGGGCGGTGCGGGCGGCCACATCAGCGCGTCCACCGGTCGGCCGAGGTCGCCGGTGACGTGCACGCGGCGACCGTCGATCTCGATGTCCAGCTGCGCGGCGCCGAGGATGTGGCCGGCGCGACGGAAGCGCACCGTGCTGCCGCCGGGCAACGCGGTCGCCTCGTCGTTGTCGACCGGATGCAGGTGGCGCAGCGCGGCGCGTGCCTCGTCCTCCGTGTACAGCGGTTCGGGGCGTGTGTGGCGGGAATAGCCCTTCATTGCCGCGAAGCGCGCCTCTTCCTCCAGCAGCCGTCCGCTGTCGGGCAGCAGCAGGCCGCAGAGGTCGCGCGTGGCGCGCGTGCAGAAGACCTTGCCGCGGAAGCCCTCGCGCAGCAGCCGCGGCAGGTAGCCCGAATGGTCGAGGTGCGCATGCGTCAGCACGACGGCGGCGATGGTGTCGGCCGGCACCGGGAACGCCTTCCAGTTGCGCTCGCGCAGCACCTTGAAGCCCTGGAACAGCCCGCAGTCGACGAGGATGCGCGTGCCATGGCTCTCGATCAGGTAGCGCGAGCCGGTGACGGTGCCGGTGGCACCCAGAAAGCGCAGGGTCGGGGCGGTGGCAGGCGGCATGGGCGGGCTCCGTTCGATGACCCGACGCTACGCCGCGCACCGTCGCGTCGTTTGATCCAGGTCAAGCTCCCGCGCGGATTCCGGCGCAGCATGCGCGTCGTATCCCGGATCGCTGTCGATGATGAGCTGGCACCTGCCGTTGCGTTGCATCCTCCTCCTGCTGCTGGCGCTGGCGGTGTCGAGCGCATCGGCCGTGGTGCCGGCGACGTGGAAGCCGCGCCCGGGCGAGTACGTCTGGCAGCCCGCGATCGCACCCGCCGGGCCGTTGCTCATCGTGGTCAGCCTGCCGCTGCAGCAGCTGCACGTGTACCGCAACGGCGTGCGCATCGGCGCGTCGAGCATCAGCAGCGGCAAGCCCGGCCACGAAACGCCGGTGGGCCTGTTCACCATCCTGCAGAAGGAGGTGGAGCACTACTCCAACCTCTACGACAGCGCGCCCATGCCCTTCATGCAGCGGCTGACATGGGACGGCGTGGCGCTGCATGCCGGCGTGGTGCCGGGACGGCCCGCCTCGCACGGCTGCATCCGCCTGCCGGAGGCGTTCGCGAAGGCCCTGTTCAATGCCACGCGCACCGGCGACACGGTGATCGTCACCGACCGGCAGGCGCAGCCCGGCATCGCCGCGGCGGGCGAGGTGCTGCGCGGCCTGCCGTCGAGCGATGCCCCCGCGGCGAGCGGCGACTTCTGGACGCCCGAGCTGTCGCCGGGCGGTCCGGTCAGTGTCGTGCTGAGCCTGTCGGATGCGCGACTCGTGGTGACGCGCAACGGTGTGCGCATCGGCCAGGCGGCGCTGCGCGTCGAGCCGGGCCTCGTGCTCGGCACCCACGCCTACGTGCTGCTCGACGGCGCGGCCGAAGGCGTCAACCCGGTGTTGCCGGATCGTCCGGCGCGGCGATGGATGTCGATCGACCTCACCCCGGGCACGCAGGACGAAGGTCAGGTGAAGCAGGCGATCGCCACGGGCCGCATCGGCGTGCCCGCCGAGATCGCGCGTCGCGTCGAGGACCTGCTGCAACCCGGCGCGACGGTGGTGATCACCGACCAGCCGCTGGGCGATCGCGCGCAGTTCCAGCGCATCGACGTGGAGGCCGGTGGCCGCTGAACCGCCTTACGACGCGGCGTCGCGCTCGATGCGTTCCAGCAGCCGCTGCACCAGCTGCAGCTGGTCGTTCTGCTTCTCGATCAGCACCTGCAACTGCTCGGTGCGCAGTGCATCGAGCTTGTCGTGCAGCGCCATGATTTCCATCTCGGCCTTGAGGTTCACCGCGTAATCGTGCGCGGCGTCGAGCCGGTCCTTCGCGGCCTGCCGGTTCTGGCTCATCATGATCACCGGGGCCTGCACCGCGGCGAGCATCGACAGCAGCAGGGTGAGGAAGATGAAGGGGTACGGGTCGAACGGATGGCGCAGCCACGCCACGTTGAGCAACGCCCACGCCAGCAGCGTGCCGGCGAACAGCAGGATGAAGGTCCACGAGCCGCCGAAGCGCGCGACGCGGTCTGCGAGGCGCTCGCCGAACGTGAGGCTCTCGTTGAATTGCGCGTTGGTGTCGGCGCTGAGCAGGCGTCGGTGGGCGGCATGTTCCACCGCTTCGCGCTCCGCGGATTTCAGCTCTTCGTAGCGGCGACCGAACCAGCGGTGCGCCGCGGAGTCGTGGGTGTGGTTCGCCATGGCAGCGTCCCGGTCCGGAAGGCAGCGACAGCGTACAAGAGCGTCGCGACGCCCCGCGTGCGCACCGCTCGTCGGCAGGGCGTGGCGGCTTGATTCCGGTCAAATGCCGGGGTCGACATGCTGGGCAACGTAGCCGCCATCGACCGACGTGGAGACGACCATGACCGACGTGCTCGTGCGGGCGCAGACCCTGGGCCACTGGGACGCCGCGGTCGAGGCCGCCGCGCGCATCGCCGCCACCTTTCGCGGCGCGCTGACCGCCGTGCACGTGGTGCCGATCGGCATGCCGCCGGTCACCACCTACGACCCCGGCATGCTCGCCGCCGCGGCGGCCATGGAGGCCGAGCGGCAGGTGCGCGAGGCCGAGGGCCATGCCGAGGCGTTCAGCGCATGGGCCGCATCGATGGGTGCGCGCAATCCCGTCTGGCTCGCGTCGGCCGGCGACGCCGCGCAGGCGCTCGAATACGTCGCCGGCTGCCACGACCTCGTGGTCGCGCGGCTCGATGCGTCCGACGACGATCCGTGGACGCACGTCGGCGGTGTCGGCCGCATCACGATCGCCACGCGCCTGCCCACGCTGGTGCTGCCGGCCGGCGGCGACGCGGGCCGCGTCTTCGGGACGCTGGTCGTGGCCTGGAATGGCCGGCCCGGCGCGGCGCGCGCGCTGCACGGCGCGCTGCCATTCGTCACGCGCGCGCATCGCGTGGTGGTGCTGACCGGCGAGCGCCAACGCCCGTTGTCGATGCGGCGCTCGTTCTGCCTGGAGGACTGGCTCGAGCGCCATCGTCCCGACGCCGAGGTGCGCGCGCTCGGCGACATCGGCGACGGTGGCGAGCCCACCGGTGCGGCGCTGCTCGCGGCGGCACGGCGCGAGGACGCCGACCTGCTCGTGATGGGCGCGTACGGCCACGCGCGCTTTTCCGAATGGGTGCTCGGCGGCGTCACGCGGCACGTGCTCGCGCATGCCGACCTGCCGCTGCTGATGCGGCACTGATGCGGTCGGGCCGCGCGCGGCCCGGCGGCGCTACTTCGGCGCCTTGACCGGGCGCTGCCAGCCTTCGAGCGTCGCCTGGCGCGCGCGGCCGAGGGTGAGCTCGCCCGACGGCGCGTCCTTGGTGATCACCGAGCCCGCGCCGATGGTGGCATCGCGCCCGACGGTCACCGGCGCGACCAGCGAACTGTTGGAACCGATGAAGGCGCCGTCCTCGATCGTCGTGCGGTGCTTGTTCGCGCCGTCGTAGTTGCAGGTGATGGTGCCGGCGCCGACGTTCACCTTGGTGCCGATGACCGCATCGCCGAGGTAGGCGAGGTGGTTGGCCTTGCTCGACACGCCCATCGTCGTCGCCTTGGTCTCGACGAAGTTGCCGATGTGCACGCCGTCGGCCAGCACCGTGCCCGGCCGCAACCGCGCGAACGGCCCGATCTGCGCGGCGCCCTCGACGACCACGCCGTCGAGGTCGCAGTGCGCGCGCACTTCCGTGCCGGGTCCGAGCCTGACGTCCTTGAGCCGGCAGAACGGGCCGATACGCACGCCGTCGCCGAGCTCGATCTCGCCTTCCAGGATCACGTCGACGTCGATCTCCACGTCCATGCCCACGCGCACCGTGCCGCGCTGGTCGAAACGTTCGGGATCGACCAGCCGCGCGCCGGCGGCGCACAGCGCCTGCGCGCAGCGACGCTGCAGGGCGCGCTCGAGCTGCGCGAGCTGCCAGCGGTCGTTGGCGCCTTCGGTTTCCTGCGGATCGTCGACCAGCACGATCTCGGCCGGGTTGAATTCGTCCGACGCCGAGGCGAACACGTCGGTCAGGTAGTACTCGCCCTGCGCGTTGTCGTTCGACAGATGCGCGAGCCAACGCTGCAGCGGCGCGGCGTCGGCGACGAGGATCCCGGTGTTGACCAGCGAGATCTCGCGCTCGTCGTCGTTCGCGTCCTTCTGCTCGACGATGCGCGCCACGCGGCCGGCGGCGTCGCGGATCACGCGGCCGTAGCCGGTGGGATCGTCGAGGTCGGCGGCCAGCATCGCGATGCGGCCTTCGGCCTCGAGCAGGCGCTCCAGCGTCTCGGTGCGGATCAGCGGCACGTCGCCGTAGAGCACCAGCACGCGCGCGTCCTGTTCCACCTGCGGCATCGCCTGCAGCACCGCGTGGCCCGTGCCTAGGCGCTCGGCCTGCTCGACCCAGTCGAGGTCGTGCTGGCCGATGAACGCGTCGCGCACCTGCTCGCCGTGGTGGCCGTAGACCACGTGGATGCCGGCGGGCTCGAGCGTGCGCGCGGTGTCGATCACGTGCTGCAGCATCGGGATCCCCGCCACGGTCTGCAGCACCTTCGGCCGCGCGGACCGCATGCGCGTGCCTTCGCCCGCGGCGAGGATGACGACGTGCAGGGGTGCGGTCATGGGCGGATCCGGCTGGCGAGGGACGCCGGGATTCTACGGGTCGCGTGGCATCGCCCGCGTGCGCGACGCGCGCGGCGGGATGCCGGCGCGCGGTCGAGCCACTAGGATGCGCGCGTGCCGACCCCTTCCGAATCCCCGACGCCCGGCGTCCGCCTGCAGCGCCGCCTCGTCGAGGCGGGCCTGCTCGCCTGCGTCGCCGGCCTGGTCGTCCATCGCATGTGGACCGCGCTGCCGGCGCCGCGCATCGGCGAAATGCTGCTGCTCGCCGCGCTGTGGGCCGCGCTCGCGGGGCTGCTCGCGCGCGCGCCGCGGCTGCGCATGGCCGATGCGATCGCGCTGGTCGGGGCGATTGCGCTGGGCGTGATGGCCGGGCCGGGGCCGATGCTCGCGACCGCGCTGCTGGCGGCCGCCGCGATCGCGATCGGCACGTGGGTCGTGGATGACGCGGCCGCCGCGTTCGTCGTCGGGTGCGCGGTGATCGCCGGCGTGGTCGGGTGGCTGCTGCCTTGGCCCGTGCACCGCATTGAGGTGTATGCGCCGATGCTGGCGGTGGTCGCGCTCGCGCGCCGCCGCGTGCTGGGCGCCTGCCTGCGTGACGCGCGCCGTCGGTGGGTCGGCGCCGTGGACGCGTCGCCGCGCATCGCGGCCATGTCGGTGCTGGCGCTGGGCCTCGCCTCGGCGGGCGCGTGGCTGCCGACGCTGCAGTACGACGACCTCGCCTACCACTTGGGCCTGCCGTGGCAGTTGCTGCGCAACGGCCGCTATGCGCTCGATGCGTCGCAGCAGGTCTGGGCGCTGGCGCCGTGGGCGGGCGACGTGCTGCAGGGCATGGTGCAGGTGCTCGCGCGCGGCGAGGCGCGCGGCGCGCTGGACGCGGCGTGGCTCGTCGCCTCTGCCGCGCTGGTGGCGCGCGCGACGGGCACGCTCGGCACCGCGCCGGCCTTCCGCTGGCTGGCGGTCGCCCTGTTCGCGACGCTGCCGTCGGTCGCGCTGCTGGTCGGGGGCATGCAGACGGAACTTCCGGCGACCGCCCCGATGCTGGCGCTGCTCACGATCGCGCTGCGGCCGGGTGCGCGCTCGTGGATCGCGGTGGCGTTGCTCGCCGGCGTGCTGCTCGGCCTGAAGGCGATCCACCTGCCGGCGGCCGCGCTGCTGGCCAGCGTCGCGTTCCTGCGTTCGGACGGCCTGCGGCCGGGCCGCGTGGCGGTGGCGCTGGCGCTCGTCGCCGCGGTCGGCGGCTCGAGCTACGCCTATGCCTGGACCCGCTGCGGCAACCCGCTGCTGCCGCTGCTCAACAGCGTTTTCCGTTCGCCGTGCTTCGCGCCGGTCGATTTTGTCGACACGCGCTGGCGCGCAGTGCCGGGCATGCCGGTGCCCTGGTCGATGACGTTCCTCACGGCCCGGCACCTGGAGGGCTGGAACGGCGGCCTCGGGCTTCTGCTGGTGGCCTTCGCGGGCGTCGCGATCGCCGGGCTCGGCCCGCGCCGCACGCGCGTGCCCACGCTCTGCGCGCTGGTGGCGATCGCGGTGCCGATGGCGGTGCTCCCCTATGCGCGCTACGTGGTGCCCGGCCTGGTCCTGCTGCTGCCGCCGGCGGTCGCGACCGTCGCCGCGCTGTATCCCGCGCGCCGTGCGATCGCGCTGCTCGCGGTGGTCTGCATCGCCGACCTGGCCTTCCAGGCCAACAGCGGGTGGACGCTGCACACCGGCGGCATCAAGCGCGCGCTGGCCGCCGGCGGCCGCGACGCGCCGCTGTTGCAGCGCTACGCGCCCGAGCGCCTCGCCATCGCGCGGCTGCGGGAGATCGCGCCGGAGGCCGTCGTGCTCGATCTCGGCGGCGCCGCGCATGCCGAGCTCGCGGGGCGCGGTCGCACGACCGCGTGGTACGCGCCGCGCCTGCACGCGGCGGCGATCGTCGCGGATGCCGACCCGAGCGGCGCCGCGTGGGCGCAGCTGCTGCGTGACCAGGCCATCGACGTCGTGCTGCTACGCGCACCCGATGCCACGCCGGCGCGCCGCGCGGGCCTGGTGCGCGCGGGTGCTTACATTCTTCTGACCGTCGGCCCGGTAGAGTGCTGGGCCCTTCGACCGCCCCGCACCCCATGAGCCTGAGCCGCCAGAGCCGCGCCTACCTGACGATCGGCCTCGTGCAATGGCTGGTCGACTGGGCGGTGGTGGTCGCGCTGAGCCATGCCGGCATGGCGATCGAGCCGGCCAACGTGCTGGGTCGCATCGCTGGCGCCTCGCTGGGCTTCTGGATGAACGGGCGTTTCACCTTCGGCGACCACGACGTGGCCATCGGCGGCACCCAGTTCACGCGCTTCACCGTGATGTGGATCGCCACCACGATCGTCAGCACCTGGTCGCTCGGCGTCATCGACCAGGTGGTCGGCCTGCACTGGGCCTGGCTCGCCAAGCCCGCGGTCGAATTCATCCTGGGGGTCGTCGGCTTCCTGCTGTCGCGTCACTGGGTCTATCGACGCTGAGGCGTCGCCGCCTTGAATCGCCGTTCATCGCCGCCGCGCTACACCTGACGCCAGTCGGCCGCTTGCGGGCCGATAACCGTGGCGAGGGGCCGCGGTACGGAGGCCAGGGGCGATGGTCCAGATGCGACAGGGCGCGTCCGCCGAGTTGTGGCAGGCGCTGGTGCACGAGGCGGGCGAGCGCGCGGGTTTCGTGCTCGACGAATCGCGCGAGAGCTACCTCGTGTTCGTGCTGCTGCGGCACCAGGGCGACGGCCACCTGCTGGCGCGCACGCAGGCGCTCGACTGGCTGCACGCGCAGGCGCAGTCCGGTTCGGTGCGCGAGGAGTCGCTGCGCGAGGTCGGCGACCGTTGCCTGCTGATCGCGGGCCTGTTTCCCTCGCTCGCCGAACGGCGCCGCGTCAACGTGCGCTACTTCATGGACATCGGCCGGAGTGCCTACCTCGGCATCGCGGACACCGGCCGCAGTGCGTACGCGGCGATGTTCCGGCAGCTCGCCACGAGCTACGAGGAGCTGGTCTGCACGCTGCGCGCAGTGCGGCCGGACATGATCGGCGTGCCGGTCGATTACGCGCGGTTCGCGCAGACGGTGCCGGCGCCGGGCCGGCACTGAACGCGACCGCCGGCGCGGGCCGGCGGTCGTGTCGACGGCTCAGCGCGCGGGCGCGTAGCGCAGTGTCACGAATACGCCGCGGCCGGGCTGGTTGTAGTACTCGACCGTTTCGTAGCGGCGATCGAACAGGTTCTGCACGCGTGCCTGCAGCGTCCAGGCCGGCGCGAGTGCGTACTCGCCGCGCAGGTCGACGGTCGCGAACGCCCCCAGGCGGTGCGCGTTCGCGAAGTCGTCGTAACGCGCGCCTTCGCCGGCTGCGGTGAGTCCGAGACGGAACGCACCGAACGCGCGGTCGAGGTCGATGCGCGCGCTGCCGCGCGAACGCCGCGGCAGCTCAAGCGTCGAACCCGGCTGCGTGCGGTTCTTCGCATCGACGATGCTGAGGCTCGCGTTCGCGATCCAGCCGGCGAGCGTCGTATCGCCGCTGAGCTCGGCACCGCGCAGGCGCGCGCGTTCGATGTTCGCGGGCGCGAAGGTGACGCTGTCGAAGGCGATGAGATCGTCCACGTGCGTCTGGTAGACGTCCAGGCGCAGGTTCGACGTCGCGCCCTTCCAGGCGAGGCCCGCTTCGACGCTGCGCGAGCGCTCCGGCCGCAGCAGCGGATTGCTGCAGCACGGGTAGTAGAGCTCGTTGAACGTCGGGGCCTTGAACGCCGTCCCGCCGCCCAGCGTGAGGCGCCACGCGCGCGAGAGGTCGTAGCCGAAGGCGAGGTTGCCGGTGGCATGGCCACCGAACTGGTCGTTGTCGTCGTGGCGCGCGCTGGCCTGCGCGTCGAACGCGCCGAAGTCGCCCTGGTACTGCAGGAACGCCGCGCGGTCGCGGCGCGAGGTCATCGCGTACGGCGTCGCGCCGCGCACGGTGTCGCGCTGCCACTCGACGCCGGTGCTCAGGCGCTGGCCCGCGGCGAGGGTGAAGTCGCCCTGCAGCGAGGCGGTGTCGCGATCGCTGGCGAAATCCCCGGCGAACGTATCGCCGGCGTAATTGTCCGACGCGTCGCGATCGCGACCGGCCTGCAGGCGCAGCGCCGCCGCCTGCGACGGCGTCCACGCGATGCCGCCAGCGAGCACCTGCTGCACGGTGGTCGAACGGTTGTAGAAGCCGTCGTACTCGTTGTCGCCTTCGCTGCGCAGCACGCGTGCGTCGAGCTTGAGCGTGTCGCCGAGGTCGGCGCCGCCGCGCAGCGACACGGCGTCGCGCGTGTAGCCGTCGCGATCGGGCTCGTCGGTGAAGCAGCCGGCGAAGACCGGCGCACCCGCGCCGCGGCAGGCATTGCGGCCGCGGGTCTGCTGGCGCGAGACGTCGGCGCCGAACCAGCCCCGCCCGGCGCGGCCGCCGATGCCGGCGCTGGCTTCGTACGTGTCGTCGCTGCCCGCGCCGATCGAGAACCGCGGGGTCGGCGCACCGGCGTCGCGGCGCGTGAAGATCTGGATGACGCCGCCGATCGCCTCGCTGCCGTAAAGGCTGGAACGCGGGCCGCGCACGATCTCGATGCGGTCGATCAGGTCGACCGGAAGATCCTGGAACGAAACCAGGCCGGAGGTCGCCGAGCCCATGCGCACGCCGTCCACGAGCACCAGCACGTGGTCGGATTCGCTGCCGCGCACGAACAGCGTGGTGAGCTTGCCGAGCCCGCCCTGGTTGCCGATCGAGATACCGGCGCGGCCGCGCAGCAGGTCGGGCAGCGAGCGAGCCTGGCTGCGCTCGATCTCGTCGCGGTCGATCACCTCGACGGCGGCGAGCACGTCGCGCACGGCGACGGGCGTACGCGTGGCGGTGACGACGACCTGGTCGAGCGTGTCGGTTTCGTCGGCGGAAGCGGGCAGGGCGAGCGCGGCCAGAACGGCCACGGAAAGAAGGCGGAACGTCATCGATACATCTCCAGCGGGCACGGCCCCACGCCGTGCTAGGGAAGGAAGTCGCTTGGAGAGGACGAAGCGGAACGATGGCGCACGCGCGCCACGGGCCGCGCGACGCCCTCCGCATCGCAACCAGTCAGGCTTCCGGGCCGGTCTCCGGACTCGCGAGCGGATGCATCGCATCCCACCGGTGGCGCCTTCCCGTGACGAATCACAGTGGCCGATGCCGCGGCTTTACTCGCTTACCGTTGCGGGGGCAGTGCCGGGCTGGCGCATGGCGCGTCACCGGCTTCCCGTTTCAACCCGACGCCTGGCGGCGGCGGGTCACCCGAAAGCGGGGCGGAGTCTACGGCAAAGCGCCGATGCGCGCAGGCCGGGCGGGCGCGGCGACCGCGCGCGCCACGCGGCGACAGGGCGTGGCGAAGCCGCGAGCGGAATTCGCAGCGCAACGATGTTCGAACGGATCCACCACGACGACGCCCGATGCGCCGTTCCCGCACACGCGCGGTGCGCCGCTCAGAACGACAAGGCGTCCGGCACGTCGTCGACCGTCGCGGCTTCGTGCGCCTCGCCCAGCGTCGTCGTCACCGCCGACGGCGGCGGACCGCGTCGCGACCACGGCAGCAGCGCGGTCGCGGCCTGCGCCTGCGCCGCGAGTTCCGCCCGGCGGTCCACCGCGACCTGCTGCCAGTGGCAGCCCACCAGCACGCCTTCCAGCGCGTACAGCAGGTTGAGGCTCGGCTTGAAGCCGGCGCGCTTGACGCGCATGAACGCCTCGAGCGCACCGACCGCGTGCACGTCGTCCCACGTGCGGATACCGACCTGGCGCAGCCAGGCGGCGGACTTGCCGCCGATCGCGAGCGGTTTCGGCGCGGCGTCCATCGTCAGCCCAGCGATTCGACGAACGCCTGCGCGATCGCCTCGAGGCCGCGCTGGTCGTCGGCGTCGAAGCGGTCGGGCTCCGGACTGTCGAGGTCGAACACGCCAATCAGCGAACCGTCGGCCGCGATCAACGGCACCACGACTTCCGAGCGCGACGCCGAATCGCAGGCGATGTGGCCCGGGAACGCATGCACGTCGGCCACGCGCTGCGTCTGGCGCGTGCTCGCCGCGGCGCCGCACACGCCCTTGTCGAGCGGAATGCGCACGCAGGCCGGCAGGCCCTGGAACGGGCCGACCACCAGTTCGGTGCCGTCGTAGAGATAGAAGCCGACCCAGTTGAGGGCGGGCAGCGCGTGGTAGACGAGCGCGGACAGGTTCGCGGCGTTGGCGATGCGGTCGCGCTCGCCGTGCAGCAGGCCGTGCACCTGCTCGAGCAGTTGCGCGTACTGCTCGGGCTTGCTGCCGCTGAGCGTGGAGGCGATGAAGGTCATGCGCCGAGTCTAGCGGGTCGACGGCGGCCGTCCGCCACGCGATCGCGCGTTATTCCCCTTCATGCATGCAACACCGTGGTGCGCGATCGGCGATGGAGGCGCCGCCCGTCGCCGGCATGACTTTCCGCCCGTTCCGGCCGTCTTCGAATAGCTACACTGCGCAGTGCACAAATTACGACGGCCGCGGCGATGCGCCCGTCCCACACCCGGAGCTACCCGATGATCCGCACCCCGCGCCTTCTCGCCGCGACCGGCGTCCTGGCCCTTGCGCTGACCGCCTGCGGCAAGGGCGATGCGCCCGCGCAGGGCATGGGCCCCGGCGGCGCGATGCCGCCCGCCGAGGTCGGCGTGGTCGAGGTCCGCCCGCAGGCGTTCCCGTTGCGCAAGGACCTGGTCGGCCGGCTCGCGCCGTTCCGCACCGCCGAGGTGCGCGCCCGCGTGCCCGGCATCGTGCAGCGCCGGGTCTACGAGGAAGGCAGCGACGTGGGCGAAGGCCAGGCGCTGTTCGTGATCGATCCGACCGAACTGCGCGCGCAGACCGGGCAGACGCAGGCCGCCCTGGCCGCGGCCGAGGCGCAGTACGCGAACGCGCGCGCCACCGCGGCACGCGCGCGGCAGCTCGCGCCGGGCAAGTTCATCTCGCGCAACGACCTCGACAACGCGATCGCCGCCGAGCGCAGCGCGTCGGCCGCGGTGGCGCAGGCGCGCGCCGCGCTGTCGAGCTCGCGCATCAGCCTGGGCTACGCGACCGTGCGCTCGCCCATCGCCGGGCGCGCGGGCCGCGCGCAGGTGACCGAGGGCGCGCTGGTCGGGCAGGGCACGCCGACGCTGCTGACCACGGTCGACCAGATCGATCCGCTCTACGCGAACTTCTCGATCTCGATTGCCGAGCTCGACCAGCTGCGCCGCGCGCAGTCGCAGGGCGAGCCCGCCGACCGCGACGTGCAGGTGGTGCTGCCCGACGGCAGCACGTACGGCCCGCGCGGTGCGCTCGACTTCGAAGGCAGCGTGGTCGATCCGGCCACCGGCGCCGTCTCGCTGCGCGCGAAGCTGCCCAATCCCGAGCACCGGCTGCTGCCCGGCACCTACGTGACGGTGCGCGCGACGCTCGGCCTGCAGCCGTCGGTCTACCTCGTGCCGCAGGCCGCGGTGTTGCGCGACGCGCAGGGCGCGTACGTGCTCGTCGTTGGCAAGGACGGCAAGGCCGCGCGCAAGGACGTCACGGCCGACCGCCAACAGGACGGCAAGTGGATCATCGAGAAGGGCCTGGTGCCGGGCGATCGCGTGATCGTCTCGGGCATCCAGAAGGCGCAGCCGGGCGCCCCGGTGAAGGCGACGCCGTGGACGCCGGACGCGCCCGCGCCCGCGACCGCGCCGGCCGCCGCGCCGAAGGGCTGATCCGCCATGTCCCGCTACTTCATCAACCACCCGGTGTTCGCCTGGGTGATCGCGATCATGATCGTGATCGCCGGTTTCCTGTCGATCCGGACGCTCGGCATCGAGTCCTACCCGAACATCGCGCCGCCGCAGGTGGGCATCAACGCCAGCTATCCGGGCGCGAACGCCGAGACGGTCGAGCGGGCGGTGACGCAGATCATCGAGCAGCAGCTCAGCGGCATCGACGGGCTCGACTACTTCAGCGCGTCGTCCAGCCAGGGTTCGGCCTCGGTGAACCTGACGTTCAAGCCCGGCACCGATCCCGACATCGCGCAGATGCAGGTGCAGAACAAGGTCGCGCAGGCCACGCCGCGCCTGCCGGCCGACGTCACCCGCAACGGCATCACCGTGGCGAAGGCGAACTCCGGCTTCCTGATGGTGGTCGCGCTGCGCTCGTCGGATCCGGCGATCGGCAAGGACCAGCTGTCCGACCTGCTCGCCTCCACCGTGCTCGACCAGATCTCGCGCGTGCCCGGCGTCGGCGGTACGCAGCTGTTCGGCGGCGAGTACGCGATGCACATCTGGCTCAACCCGGACAAGTTGCAGGCGTACGGCCTGTCGGCCAGTGACGTGCTGGCCGCGGTCCGCGCGCAGAACGTGCAGTTCTCGGCCGGCCAGGTCGGCGGCGAGCCGTCGCCCGAGTCGCAGATGTTCACCGCGACGGTCGCGGCCGAGGGCCGCTTCTCCACGCCGCAGGAGTTCGAGAACATCCTGCTGCGCAGCGACGCGAACGGCGCCAGCGTGCGCCTGCGCGACGTCGCGCGCGTGCAGGTGCAGGGCTCGGCGCACGGCTTCGACCTCAAGTGGGACGGTTCGCCGGCCGCCGGCTTCGCCGTGCAGCTGGCGCCGGGCGAGAACGCGCTGGCGGTCGCCGCCGCGGTCAAGAAGCGCATGGACGAGCTGCAGCCGAGCTTCCCGCAGGGTGTGAAGTGGTTCTCGCCCTACGACAGCTCCGACTTCGTGCGCGTGTCGGTCGACGAGGTGATCCAGACGCTCGCCGAGGCGATGGTGCTGGTGTTCCTCGTGATGCTGCTGTTCCTGCAGAACCTGCGCGCCACGCTGATCCCGACGCTGGTGATCCCGGTGGCGTTGCTGGGTACGTTCCTCGGCATGAAGGTGCTGGGTTTCACGATCAACCAGCTCTCGCTGTTCGGCATGGTGCTCGCGATCGGCATCGTGGTCGACGACGCGATCGTGGTGATCGAGAACGTCGAACGCATCATGACCGAGGAAGGCCTGCCGCCGCGCGAGGCGACCTACAAGGCCATGCAGCAGATCACCGGCGCGGTCATCGCGATCACGCTGGTGCTGGCCGCGGTGTTCGTGCCGTCGGCGCTGCAGTCGGGCTCGGCCGGCGCGGTGTACAAGCAGTTCGCGCTGACCATCGCGATGGCGATGCTGTTCTCGGCGTTCCTCGCGCTCGGCTTCACGCCCGCGCTGTGCGCCAACCTGCTCAAGCCGAGCAAGCACGAGGACGCACGCAACCCGATCTTCCGCGGCTTCAACCGCGGCTACCAGCGGATGAGCACGCTCTACGTGCGCCACATCGGCAGTGCCGTGCAGCACGCGCCGCGCTGGATGGCGGTGTTCGCGGCGCTCGCGCTGCTGACGGGCTTCCTGTTCTGGAAGATGCCGGGCTCGTTCCTGCCGGAAGAGGACCAGGGCTACGCGCTGGCCGTGGTGCAGCTGCCGCCGGGCGCGACGCTGCGTCGCACCGAGGCGGTGTTCGAGCAGGTGCGCCAGCAGGTCAACAAGATCGACGGCTACGAGGGGATGATGCAGGTGGCCGGCTTCAGCTTCATCGGCCAGGGCGAGAACGTCGGCATGGCGTTCATCAAGCTCAAGCCGTGGAACGAGCGCAAGACGACGGCGACCGAGTTCATCCAGCAGGCGAACATGCGCCTGTTCCCGATCCGCGACGCGCAGATCTTCGTCATCAACCTGCCCACCGTGAACGGCCTCGGCGCGTTCGGCGGCTTCGACATGTACCTGCAGGACCGCAGCGGCCAGGGCCGCGACGCGCTGCAGCAGGCGATGGGCACTCTGCTGGCCAAGGCGTCGGAGGACAAGACGCTGGTAGGCGTGCGCCCGAACACGCTCGAGCCGTCGCCGCAGCTCAAGCTGGACGTGGACCGCGTCCAGGCGCAGGCGATGGGGCTGTCGGTCGGCGACATCTACAACTCGATCCAGTTGATGCTGGCGCCGATCTACGTCAACGACTACGTGCAGGGCGGGCGCGTGAAGCGCGTCACCATGCAGGCCGATGCGCCGTACCGCACCGGGCCGGAGTCGCTGTCGCACTTCTACACCCCGGCGCCGGACGCGACGTCGCCCGACGGCACGCCGACGATGATCCCGCTGAGCAACGTGGTGCATGCGAAGTGGACCGTCGCGCAGCCGTCGCTGACGCGCTACAACGGCTTCGCGGCGGTGGAGATCGTCGGCTCGCAGGCGCCGGGCAAGAGCTCGGGCGAGGCGATGGCGGCGATGCAGCGCATCGTCGAGAACGACCTGCGGCCGGGCTTCGGCTACGACTGGGCCGGCCAGTCGCACCAGGAAATCCTGTCGGGCAGCCAGACCACGATGCTGATGATCCTGTCGATCGTCGTGGTGTTCCTGTGCCTGGCCGCGCTCTACGAGAGCTGGTCGGTGCCGGTGGCCGTGTTGCTGGTGGTGCCGCTGGGCGTGCTCGGCGCGATCGTGTTCTCGATGCTGCGCAACCTGCCCAACGACATCTACTTCAAGATCGGCCTGATCACGGTGATCGGCCTCGCGGCCAAGAACGCGATCCTGATCATCGAGTTCGCGATCGCCGAGCGACAGGCGGGCAAGCCGCTGCGCCAGGCGGTCGTGGAAGCCTCGAAGCTGCGACTGCGCCCGATCCTGATGACCTCGTTCGCCTTCATCATGGGCGTGGTGCCGCTGGCGATCTCGAGCGGCGCGGGCGCGAACTCGCGGCATGCCATCGGCACCGGCGTCATCGGCGGCATGGCCTTCGCGACGTTCCTCGGCCTGCTGCTGATCCCGGTGTTCTACGTGATCGTGCGGCGCGTGCTCGGCGACACGCTCGACGATCCGCCGAAGCTCGATCCGAACGACGCGCACCACCGCATCCCGCTCTGACCCGCGCGGATGACCTCGAAGCCCCCGCACTGCGGGGGCTTCGTCGTTGGGAGGCGATGCCGGGTCGCGGGCACAAAAAAACCCGGCAGCCGTGGCTGCCGGGTTCGGTTCCAGCGAACTGGAGAGAGAGAAAACTTACTTCGCGGTCTTGCCGTTGACCGCCTGCTCAGTCGCCTGGGCGGTGCCCTTGGCGGCCTGCGTGAACTGCTCCTGCGCCTGCTTGACGGTGTCGTTCGCGCTGCGCGCGGCGGCCTCGAACTGGCCCTTGGCGATCTGCGCGACCGACTCGAGCACCTTGACGTTGCGGTTGACGACGTCCTGGCCGGTGGTCAGGGCGCGCTCCACGTTCTCGCGGGCGACCTGTGCACCGCGGGGGAGGAGGTTCTTGGCGCCGTCGAGATCGCGGACCTGGGCAGCCTCGCCGAGGAAAGCGAAGGTGGCCGAGGTGCGCTCCTCGAGGGCGGCCAGCTGCAGGCCGACGATGGCCTCGGCGTTCTCGAGGGTCAGGCGGTTGATGCGGGCAGCCGTGTCGGCGAACTGGCGGGTGGCCGCGGCGAACTGCTCGTTGAACTGTGCGTACATGGCGGACTCTCCTCGGCTCGAAGCCGATACAGCAGGGATGGTGCGTTGCAGCATAGGCGTGTCGATGCTGCGCTGCAACAACCGCTCGTCGGCCGTTGTGGGCGGGTCAGGGAGGTGAGCGGCCGTGGCCGGTCGGGCGCCGGAGCCCGGGCGCGTCTCAGGCGGGGCCGCGGTACCGGCAGCCGGACGTGCAGGTCTCGTGCACCGTCACTTCGGACAGTTGCGGCAGGGCCGGCAGCAGGCGCTCCCAGATCCAGGCCGCCAGGCGCTCGCTGGTCGGGTTCTCGAGGCCTTCGATCTCGTTGAGATAGTGGTGATCGAGGCGGTCGTAGAGCGGGCGGAACGCGGCCTTGAGGTCGGCGAAGTCCATCACCCAACCGGTGTCCGCGCCCGGTTCGCCGGAGACGTGGATCTCGATCCGGAACGAATGGCCGTGCAGCCGCGCGCACTTGTGCCCGGGCGGGACGTTGGGCAGCCGGTGCGCCGCCTCGAGGGTGAAGACCTTGAAGATATCCATCGCGCCCATTGTACGGCTCGGTGCGCTGCGTCCCGGTGCGGTGCGCGGCCTCTGCTAACGTTAGGAACGTTCCAATCCGGCCGACTCCGAATGGCCCCAGCCGACCCGCACACCGCGCCTTCGCCCGCCGGCCACGACGTGGCTCGCCGGCCTGTCGCGTGGCGGAGCCTGCCGGGAATGTTCGCGCTCGCCGGAGCCTACGGTGCGCTGGCGCTGCTCGGGCTGCGCTGGAGCAGCGCGCACGCGGCGGGTTCGCCGGTCTGGCCGGCCGCAGGCGTCGCGCTGGCGGTGCTCGTCCTGGCGGGGACCCGGTACTGGCCGGGGATCGTGCTGGGCTACCTCGCCGCAGCCGCAGTCAACCATTCCGCGCATCCGGCCTGGGTCGTCGTGACGATCGCCATGGCCAACGCGCTCGCCACGGTGGCGGGTGCCCGGCTGCTGTCGCGCACGCGCTTCAACGCCCGCATCGAGACCTTCAGCGACTTCCTGCTGTTCATCGTGGCCGGCGCGGTGACGGGCCTGATCGGCGCCACGGTCGGCATGCTGGCGATCGGCCAGGCCCACGGGCTGGACGCGACCAGCATCCGTCTCGGCTGGGTGCAGTGGTGGCTGGGGGACATCGTCGGCGTGCTCGTGGTGGGCAGCGTCGTCCTCGCCTGGGCGCGTGCGGGGCTGGCGCGGCCGGTGCGCTGGTGGCTCGAGCTCGGCGTGTGCCTCGCGCTGCTCGCGTTCATCGGCATGTTCGTGTTCTTCAGCGACGGGCAGCGCACCTACGCGTTCGTCGTCTACTGCCCGCTGATGTGGGCGTCGCTGTCGCTTCGCCTGCGCGGCGCCACGCTGGCCTGCCTGCTGCTGGCGGGCATCGCGCTCTGGAGCACGACGCTCGGGCTCGGCCCGTTCGGCACGGCGGCGCCGCATGCGCGCTACCTCGACCTGCAGATGTTCCTCGCCGTCAGCACCGTCTCGACCGTGGTGCTCGCGGTGTTCGCGGACGAGCGCCGCGCCCAGCGCGCGCTGGTGCTGAGCGAGGCCCGCCTGCGCCTCGCGCTCGACGCGTCCAATACCGGCCTGTGGAAGATCGACCTGCGCACCGGCGCGATGGCGTTCTCGCCCGAATGCGCGCAGATCACCGGGCTCGGCCCCGGCGACGTGCAGCCCACGCGCGCGGGGATCGTGGAACTGCTGGATGCCGCCGACGTCCCGCGCGTGCGCGCCGCGTTCCTCAGCGCGCTGGAGCGGCAGGCGCTGTTCGAAAGCGAGTTCCGCATCCAGCGCCCCGACGGCACGACGCTCTGGCTCGAGGCCCGTGGACGCGCGATGGCCGATGCGGACGGGCGGCCGTCGACGATGGTCGGCACGATCACGGACGTCACCGGACGGCGCGGCGACCAGCGCCGCCTCGCCGAGCAGGCGCGCCTGCTCGACCTCACCAGCGACGCGATCCTGATCCGCCACCTCGACGGCCGCATCCATTACTGGAACGACGGTTCCGTGCGGCTCTACGGCTACACGCGCGAGGAAGCGATCGACCGCAATGCCGCGGAGCTGCTGCGCACGGAGTTCCCGATGCCGCTGCGCGAGATCACGCGCGAGCTGCTCGTGTCCGACCGCTGGGACGGGGACCTGCTGCACTACCGCAAGGACGGCGAGCCGCGCGTCATCCATTCGCGCTGGGTGCTGACGCGCGACGCGGCCGGCCGGCCGCAGTCGGTCATGCAGACCAACACCGACGTCACCGAGCAGAAGCGCGCGGCCGCCGCCGCCGCGTTCCTCGCCGAGGTGGATCGGCGCGTCGCGCAGGCCACCAGCGCGGACGAGGTCGCCGCCACCGGCCTGCGGCTGCTCGGCGAACATCTCGGGCTGATGCGCTGCACGCTGTCGGACATCGACCTCGAGAACGCGCGCGTCCGCACGCTGCACGAGTGGACCGACCGCGCCCCGCGCGTGTCCGGCTCGTTCGACGCGCGCGAATTCTTCACCAGCGACTTCGGCCTCCGGCTCGCCTCCGGTGAGGCGGTCGCCATCCGCGACCTGCGCACCGATCCGCTCACCGCGCCGTTCGCGCTGAACTACCTGCCGTTCGGCACGGTCGCGCTGGCGGCGGCGTCGTACGTGATCGAGGGCCGCATCGCCGGCACGCTCACGGCCTCGGCGAGCACGCCGCGCGCGTGGCGCGACGACGAACTGCACCTGCTGCGCGAGGTCATCGGTCGCCTGTGGCCGGCGATCGAGCGCGCCAAGTCGATCGCCGCGGTGCGCGAGTCGGAAGCGCGCTTCCGCCAGCTCGCCGACACCGCGCCGATGATGATCTGGGTGGCGGAGTCCGACGGCCGCTGCAGCTACGTGAGCCGTCGCTGGACCGAGTTCACCGGACGCCTGCCCGAAGCGGAACTCGACTTCGGCTGGAAGGAGGTCGTGCATCCCGACGACCTCGCCGGCTACGCCGCGGCGTTCGACGAGGCCGCCCACGACTACCGCGCCTTCGCCGCGGAATACCGCGCGCTGCGCTGGGACGGTGCCTACCGCTGGCTGCACGTCACCGCCCGCCCGCGCTTCGGTGCCGGCAGCGAATTCCTCGGCTACATCGGCGCGCTGATGGACGTGACCGAGCGCCGGCAGGCGGAGGAAGCGCTGCGCGAGGCGGACCGCCGGAAGGACGAATTCCTCGCCACGCTCGCGCACGAGCTGCGCAATCCGTTGTCGCCGGTGCGCACGGGCCTGCACGTGCTCGACCTCACCGACGATGCCGACACCGCGCGTCGCACGCGGCGGATGATGGAACGCCAGCTCGGCCACATGGTGCGGCTGATCGACGACCTGCTCGACGTCTCGCGCATCACCAGCGGCAAGGTGGTGCTGCAGCGCGACCGCATCGCGCTGCAGGACGCCGCGCGCGCCGCGGTGGAATCGGCACGCCCGCAGCTGGAAGCCGCGCGGCATCGCCTGCACGTGCAGATGCGCGACGCGCCGCTGTGGGTCGATGCCGATGCCACGCGCGTCGCGCAGGTGATCGGCAACCTGCTCACCAACGCGGCCAAGTACACGCCCGACGGCGGCGACATCACGCTGCGCGTGGAACCGGGCGATGGCGTCGCCTGCGTCGTCGTGACGGACACCGGCCTCGGCATTCCCCCGGACGCGCTGGGCGAGGTGTTCGGCATGTTCGCGCAGGTCAACCGCACGCTCGACCGCGCGCAGGGCGGGCTCGGCATCGGCCTCGCGCTGGCGCGCCGGCTGGTCGAGATGCACGGCGGCAGCATCGAGGCCGCGAGCGCCGGGCTCGGGCGCGGCAGCACGTTTACGGTGCGCCTGCCGCTCGCCGTCGATGTGGGCGACGTGCCGTCGCTGGAGGCGCAACCGCCGCCCGCGGCCGAGTCGGTGCCGCGCCGCCGCGTGCTGGTGGTCGACGACAACCAGGACGCGGCCGCCACGCTGGCGATGATGCTCGAGCTCGAGGGCCACGATGCGCGTGCCGCCTTCGGCGGCGCCGAAGGGCTTCGCATCGCGGAGGCCTGGCGTCCCGAGGTCGCCTTCCTCGACCTCGGCATGCCGGGCATGGACGGCTTCGAGCTGGCCCGGCGGATGCGTGCGCTTCCGGGCGGCGATGCGGTGCTGATCGTCGCGGTCAGCGGCTGGGCGGGCGAGCGCGACAAGCGCCAGTCCGCCGAAGCGGGCTTCGACCTGCACCTGACCAAGCCGGTGAGCGTGGAGGCCGTGCAGGCCGCGGTCGTGCGCGGCGCGGACGCGGTCGTGCCGGCGGCCTGAGCGCGTCGCCGCGTCGATCCGTCGAAAGGCGACGCCCGCCCCGGCACGCTCCGGTCGTCGGCCGCAGCATGGGACGGTGCGCCGGGGCCGACGCGACAGCCGGTCGCGGAGTACACTCGATTCGTGCGCGCGGTCACGAAATCGCGCGTCCGGCGTCCACCGGTCGGGGACCGGTCGCCGGCGATCAGGCGAGTAAGCAGGAGCCGCCGTGTCCCAACCGTTCGAGACACCCGCCCGCCTGGACCTGCCCGACGAGCCCGTCGGCCGGATCGATCGCGAAATCATCGGCCAGGTCGACCTCGACCGGGCGACCGCACTGATCGAGCGGCGCAGCACCTCCGCGCTGCTGGAGGAACTCGCCGGGATCGTGCAGGCGCTGGAGGTGGCGCAGGCGCGTAACGCCGCGCGCCGGGCCGGCATCGTCGGCCGCCTGCTGGGCCGCGACATGCCGGCGCAGGCGCGTGCGCGCCAGGCCCACGAGCACATCCGCATCCGCCTGCAGCTGGCCGAGCGCCGCGCCCGCGACGTGGCCGAGCACCTGCGCGAGCTCGACGAGGCGATCGCCCACGTGATGCGCCAGCGCATGCGCCTGTCGGACATCGCCGAGCGCGGGCGCGAGGCGCTGGGCGCCTTCGCGCTCGAGGGCGGCCTGCCCGCGGACGCCATGGCGCGGCGCCTCGGCCACCTCGCGATGCTGGTCAGTTCGTGGGACGTCGCGGTCGCGCACATGCGGCTGGTGCGGCAGTACGGCGACCTGCTGCTGGCGCGCTACGCGCACGTGCGTGACGTGGTGGTGCCGCAGTGGCGCCGCGAATGCGAGGCCGCCGTGTCGCCGGAGGACGAGGGGATGCGCATCGACGCGTCGCTGCGCGATGCGCTGGCGTCGATGCTGCAGTCGACCGCGCCCGGTCCGGCCGTGTTCCCGACCGCGCAGGACGTGCGCGTCTGACCGCACGCGCGAGCACGGCGGGCGCAAGGCGAGCGGAACGCGGTCAGCGTCGGATCGCGCCTTCAACGCGCGGCGCGCGCCATGGTGTCGCGCGACATGCGTGGCATCCGCGGGTGGCGACCGCCTTCGAGGCCCGCGGCCTCGGGCGCCGTATCGATATCGACGGTAATTGCATTGCCGGCCGGTCCGTCGACCGCGACGGCCGGTCGCGCCCAGCGATGTCCCTGCCAGGCGGCGAGGCGGTCGGCCAGCGCGGGGGTCATCCAACCGTCGGCCGCAGCGTCGCTCGCGCCCGGCGCAAGCCGGCTGCCCAGCGCCATTCCGGTCGCCAGCGCGAGCAGGCTGCACACCATCAGTGTCCTGGGATTACGGACCATGCGGGGCTCCGGCTCGGGGACTCCGAGGCTGTCACGCCGGGCCTGTAGGACGCGTGCATGCGTCGCGCGAAGGCGAAGCGCGTTCATCGCACGGCAGCGACTGTGGTGGCCCGGTGATCGTTTCAATGCCCGGCAAAGTCGATGCCCATGAGCTCGCAGCGCAGCGGTGCCGCGGACGGTGCGCCGCTGTCTAACGACGTGGCCGAGCGTGCGAGCCACATCGGTGCGGGATCGGTCGTTGCGCAGGGTCCGCAGCGGCGTGCGTTCGGCCTGCACGGACACTCCGGCGTACGCCGCGCCGCAGTCCACGACGACCGGCCCGAGGAGCGCGCGTACGACATCAGGGACGCTCGACGGCTCGATGACGAGTGGTGGCGAAGGCCGGCCCGCGACCCCGTACCTCACCCGATCGGATGCAGCCAGCGTTCGTCGACGGTGCTGGGATCCGGCGGCGGCCTGATCTGGCCGAGCGCCTGGCGGACGGCGATCGCGTCGCGTCCGATCACGGCGCACATGTCGTCGTTGCGGAGCTTGTCGACCACCCACGGCGAGAGCGAACCGGTGTCGACCTCGCAGGTGCCGACGTGCGAGAGGTCGCCGCAGCTCTTGGCGACGGGCAGGCCGTCCACGCCAGTGGACGCGACCATGAGGGCGCCGTCGGATCGTTCGTAAACTCGGATCTGCATGGGAGTACCGGTAGGTCGGGTGGGGCGCGACGGACATCGACGCGCGGGACGCGCGCCCGACGCATGCAGCCGTGGGCGACGCGGGGTGCAGGGATGGCCGGCGAAAAGGCGCCCTGGCGGAGCGTCGCCAGAGCGCCATCCCTCACGAGCCGGCTGGACCGGTTGCATCGGAGACAACGATGCGAGCGCAGCATCGTCCTCGCCGGGTGGCGATCGGGTGAATCAGTTAGCCCCACGTCGGGCTTACGCCACAGGCCGACGCGAGCCGATTCCAGCGCGTCATGTCGAGGCGCGGCCGCGGCCATCCGGCGCTCGGCAACGCGCCGCGCGGCCCGGGCCCGCGTCGCCCTTGATCGGACGCAGTCGACCCGCAGCCGGCGGCGCCGGGCGACCCGCGTCCACGGGGCGGGTAAAATCCCCGTTTTGGCCGTATCGACGCAGTGGAACGAATCGCAGGGGCGCAGGCCCACAGCCCGGGCCTGATCGGCCTGCTCGCGCGCCTCGACGGCACCGACGCGCCCCCGGCCCCGCCCCCCGCCGCCCGGCTCGCCGCCTGGATCGACTGGCCGCAGGCCGTCGCGCTGTCGGCGGCGCTCGAGACGGCCGCGACCGCGGGCATGGTCGCCATGCCCGGCGCCGCCGCTACGGAGTCCGTCGACGAGGCCGCGCGCGTTCGCGACGCGGTGACTGCCGCGCTCGAGGGCGATCGCGCGTTCGCGAACGGCGATGCCACGCACGACGCCGCCTTCTTCCGCCAGCGCTACGTCGCGCTGCAGCAGGTGATGGAGGGCGAGGTCGGGCTGTCGCGCAAGCGCCTGCGCGATCGCCTGGCCCGGGAGGCGCCCCGTCTCGCGCGGCTGGTCGCGCTCGACGCGGCGATGGAGCGCGCGCTGGGTGCGCGCGAGCGGTCGCTGCTCGGCGCGATTCCCGACCTGTTCGCGCGCCACGTCGAACGCCGCTCCACGGCCGCGCCGCCCGCGCCGCCGGCGGCGCTCCGGCACGACATGAAATGCCTGCTGCTGGCCGAGCTCGAACTCCGCCTGCAGCCCCTCCGCGGCCTCGACGCGGCCCTTCGCACGACCCTTCCGGACCGCCATGACTAAGCTGCTCAAACCCGCCGTCTTCCTCGCCGGCCTCGTCGTGCCGGGATGGATCGGCGCCGGCTACCTCGGCACGAACCCGCTCGCGATGGCGGTGGTGCTGCTGATCGCCGCCTGCTACCTCGCCGGCGGGCTCGAACTGCGGCGCTACCAGCACGCCACCGAGGCGCTGCACGGCGTCGTCGTCGCGACCGATGGACCCGTCGCGGATCTCGCCGCGTGGCTCGACCGGCTGCCGCCGTCGCTGCGCCCGGGCGTCCGGCTGCGCATCGAAGGCGAACGCGCGCCGTCGCCCGCGCCCGCGATCACGCCGTACCTCGTCGGCCTGCTGGTGCTGCTGGGCATGCTCGGCACCCTGCTCGGCATGATGACCACGCTGCGCGGCACCGGCATCGCGCTCGAAAGCGCGACCGACCTCGACGCGGTACGCACCTCGCTCGCTGCACCGGTCAAGGGCCTCGCATTCGCGTTCGGTACGTCGATCGCCGGCGTGGCGGCTTCGGCGATGCTCGGGCTGCTGTCCGCCCTGTGCCGACGCGAGCGCGCGCTCGCCGTGCACGCGCTCGATGCCGTCGCCGCGACCTCGCTGCGCGGCTTCTCGATCGCGCACCAGCGCGAGGAAGCGTTCCGCCTGCTGCAACGCCAGGCGGACGCGGTGCCCGCGCTGGTCGAACAGCTCAAGGCCACGGTCGAGTCGATGGAGCAGCAGGCGCGCCTCACCGGCGAACACCAGTCGTCGCAGCAGGCCGCCTTCTTCGAGCGCGCCGAAGCCGTCCATCTGCGGTTGGCCGCGTCGGTCGAAGCGTCGCTGCGCCGCAGCGTCGAGGACGGCGCGCGCGCAGCCAGCGCGACGCTGCAGCCGGTGGTGGAATCGACGATGGCCGCGCTCGCGCAACACGCGGCGTCGCTGCACGAGCGCGTCGGCGAGTCGATGCAGCGTCAGGTCGACGACGTCACCGCGACGCTGCAGTCGACGACGCGCGACATGGCCGGCCTGTGGACGGGCGCGGTCGATGCGCAGCGCGTGTCGAACGACGCCCTGGTGGCGCACCTGCGCACGGCGCTCGAAGGCGTCAGCGCGACGTTTGAACGCGACGCGGCGCGCCTGGTCGACACTGTGGCGACGCGCTTCGACGGCGCGAGCGAACGCGCGAGCACGGCCTGGACCGAGGCGCTGTCGCGGCAGGTGGCGGCGGGTGAGACGCACGCCGCGCTGCACCGGCAGGCGCTCCACGCGGCCGCGACGGACTTCGGGCAGCAGGCCGCGTCGCTGGTCGATGCCGTGCAGCGCTCGCATGCCGAACTGCAGGCCACGCTGGACGCGCAGACCCGCGACCACGCGCGCGCGCTGCTCGACGAAGTCGGCCAGCTGGTGCGCGACGCGGCCGAAGCGCCCCGGGCCGCCGCGGCAGTGATCGGCGAGCTGCGCCAGAACCTGTCCGACAGCCTGGCGCGCGACAACGTGATGCTGGAGGAGCGCGGGCGGCTGCTCGCCACCGTCGACACGCTGCTCGGCGCGGTGAACCACGCCTCGGCAGAACAGCGCGCCGCGGTGGACGCGCTCATCGGCACGTCGGCTGATGCGCTCGAGCGCGTCGCGATGCGCTTCACCGCGCAGGTCGACGCACAGGCCGGGCGGCTGGACGCCACCGCCGACCGCATCGTCGCCGGCGCCGTCGAGGTGGCGAGCCTCGGCGACGTGTTCGGCGGCGCGATCGAGCGCTTCAGCGCGACGAACGAGCGGATGGCGGCGCGCCTTGAGGCGCTGGAAAGCGCGCTGGCCCAGTCGCTCGCGCGCAGCGACGAGCAACTGGCGTACTACGTCGCGCAGGCGCGCGAAGTCGTCGACCTGAGCGTGCTCGCGCAGAAGCAGGTCATCGGCGAGCTGCAGCAGCTGGCGCGCCAGCGCGCGACGGCCGGCACGGAGTCGGCATGAGCGTCGAGTTCGACGACAGCGACGCCTCGGCACCGATCTGGGCGGCCTTCGGCGACCTGATGTCCGTGCTGCTGGGCGTGTTCGTGCTGATCCTCGTCGGTGCGCTCGCGATGCAGATGCAGCTGTCGCAGCGCCTGGACGAGGAGGTGCGGCGTCGCGAGCAAGAAGCCCGGCGCATGCAGACACTGGAGCAGGCGCTCGCCGTGCCGCTGGCGTCCGGGCGCGTCACGCTCGTCGACGGCCGCATCGGCATCCGCGGCAACGTGCTGTTCGACTTCAATTCCGACCGCCTGCAGCCCGACGGCCGCGCGCTCCTGAAGAGCCTCGCCGGGCCGCTCGCCTCCTACCTGCGCAGTCGCGACGAAGTGCTGATGGTGAGCGGCTTCACCGACAACCGCACCGTGCGCAACGGCAGCGGCCCGTTCGCCGACAACTGGGAACTCTCCGCCCAGCGCGCGCTGACCGTGACGCGCGCGCTGATCGCCGATGGCGTGCCGCCCGATGCCGTGTTCGCCGCCGCGTTCGGTGCGCAGCAACCCGTCGGCCCGAACGACAGCGAAGCCGGGCGCGCGCGCAACCGCCGTGTCGAGATCGCACCGATGCCGCGGCCCGCGCGATCGACGGCACCGGCGCGATGAAGGCGGACGAGGTGCGGCAGCGGCTCGCCGACTGGCGCGAACGCGGCATTGCGGACGTCGATCCGCTCGGCTATGCGCGCATCGTCGCACTGGAGCAGCGTGCGTCCGCGTCGTCCGGCGGCGTGCGCGACCTGCTCGAGGCGCGGCTCACCGCGCTCGTCGACGCATATGCCTCGAACGCCGACGCGCAACCGCGAACGGGGCCGCACGAAGCGACTACCGCACCGGCGTCGGGCGGGCTGCGCGGATTGCTTGCGCATCTTGCGACCCACGCGGACCGGCACGACGCGACGCCGGGCGCCGCGCAGGCCGAGGACGGTGCGTCACTGGAGGCGATCCGTCGGCTGAGCGCCCGGGTGCGCACCGAGAGCCAGGTGCGGCAGGCGCTGGAGGAGGCACCGCAGAACGCGGGCCCGCTCAACTCCGCCCATCTCGTGCATCGCGCGCTGTTGCGCATGTGCGACGACGCGCCCGAGTACCTCGCCGCGTTCATGGGCTACGTCGACACGCTGGCGCGGTTGGAGGCGATGACGCCGGGCGCCGCGGTTCCGGACCCGTCCGGCGCGCCGCGTCGCCGGCGACGGCGGACCGCGGCCGGCGGGTGACCGCGCCGCCGCGGCGCGCGCGTCAGTCCGGCGGGCACCACTGCGGCGGTTCGAAATACGCGCCGTCCGCGGCACCCGCTTCCGCGCGGAGGAAGCGCGCGACATGCGTGCTGACCTCGAGGCCGTCGAGCTCCGACGCATGCCACAGGCGCGCCTCGACGATCTCCGCGCCGTCCGCCTCGAAATGGCAGTCAGCCGGCACGCGCGCCCCGAAAACCGAGCTCACCCAGCCGAGCTGGTCGCCGTTCCGGTAGCGTCCGCGACAGCCCGGCCCGCCGACGACGCCGAGCAGGCGCGTGAGCGCGATGCGGGCGCCGGTCTCCTCCCAGACCTCGCGAACGGCGGCGTCGGCCGGCGTTTCGTCGGGCTCCACGATTCCGCCCGGCAGCGTCCATTGGCGCGCGTCGCGATCGTGCACGAGCAGGAGGCGGTCACGGTCGTCGCGCGCGATCACCGTGACGGTGGGGACGAACAGCAGCGCATGGCCCACTTTCGCACGCAGGTCGGCGATGTACGGCGGCGTCGGCATGGGCGGCCCGGGCGGCAGGAATGGAACTCGACTGTGCCACGCGATGCGCTCATGCGGCATCGCCGGGCCCGCATGCGACGAAGGCCGGCGCGAGGGCCGGCCTTCGAAGCGCGTCGACGCGATGCGTCAGCGGAAGATGCCGAACAGCACGTTGGCGATCATGCCGGACGCCACCTGCACGAGGTACACGTCGTGGTCCACGCGCACCCAGCGGTAGCCGCGCGGCGGCATGCGCAGGCCGTAGCGCGAATGATCGACGTAGTACGCGTCGCCGTAATAGCCGCGCGGCAGGCGGTTGCCGACGGACCAGCGGTACGGCTGGTAGCCGCGCGGCGCGACATAGCGGTACGGCGCGACGTACTGGCGCGGCGCGGCATAGCGGCGCCCGTCATCGTAGCGACGCGCGTCGTTGCGCCCGTCCCAGCGATGATCGCCGTAGGCGCGCCGATCGCGATCGTGGTCGCGATCCCGGTTGTGGTCGTATCCGCGGTCGCGGTCGCGGTCGCGGTCGCGGTCGTGATCACGATCGCGGTCGTAGGCGTGATCGCGGCGGCCGTCGTGGTCGCGGCCGTAGGACTGCGCCGCGGCAGGCGCGGCGAACGCGGCGGTCGCCGCGAGGAGGAGGGCGGAGCCGAGGGCGACGATGTGCTTCATGGAAGGTCCTGGTGCGGGGATCGCGACGCCAGCATCGGCCGCTTTCGATGTATTCGGATTAAACAAAACGGCGCCACGCATCCACTGTTCAGCGACGACGCGCGATGGATGAACCCGCGATACGGGCGCGCCGGAATGCGTGTCAACGCCGGGGCCGTCGGTGCGTTGCGCGGCCCCGTTGCCACGTGCGGCATGGGCCGAAGGCGACACTGCGAGGCACGCGCCATGGACGCGGTGACGTCGCGCGCACGCCGTCGCCCACCGCATGCGCGGTGCCATCGCCGACGTCATTCCGACGGGACAGGGGATCCGACGCGACGCCGCACGGCGTCCATGTCGCGCACGGCGTCCATGTCGCGCACGGCGCGTACCTCGACGGTGCCCACGCGCGTCCACGGCAGCGACTCGGCGATGCGGACCGCGGCCTCCATGTCCTCCGCCTCGATCAGGTTGAAGCCGGCGAGGTACTCCTTCGTCTCGGCGAAGGGACCGTCGCTGACGCGCAGGCCGCCGTCGCGTCGTCGCACCGCGCGCGCCGTCGACGGCGGCTCGAGCTGTTGCGAGGCGAGCAGGCCGCCGGCGGCCTTCAGCGCATCGAACTTGGCGAAGCAGTCGCGCATCTGCAGGTCGAATTCGGCCTCGGGCCACTCCGCCAGGCGCGCGTCGTCGATGTACACGAGCAGCAGGAACTGCATGCGGATCTCCGGTCGGCGAGCCGGCATCGTGCGCGAGCGCGGCACGGCTGTCACGCCGCCGTGCAGCGTGCCGCGCGATCGAGCAGCACCTGCCGTTCGCGGGCATTCCGACTAAGCGACGCCGCGCGCTCGAACGCGTCGCGCGCCTCCTCGCGGCGGCCCAGCCGATCCAGCAGGTCGCCACGCACGGCCGGCAGCATGGCGTAGTCCTCCAGCGCACCGTCGGCGGCGAGACGATCGACCCGCGCCAGTGCCGGTGCCGGGCCGAAGGCCATGGACTCGGCCACCGCGCGGTTGAGCTCGACGACGGGCGAACCGGTCACCGCGTGCAGGCGCGCGTACAGCGCGGCGATGCGCGGCCAGTCGGTCGATGCGGCGGTGGTGGCCCGCGCATGGCATGCGGCGATCGCGGCCTGCAGCGTGTACGGCGCGTCCGCACCGCCGCGCGCGAGCGCGCGGTCGAGCGCCGCGAGCCCGTGCAGGATCAGCGTGCGGTCCCAGCGCGTGCGGTCCTGGTCCGCGAGCAGCACGGCCGCGCCCGCCGCATCGGTGCGCGCGCGCAACCGCGACGCCTGCAGTTCCATCAGCGCGACCAGCCCGTGCACCTCGGCCTCGTGCGGCACGAGCCCCGCCAGCACGCGACCCAGCCGCATCGCGTCCTCGCAGAGAGCGGGCCGCACCAGGTCGTCGCCCGCGGTCGCGGCATAGCCTTCGTTGAAGACGAGGTAGATCACCTGCAGCACGGCGTCGAGGCGTTCGCCCAGTTCCTCGCGGCGCGGCGCCTCGAACGGCACGTGCGCCTCGCGCAGCTTCTGCTTCGCGCGCACGATGCGCTGCGACACCGTCGCCTCGCGCGTCAGGAACGCGCGCGCGATCTCCTCGACGGTGAGGCCACCCAGCAGGCGCAGCGTGAGCACGATGCGCGATTCCACCGGCAGCACGGGATGGCAGGCCACGAACATGAGGCGCAGCAGGTCGTCGCCGATGTCGTCGTCCGCATTCACGTCGGGACCTCCCGTCGCCTCGTCCAGCGACGCCGCGTATTCGCGGCCCCGCTCGCCGTGCCGCGCGCGCTGGCGCAGGTGATCGATGGCGCGATGCCGCGCGGCCGTCATCAGCCACGCGGCGGGGTTGGACGGCACGCCGTCGACGGGCCACCGCTGCAGCGCCTGGACCAGCATGTCCTGCACCAGTTCCTCGGCGCTGCCCAGGTCGCCGGTCATGCGGGCGACGCGGGCGACCAGCCGCGGCGAGTCCATCCGCCACAGCGTGTCGAGCAGGCGCTTCGGATCGTCGCCCATGGTCCGGTCAGGCGCTGCCCGCCGGCATCCGCGACGGGTCCATCCACGTCAGCGCCCAGGGATGGCCGTCGGGATCATGGAAGCCACGCTGGTACATGAAGCCGTAGTCGTCGCGTTCGTTGCTCGACGCCGCACCCGCGGCGACGGCGCGGTCGTGCAGGTCGTCGACCGCCTCGCGCGAATCGAGGGTGATCGCGATCAGGTGCTGCGTGGTCGTCATCGGATCGGGCACCGGCTTGTGCGCGTAGCGCTCGAAGGTGGCGCGCGGCAGCAGCATCACGGCGATGCGTTCGTTGAGCAGGACACAGGCGCCGTCCGCGCCGCCGAAGCGGGGATCGAAGCCGAGCCCGAGCGCGGCGAAGAAGGCCTTCGCGCGATCGAGGTCGGCGACGGGCAGGCTCAGGAACACGTGGCGGATCATGCGGCGTCTCCTTGCGCGGCGGGGCCGTTGACCATCCAGGCCTTGCCGAAGCGGTCGTTGAGCATGCCGAAGCGGGTGGCCCAGGAGGACGGCGCCAACGGCATGCGGATGTCGGCGCCCTCGGACAGTTTCGCCCACACGCGCTCGGCCGCCTCGACGGTATCGAGCATCACGTTGAGGCACCCGCCCGCGCCGGGGCTGCCGTCGCCGCAGCCGGGCTGGGTATCGGCACCCATCAGCGCGGCGTCGCCGATCCGGAGATGCGCATGCATGATGCGGTCGTGCGACGCGGGTGGCAGTTCGGCGGCCATCGGGGACTCGCCGACGGTCATGAGGGTGACGAGTTCGCCGCCGAAGGCGTCGCGGTAGAACTCGAAGGCGGCGCGGCAGTCGCCGTCGAAGGCGAGGTAGGCGATCAGTTGCATGGCGGCCTCCTCAGCCCCGCACCAGCTGGTCGCGCAGGCGTGCTTCCTGCTCGCGCAGCTCGGGCGTGAACTCGGCGCCGAAGTCCTCGGCCTCGAACACCGGGCGGATCTCGATCTCCGACGCCTCGGGCATCGGGTTGGGGCAACGGCGCACCCATTCGATCGCCTCGTCCATCGAACGCACCTGCCAGAGCCAGAAGCCGGCGACCAGTTCGCGCGTCTCGGCGAACGGGCCGTCCAGCACCGTGCGCGACGTGCCCGAAAACCGCACGCGCGCGCCCTGCGACGACGGCTTCAGGCCTTCGCCCGCCAGCATCACGCCGGCCTTGACCAGCTCTTCGTTGAAGCGGCCCATCGCCTCCATCAGCGCCGTCGACGGCATCGTGCCGGCTTCGGAGGAGGGGGTGGCCTTGACCATCACCATGACGCGCATCGGAATCTCCCGTCGGCCGGCGGACTGCCGCACCTTCATGGCATACGACGAACGTAGCGGTCGGATTTCGACATCGACGCAGTGCCGGCCGACGAACGGTAGCGGCGGGCCGCGCGTCCATTGCCGTCCCGCGTTCGACCTGCTGGTCCTGGGGCCGGCGCTTCGGATCGAACGGTCGCGCGCAGGTCCGCTGATCGCGATGAGGTCGCCATTGACGTCGCCATCGACGTCGCGCACCGGGCGCAGCGGGGCGAGCCACCGGCGTGGCGCGGTGCATCGCGAGCGTCGACAATCGATCGCGCGTCGGTTGGCGGCGCACGCCGCTCGGGCCTTCGCCCGCGGCTCAACGACGGGAGGCGGGGCCATGGCACGCGTGACGGGCATCGGCGGTGTGTTCTTCAAGGCGCGGGATCCGGCGGCGCTGGCCGCGTGGTATCGCGACGCCCTCGGCCTGGACGTCCAGCCCTGGGGCGGCGCCGCGCTGCGCTGGGGTACGCCGGAGAATCCGTCGGGCACGACCGCGTGGAGCCTGTTCGCGGCCGACACGCCGCACTTCGAGCCGAGCACCGCGGCCTTCATGGTCAATTACCGCGTCGACGACCTCGACGCGCTGCTGCAACGGCTCCGTGCCGACGGCTGCACCGTGGTGGATGGCCCCGACGCATCCGACTACGGCCGGTTCGCCTGGGTCCTGGACCCCGAAGGCAACAAGGTCGAGCTGTGGGAGCCGCCGGCGGGCGGGTGAGCGAAGACGATCCGTCCGAGGCCGTCGACGACGCGGCCGCCACCTCGGTGAACCGGTATCCGGAACATGACGAAACCGCTTTCGCTCTTCGCCGCCATGCTGCTGGCGTCCGCGGCCCGGGCGGCCACGGCCGATCTGTCGAACGCGCCGCTCGCGGACGTCGAGGCGCTCGCGCTCGATGGCCGCCGCGACGCGATGCATGCGCTCTGCTATCGCCACAAGTACGGGATCGACGCGCCGCAGGATTTCGGCAAGGCGCTGCGCTGGTGCAGCGTGGCCGCCGTGGTGGGCGTCGACAGCTCGCAGGTCCTGCTCGCCGAGATGTTCCATGACGGCGATGGCGTGCCGCAGGACTTCGGGCGCGCACGTCAGTGGTATGAAGCGGGCGCGGAGCAGGGCCACCCGCACGCGCTGCTGATGCTGTTCTACATGTACGACGGCGGCGGGGGCGTCGAAGTCGACCGCCCACGCGCGCTGCGCTATCTCGAACGCGCCGCGGCCGACGGCTACGAGAAGGCGGTCGAGGAACTCGACAGGCAGCGCGCGGCGTCACGCGTCATCTGAGGCAGGGCGGCGACGGGAGCGTCCTGCCGCGTCGCGGCGCGATGTTTCGGACTGCGCGTTCCGGCGGCCGTTACGCGCACCGGACGCGGGCGTCGATGCAGCACACCGATGCGGGCGCTACGACCATGCGGCCATCGCGACGATCGGTGGCGACCGATGCCGTCGCATCGCCGAGGACCGCGACGCGCCCGCGAGGCGTCGCGCCTCAGTGCCTGGCGAACGGCGACGTGGATCCGTCGCGGTCGATGCGCTCCACCACGTACGGCTGACTGCGGCCGTCCGGCATCTCCATGCCCGGCGAACCGAGCGGCATGCCCGGCGCGGTGAGGCCGACCGCGCCGTCGGGCTTGGCCAGCAGCCGGATCACGTCCGTCGCCGGCACGTGACCCTCCACGACGAGCCCGCCGACGCGCGCGGTGTGGCAGCTGGCCTTGCCGGCCGGCACGCCCAGCGAGCGCTTCACCGCCGTCATGTCGGCGCTGTCGTGCACCTCCACCGCGAACCCGTGCTTGCGCATGTGCTCGACCCAGTTGCCGCAGCAGCCGCAGGACGGATCCTTGTAGACGACCACCTTCGGCAGCGCCGACGCCGCGCCCGGCCCGGGGCTCGACTTGCCGGCGGTCGCCGCGGCGACCGGGCCCGTGGCGGTGAGGGCGAGCAGCATGAGGAGGGTGGACGGCTTCATCGGATTCCCCGGGCGAGGCAGGTCGGAAATGGACGCGCCGGCGGATGCGATCGCCGGCGCGGTGGGCGGGTCGAGCCCGCGCGGAAGCATGCGCCCGCCCCGCGGCATGGACAACGGCGCGGCGCGTCGGCGCGCGGGCGGCGTTAATCCGGCGACGCGGCCTCGCCGGCGGGCGTTCGCTGGGGCGAACCGGCCTCGATCGACGTTCCCGCAGCCGTTCCGCTGTCGTCCGCGTCCGTGCGCTGCCCGCCAGCCACGATGCTCGTCGCCGCGAGGTCCGCGGTGACGTTGCCGACCGTGGCGAACACGTCGGGGATCGTATCCAGCGCGAGCAGTACGCCGAGCGGTTCGATCGGCAGGCCCATCGCCTGGGTGACCGGCATGTTGGTCGCCATGAAGCTCACCTGGCCGGGCAGGCCGACCGAACCCATGCTGATCACGACCGCGAGCGCCGCGCCCGTCACCAGCTGCGCCGCGCTGAGGTCGATGCCGTGCGCCCAGGCGATGAACACCGCGACGCCCACGTACTGCATCGGGCTGGTGATGCGGAACAGCGACACCGCCATCGGCAGCACCAGCGACGTCACCGGCAGCGGATAGCCCAGACGCCGGCTCGCGCTCTCGAGCATCGCCGGTAGCGACGCGAGCGACGACTGCGTGCTCGCGGCGATCGTCTGCGCCGGCAGGATCGCCGACGCGAAGCGCCGCAGCCGCTCGCGGCCGGCCAGCACGGCGATCGGATACAGCAGCAGCGTCATCGCGACGTACAGCGCCACCTGCAGGCCGATGTAGGTGCCGAACACGCCCAGCATGCCGCCGCCCACGCGCGCGCAGACCGCGAGCACGAGCGCGAACACGCCCAGCGGTGCCGCCCACAGCACCCAGCGCACGATGACGATCATGACGTCGGCGATCGCCTGTACGAGTTCGAGCAGGCGCTCGTGGCGCGCATGCTCGATGCGCGTGAGCGCGAACCCGAAGAACAGTGCGAACACCACGAGCGGAAGCATCGCGCTGGACGCCGCGGCCGCCAGCGCATTGGCCGGGATGATCCCCGTGAACCACTCGCCGAACGACGCCGGCACCGCGAGGCCGACCGCGCCGGCGTCGGCACCCGCGAGCGCAGCGGCGAGGCCCTGCGGACGCGGCAGCAGCGAGAGCAGCAGCGGCGCGGCCACCGCGGCGAACGCGGCGCCGCAGGCTAGCAGCACGAGGAAGCAGGCGATCGCGCGACGCGCCGTGCGGCCCGATGCCGCCGCGTCGCGCGCGGTGTTCACGCCGAGGATCACCAGCGCGGCCACCAGCGGCACCACCGTCATCTGCAGCGCGTTGAGCCATAGGCGGCCGATCGGCTGCACCGCATCGGCCACGCGCGTCGCGGTCGACGCGTCCCAGTGTGCGAGTGCCAGCCCGATGACGGCGCCGAGGAGGAGTCCGAGCAGAACGCGGGCGGTCGTGGACACGTGGGTTCCTGTAGGCGCGATGCGGGTGGGGTGGGGATCGTGCGGATCAGTCCGAGCCGGCCTGCAGCGCGGGCAGGCCCCAGTCCGTGCGCACGCGGCGGTACTCGGCCTCGGGCAGCAGCACGAAGACGGGGCGGCGGCCCGCGTCGAGCCAGCCGAGCAGCTGCCGCATGACCGGCTCGGCCATCGCCGTGCAGCCCGCGGTCGGGGTATCCGGCGTCTTCCACAGGTGCGCGAAGATGCAGCTGCCCGCGGCGCGCGTGGCCTGCGGGTTGTGCTCGATCACGAAGCCGAGGCGGTAGCGTGCATCGCCGTCGGCATGCAGGTCGCGGCGCATGGGCTCGGTCGAGCCGGCCACGCCCTGTTCGCCCACTTCGCGTGCGTCGACGATGCGGTTGTAGAGCGGGGAGTCCGGGACGTCGATGCAGTAGTCGCTCGCCGTCATGCCGCGATACCCGAGGCGCGTCTCGACACGGTCGGCATAGCCGAACGCGGTGCCGAGTGCGAATACGCCCGCCGGCGCGCGACCGTCGCCCTCGCGCTTGTGCGGGCCCGCCGCCTGCGCGGGATGCAGCCCGATCCCCCATGCGCTGCCGGCGCGCCCGATCATCACCGGGGCCGCGGCGCCGACCTGTGTCCAATCGGCCCCGGCGCGCGCGCGCTCGAACCGGCGCAGCGTGCCGCGATCGACGTCCCAGCCGGTCGTGG
The DNA here is from genome assembly GCF_004359965.1 of Cognatilysobacter segetis. Lineage (GTDB taxonomy): Bacteria > Pseudomonadota > Gammaproteobacteria > Xanthomonadales > Xanthomonadaceae > Cognatilysobacter > Cognatilysobacter segetis. The sequence continues at coordinate 14,816 of NZ_SMRQ01000004.1, read as the reverse complement.
TGACGACGATCATCTGCTCCAGCTCCGTCCAGCCGCGCACGTCCGGCGGCGACGGCGTTCCCGCGCAGGCGGTCAGCACCAGCGCGAACGCGCCGGCGATGCAGGACAGGAACGAACGGCGCGCGTAGGGCATCGGCATGGCCTGGAGGGGATCAGCTGTCGAGCAGATCGTGCATGTGGTCGAGGTTCTCGTCGAGCGCGTGCCGGTAGGCCTCGCTGGACTCGCAGAGCAGCACGAAGATCAGGTCGAGCAGGTGCAGCACGGCGGACTGGTACAGCAGCGGCTCGACGTGCCGCCGCCCGTCATGCGCCGAGACCAGCAACGCAACGCCGGCATGGGCCCGCAGCGGATTGGGCGTGTGGCGCGTCACGGTGACGACGTGCCCGCCGTGCTCGCGCATGCGGCGCGCGATCTGGCACAGCGTGGGCTGGCGGCCGTGTTCGGAGAACGCCAGCAGCACGTCGCCCTCGACCGCGTTCGACACGCCGGCCTGCATGAGCGCGGCATCGACGTAGTGCACCGTCAGCACGCCGAGCATCGACAGGCGCGTCGCGAACGCACGCGCCGGGATGCCGTCCTCGCCGAGGCCGATCACGTAGACCTTGCCGGCGTGCCGGATGGCGCGCGCGACGGCATCGACCTGCTCCGGCGGATTGATGGCGCGCGTGGCCGCCTCGGCCTGGGACTTCAGCTCCCACAACGCATCGGCGAGCGCGCCGAGCGGATGCGCGGCGGGCGGCGCGACGGTCGTCGCGTCCTCGCCCTCCGGGCGCGCCGCGGCTTCCACGATCGAGTACTTGAGGTCCGGATAGCCCCGGAAGCCGAGCTTCTGGCTGAACTTCACCACGCTCGACTGGCTGATGCCGAGCGCGCTGGCGAGCTGCTGCGAGGAGTAGTCGCGCAACAGGTGCGCGTTCTCCAGCAGGAAGTCCGCGATGCGCCGCTCGATGGCGGACATGCGGTCGCGCTCGGCGCGGATCCTCAGCAGCGGCGACATGCGTGCGGAGCCTCCATGGCGGCGGGCGGCCGCCTCATGCGGCGATCGGTTCCAGGCCCTGGATGCTGCGGATGCCGAGGCCGGGGGCGTCGGTCACCGAAATCTCCGACTCGTTGAAGATCACGCCGCCCTCGACCGGGTTGTACGCGCACAGCGACGGACCGTCGAGGTCGACCTTGGTGATCGCGTCGGCCTTCGCCACCGCGAGGTGCACCGCGGCGGCGACGCTGATGCTGGACTCCAGCATGCAGCCGATCATGCAGTCCACGCCGTAGAGCGAGGCGATGTCGGCGATTCGGATCGCGTTGGAGAGGCCGCCGGTCTTCATCAGCTTGATGTTGATGATGTCGGCCGCGCGCATGCGGATCAGGTCGATGACCTCGGTCGGGCCGAACACGCTCTCGTCGGCCATGATCGGCGTGTGCACGTGCTCGGTGACGTACTTCATGCCGTCGAGGTCGCGCGCCTTGACCGGTTGTTCGACGAGCTCGAGCCGCACGCCGGCGTCCTCGAGCGCGGTGATCGCGTACACCGCCTGCTTCGCGGTCCAGCCCTGGTTCGCGTCGAGCCGCAGCAGCGCGCGCCCCTCCACCGCGGCGTAGATCGCCTTGACGCGCTCGATGTCCACGCCGATGTCCTTGCCGACCTTGATCTTCAGCGACTCGAACCCACGGTCCACCGCACTGATCGAGTCGGCCACCATCTTGTCGATGTAGTCGACGCTGATGGTGATGTCGGTGGTGATCACCGGGTCGCCGCCGCCGAGCATGCGGTAGAGCGGCGCGCCGTAGAGCTGGCCGAACAGGTCGTAGACGGCGATCTCCACCGCGGCCTTGGCGCTGGTGTTCTTCTCCAGCGCGGTCTGGATCAGGTGGGTGACGCGGTTGAGGTTGGCGATCTCCTGCCCGATCAGCCGCGGCCCGATGAAGCGGCGGATCGCTTCGAGGATCGAGCCGTGCGTGTCGCCGGTGATCACCGCTGTCGCCGGCGCTTCGCCATAGCCGACGTGGCCGGTGTCGGTGTGCACCTCGACGACGATGTCCTCGACCGCCTCGACCGTGCGCAGCGCGGTCTTGAACGGCGTTTTCAGCGGGATTCTCAGCAGGCCGAAGCGGATGTCGGTGATTTTCATTCGGAGGCGGGAAATGGGGGCGGGGGGCCGCGCGCGCGCCGGCGGCGCGGCGCGGGCCGGGTCAGGGCCGGATGCGCTGGATGTTGGTGATCCGGTCGACGAAGCTTTCGGTGCCGTTGAACATCAGCGGCGTCAGCGGCGACACGGTGACGCCGTTGGTCTTGGCGCGGCGCGGCGTGCCGTCGGCATCGCGCCAGCTCAGGCCGGTGGTGTCGTGGATGACGTAGGGCTCACCGTCGACCTGGCCGATCGCCATCATCACGTGGCCGGGGATGTAGATCAGGTCGCCGGGCTGCAGTTCGCGCACCAGCGCGAGGCGGCGCTCGCGGCTGTCGTCCTTGGTCAGCGCGATGCGGTTGAGCGCGGGGCTCACGGCCTGGTCGCTGGTGTTGCGCGGCAGCTCCACGCCCATGCTGCGGTAGACCTCGGACACGAAGCCGCTGCAGTCGCGCCCGTTGAAGTCGTGGCCCCAGCCGTAGCGCTCGCCGAGGACACGGAACGCCTGGCGGATGATGTTCGCCTGCGTGAGCGGCAGGTAGTCGGCGCTGCTGGGTTCGATGCGCGGCAGCAGCGCGGGGCTGAAGCCGAGCGAGCCGTCCGCCTTCCGCACCGGCAACTCGACCACGTGCGCGGTATAGCCCTGCTGGCCGTTCACGGGCGTCGCGACCGGCCAGTCGGCCAGCACCGGAACGCGTACGCCCATGTCGAGCTGGAGTTCGGAGACGGCCGGCGCCTCGGGCGTGAACACCGTATGCACTTCGCCGCCGGTGACGACGCGGTAGGGCGCCTTGCGCGCATGACCGAGCACCGCGGCCTTGTCCCCGATCGCGACGTGGCGCTTCTCGATCCATGCCGCGTAGCGCGGGCTCACCACGAACCACCAGCGTCCGTCGCGGCTCTCGTGCGCGACCGCCACCGGATCGCCGGGAAACAGCGCGCTTTCCTGGAAACGGTCGATGTCGCGGTCGTCGGCCGACGAGAACGCCGGCTGCAGTGTCGGGAAGGCGCGCAGCGGCGCACGGCGGACCACCAGCCCGTACCGCGTCGGACGCGTGGCATCGATGCCCGCGACGTCGGCATTGGCCACGATGGCGGCAACCGCGGCGGCGGGCATCGGACGGCCCTGTGCATCGAACAGCGCCCGCTTCGGCGGCGCCGAAAGGCGCGTCACCCAGGGTGCCACGGTCGCGCGGGGCAACGCGTCCGGCAGCGCTGCGAGGTCGTGCATGCTGGGATCGATCGCGTACAGCCGAGCGTTCTGGCGCGCGATCGCGTCGGCGTCGAGCACCACGCGATCGGGCCGCGCGAGCCGCGCGATCCAGTACTGCGGATCGAGTTGCGAGCGTTCGACGCCGATCACGCCGGTATCGGCCGGCACCGTCCACTCGCGCGCCTGGACGGGCGCAAGGGCAAGCAGAAGGGCGGCGGCGAGGGGGGCGAGCAGGCGCATGGTCAGGTTCCGTAAGGCGACAGCGTGGACAGCAGGCCGGCGATCGACAGCCCGACCGCGGTGCCGATGACGAGGCCGAGCGTGGCGAGCAGCACGGCGGCCGGCACCAGCGCGCGCGAATAGGTGGCGGCCAGCACCGGCGCGGTCGCGACGCCGCCGATCTGGGCGAGCGAGGCGATGCCGCAGAGATAGAGGTCGAAGCGGAACAGCCGCGCGAGCAGCGCGAGGATCGCGATGTGCAGCAGCAGCACGCAGAAGCCGGCGGCGACGAACAGCGGCGCGGTCGCCAGCCCCTCGAAGTTGCTCTGCGACGCCAGCACCGCGACCAGCAGCGCGAGCATCGCGCTCGCGAGCGGCGCGGGCACCGGCGAATGCGCGGAGCGCGTGCGGGCCAGAACCAGCCCGAACACCGTGGCCACCAGCACGGTCCAGGCGGTCGAGGTCAGCAGGCCGTTGGCCGGCAGCCGCGCAGCGAGAGCCATCGAGACGTTGCCCACCACCAGCGCCGCGCCGAGCCAGAGCAGCACGTCGCCGGCCGTCGCGCCGCCCTTCGCGGGCAGCTCGGCCTCGACGAGCACGTCGCGCGTATCGGCGCGTGTCCAGCGGTCGAACGCCGGCGCGAGCCTCGCGGCCGAGAACAGCGCGACCACCCAGACCGAGTAGCACAGCGCATCGGCGAGCAGTACCGACGGCAGCAGGTTGTCCGGCAGCCCGACCGATTCCTTGACCGCGACCAGGTTCGCCGAGCCGCCGCTCCAGGTCGCGCTCAGTGCCGACAGCATCATCCAGCCTTCCGCCGGCAGCGCCTGCCGGAACAGCAGGTAGACCAGCACGATCGCGATCTGGATGCTCGCCAGCGCACAGGCGAACACGGCGAGCACGCGCGGGCCGAGCTTGAGGATGGCGCGCAGGTCACAGCCGATCATCAGCAGGAACAGCAGCGCCGGCAGCAGCTGCGAGGTCAGCGTGCGCTGCGCGGCGGCGATGTCGTCGCCCGATCGCCAGACGCCCGACACCGCCAGCGCGGTGACCAGCAGGTACGTGAGCACGATGGGCGGAAGCACCGAGAACAGGCGCCATCCGAAACGCCGTTCCAGCGCGGGGACCAGGCCCGCCGCGAGCAGCAGCAGTGCGACGTAGGGCCAAACCGAATCGATCATCAGCGACCGCTACCCCTAGGACCCCGTGTCCGACGGAGGAATAAAAACTTCTTTCAGGGGTGCCGTCAAGAATAAATTATTGACCGGCGGTTTTCCCCATGTTACACACCCGTCACGTGCCCCCAGTACGGGTCGTCGCCCGCGTGGATCGTCTTCCGCTTCCCATGAGTTCAAATGGCCCCGGCGCGCAGGCAGCGCCGTGGCCCTGGGCGGCGTGCCTGCTCGCGGCGGCGCTCGCGCTGTCGGCCGCGGCACCCTCGGCTGGCGCGCAGTCGGACGCTCCCGTCACCGACGTCGTGCGCGACATCGACGACGGCCGGTTCGCCGCGGCGCAGGCTCGCATTGAAGGTCTCCTGCAGCGCACCGATACCGATGCTTCGCTGCGCGCACGCCTGGAGTTCGAGCGCGAGCGCATGCGTCGCATCCGGCTCGATTTCCCGATGACCGAAGCGCAGGCCCGGCAGCGGCTGCGCGACCGCATACCCGACCTGCGCGAGGACGAGTTCCAGGCCTGGAAGGCCAGCGGGCGGCTCGAACACCTCGTCATCGACGGCGAGCCGTACTACTTCACGCGCTCGGTCTCGAACCTGTTCCTGCTCGATCCACAGGCCGCCGCGCGCCGCGCGCCGCCCGTGAAACCGCCGGTCGAAGGACCGATGGAGCGCGCGAACGCGTACCACGAGGCGGCCGTGCGCGAAGCGCGTGCCACGGGTCGCCGCAGCGTCGCACCGCGGCGCGTGCGCGTGACGCAATCGCTGGTGGTCGAGCCCGACGCCGTGCCTGCGGGCGAGATGCTGCGCGCCTGGATTCCGTATCCGCGCGCCATCCCCGGCCAGCAGGACGGCCTGCGCTTCCTCGGCTCGCAGCCCGGCGCCCCTCGCATCGCGCCCGAATCGGCGCTGCAGCGCACGGTCCTGCTCGAACAGCGCGCGCGGGCGGGTGAGCCCACGCGCTTTTCGATCAGCTACGAGCTGACCGTGCACGGACAGGTCAATACGATCGATCCGGACCGGGTCGTGCCGCTCGATGCGGCCACGATCGCGCGCGAGGGGCTGGCCGCGCACCTCGGCGAGCGCGCGCCGCACATCGTGTTCACCGATGCGATGCGCGCGTTCTCCAGGCAGGTCGTCGGCAACGAGACCCGCCCCTACCACGTCGCCCGCAAGCTGTTCGACGCGGTCGACCGCATCCCGTGGGCCGGTGCCCGCGAGTATTCGACGCTGACCAACATCAGCGACTACGCGCTGCGCGCCGGCCACGCCGACTGCGGCCAGCAGACGCTGCTGTTGATGACGCTGCTGCGGCTCAATGGCATTCCGGCACGCTGGCAGTCGGGCATGGTGTTTTCCGACGGCACCTACGACAACCTGCACGACTGGGGATGGATGTATCTCGCGCCCTACGGATGGGTGCCGATGGACGTCACCACCGGGCGGCTGGACGGTGCGGCCGACCCGGCCGTCGCAGGGTTCTACTTCGGTGGACTCGATGCCTACCGCATCGCGTTCAACGACGACTTCGGCCAATCGTTCGTGCCGCCGAAGCAGCATTTCCGTTCGGAAACCGTCGATTCCCAGCGCGGCGAAGTGGAGTGGAGGGGAGGAAACCTCTACTTCGACCGCTGGGACTACACGTTCGAAGCTCACGTAGTGCCGGAGTCGACACCGGGCGGTTGACGCCCGCGGCTCACGGTTCGCACATCACGCGCTGGAGGGGACATGAAAGGCAAGCGGTCGCTGTCGAAGGGGTTGAAGAAGGGCGCGCTCTGCGTCGCATTGGGTGCATGCCTGGGCGCGATGGCGCCCGTCGTCATGGCACAGAGTGCGACCGGCGCCGTGGCCGGCCGCGCGAGCGCGGGCGACCAGATCACGATCACCAACCCCGCTACCGGGGTGAGCCGCAGCGTGACGGTGGGCAGCGACGGCAGCTACCGCCTCACTCAGTTGCCGGTCGGCGACTACACGGTGCAGGTGGTGCGCAACGGCCAAGCGGTCGGCGCGCCGGTGCAGGCCAGCGTGTCGCTCGGCGGCACCACGACGGTCAACCTCGGCGGCGAAGGCGGCATGCGCAGCCTCGACTCCGTGCAGGTCGTGGGCTCGCGGGTGGTCAACCGCGTGGATGTGTACTCGACCGAAAGCGCCACGAACGTGACCCGCGAGGACATCGCGCGGTTGCCGGTCGCGCAGGACCTCGGCTCCGTCGCGCTGCTCGCGCCCGGCGTCATCGTCGGCAACTCGTCGCTCGGCGGGATCTCCTTCGGCGGCTCGTCGATCGCCGAGAACTCCGTCTTCATCAACGGACTGAACGTCACCGATTTCTACCGCCGGCAGAGCTTCTCGTCCGCGCCCTTCGCGTTCTTCCAGGAATTCCAGGTCAAGACCGGCGGCTACTCGGTGGAGTTCGGCCGCAGCACCGGCGGCGTGATCAACGCGGTCACGCGCCGCGGCACCAACGAAGTGAAGGGTGGCGTCGAGCTGACGTTCGAGCCGAACGCCTGGCGCGCGCCCGCCGACGACCACGAGTTCTACGACCTCGATGCCAGCGGCAAGCGCGTGCCCGTGTACTACCGCTCCAGCCGCGACAAGGACAGCTTCATGAAGGCCAACGTCTGGGCCAGCGGACCGCTGGTGAAGGACAAGCTCTTCATGTTCGCGATGTACGAACAGCGCCACGACAACGCCGGCAACACCGACAACAACGGCGCCAACTGGTTCGACGGCGGGTTCAACAACGGGTTCTGGGGCACCAAGCTCGACTGGAACATCACCGACGACCATCGCCTCGAACTGCTCGCCTTCTCCGACGAAGGCAAGTCCGAGAGCACCACCTACGCCTATAACTGGGACACCGGCGAGCGCGGCGCGCGCGTGGGCGACAGCACCAACGAAAGCGGCGGCCGCAACGGCTCGCTGACCTACACCGGCCAGTTCGGCGAGAACTTCGTCGCCAAGGCGATGTACGGCTTCAACCGCACGCAGAGCCTGGTCGCGTCCTCCGCCGACGAGCTCTGCTCGCAGGTGATCGTCGACTCCAGCTACAACGGCGCCTACGCCGCGATGGGCCGGCCGCCGGTCAGCTGCCATCCGAGCACCTCCGCGTCGGTGGTCGACCACCACGACGAGCGCAAGGTCGGCCGCCTCGACTTCGAATGGACGCTGGGCAGCCACCTGCTGCGCTTCGGCCTCGACCGCGAGCAGATGAGCACCGACCGCACCACGGGTTACCCGGGTCCGACCGGCATGCGCTACACGATCTACTCGCGTGCGCCCGGCACCGTGCTCGACAACGGCGCGGCGGTGCCTGCCGGCGTGAACGCGATCGTCATGGGACGCAAGCGCGTCGATGGCGGCGTGTTCGAGACCGTCGCGAACGCGTGGTACCTCGAGGACATCTGGAACATCACGCCGACGTTCATGCTCAACCTCGGCGTGCGCGTGGACGGCTTCGACAACAAGACCGCCACCGGCGCCAGCTTCATCAAGATGGACAACCTGGTGTCGCCGCGCGTCGGCTTCTCCTGGGACATGAAGGCCGACGGCAGCACGAAGCTGTTCGGCAACGCCGGCCGCTACTACCTGCCGATCACCAACAACATCAACTACACCTTCGCCGGCGGCCTGACCGACGAGCGCACGTTCTACGTGCTCGACGGCTTCACCCAGCAGGTCAACCCGGTCACCGGCTCGACCTACATGCAGCCCCGCCTGGGCACGCAGATCGGCCCGGTGGACGACCAGTTCAACGTCAGCGCGGGCGACCTGCGCCAGAGCGTCGACCAGGACCTCAAGGCCGTCTACCAGGACGAGTTCATCCTGGGCTTCCAGAGCATGATCAACCGCGCCTGGTCCTGGGGCGTCAACGCCACCTACCGCGACATGACGAACGCCGTCGACGACGTTCGCATCAACGCGCTCTGCGGCGTGCGCCACGGCAACCTGTTCCCGATCGCCAACCCGGGCGACACGCTCACGCTGTGGGGCACCCGTGCGATGGGCTGCGCGCAGGACGGCTGGGTGACGATCGATACCTCGAAGGAGGGCTACATCACCGCGGGCACGAACCGGATCATCGGCTACTCCAAGCCGCGCCGTACCTACAAGGCGGTGGAGTTCCAGATCGACCGCGCCTGGGACGACAAGTGGGCGTTCAACGCGTCGTACCTGTGGTCGAAGTCGGAGGGCAACCACGAAGGCCCGGTGAATTCCGACACCAACTACGGCGACACCGGCATGGTCCAGCACTGGGATCATCCGGCCAACACCGAGCGCTACGGCGTGCTGTTCAACGACCACGAGCACCAGGTGAAGCTGCGCGGCAGCTACAAGGTCAGCGAACAGTGGCTGCTCGGCGCCACGTTCACCGCGCTCTCCGGCGGCCCGATCACCGCGTTCGGCACGTCCTGGCCGGGCGAGGACAGCGTCGCCAGCTACACGAGCGAGGGCAGCGGCGGCGGCACCGGCTGGATCTGCGTGCAGAACTGCACCGGCCCGAACAGCCAGCGCGTTTACGAGTTCTCCGAGCGCGGCGCGTTCGGCCGCATGCCGTGGACGTACAACCTCGGCGCGAACGTGACCTGGACGCTGCCGGTCGAGGACATGGACCTGAAGGTGCGCTTCTCGGTGTTCAACCTGCTCAACCAGCAGCAGGTGGTGAACGTGCGTGGCCGCTACGAGCGGCAGCCGGGCGTCTACCGCCCCACGTTCGGCACCGGCACCGCGTGGCAGTCACCGCGCTATGCGCAGCTGGTGCTGACCTGGAACTTCTGACACGCACCGTGACCCGGACGCGGTCGCCGGCCTGCCCGGCGGCCGCGGTCCCGGGGCCGCCGCCGCGCCTTCCGACGTCGATGCCGTGACCGGAAATCCGACCTGCATGCCGTCGGCCTCGCTCGACGGCGTCGACCTGCACGCGCTGTCCGCCTGCGTGCCCACCCCGTTCTACGCCTATTCGGCGGACGCGATCCGTCGCCGTGTCGAGGGCCTGCAGCGCGCGCTCGCCGGCCTCGACGCGCAGCTGTGCTTCGCGGTCAAGGCGAACCCGAACATAGGCGTGCTGCACCTGATGGCCGGACTCGGCGTCGGCGCCGACATCGTGTCGGCCGGTGAGCTGTGGCGCGCGCGTCGGGCCGGCATTCCCGGCTCGAGCATCGTGTTTTCCGGTGTCGGCAAGACCGCGGACGAGATGGCCGCGGCGATCGATGCCGGGGTCTGGAAGTTCAACGTCGAGTCGGCCGACGAGTTGTCGCTGCTGCAGGCCGTGGCACGCGCCTGCGGCGTGGTCGCGCATGCCGCGGTGCGCGTGAATCCCGACGTGGACGCGCGCACCCACGCGAAGATCTCCACCGGGAAGGCCGAGAACAAGTTCGGGGTCGACATCGACGAGGCGCGGCGCTGGTTCGCCGATGCCGCGCACTGGCCCGACGTACGGCTCGACGGCCTGCATGCGCACATCGGCTCGCAGATCCTCGAGCTGGCGCCGTTCGAGCAGGCGATGTCCCGCCTGGCGGCGTTCTGGCGCGAACTGGCGGCGGCCGGGCATCGCATCGCGAGCATCGACGTCGGCGGCGGGCTGGGCGTGGCCTATCGCGCCGGCATGGACCGGCCGATCGATCCCGCCGATTACGTCGGCGCGATCCGCCGCCAGCTGCACGGCTTCGACGGGCGCATCGTGCTGGAGCCGGGCCGTTATCTCGTCGCCGAGGCCGGTGTGCTGGTGACGCGGGTCGTGCGGGTCAAGGCGGGGCGAGAGCGCGAATTCCTGGTCCTCGACGCCGCCATGAACGACCTGCAGCGCCCCGCGCTGTACGACGCGTGGCACGACATCCACGTGCTGCACGAGGGTGGGCGACCACGCGCGCGCTACGACGTGGTCGGGCCGGTCTGCGAGACGGGCGACACCTTCGCGCGCGACCGCGACCTGCCGCGCTGCGAAGCGGGCGACCTCGTGCTGATCGCCGGCGCCGGCGCGTACGGCGCATCGATGAGTTCGAACTACAACTCGCGCCCGCTGCTGGCCGAAGTGCTGCTGGACGAGGGCCGCTACGCCGTGGTGCGGCGTCGCCAGAGCCTGGCGCAGATGGCCGAGAACGAACACCTGCCGACCGCCTGGAGCGTCGCATGAAGAAGATTGGATGCCTCCTCTTGCTGGCGCTGTGGCTGCCCTGCGCCGCGAACGCCGCGGACCCTGCCTTCGACGCCGCCTTCGACGCCACGATGGCGCGCTACCGCCTGCCCGGGCTGGCGGTCGGCGTCGTCGAGGACGGCAAGGTCGTGTACACGCGCACGGCCGGCGAGCTCGTGGCCGGCGGCGGGGCGAAGGTCGACGCGAAGACGCTGTTCAAGATCGCGTCCAACACCAAGGCGATGACGGCGGCGACGCTCGCGCGGCTGGTCGACGCCGGCAAGCTGCGGTGGGACGACCCCGTGGTGAAGTACCTGCCGCAGTTCCGCATGCACGATGCCTGGGTGACGCGCGAGATGCAGGTGCGCGACCTGCTCATCCACAACAGCGGGCTGCCCGCGGGCGCCGGCGACCTCATGCTCTGGCCCGAGCCGAACACGTTCACGCGCGCCGACATCCTGCACGGCCTCGGCTACCTCAAGCCGCAGTACAGCTTCCGGTCGCGCTATGCCTACGACAACCTGCTGTACATCGTCGCCGGCGAAGTCGCGGCCGTGGCCGGCGGCGCGCCGTACGAGACGCTCGTGCGCCGCGAGGTGTTCGAACCGCTGGGCATGACGCGCTGCCGCGTCGGCGACTGGAACGCGGATGCGGTCGGCAACGTCGCGCAACCGCACATGCGCCAGGGGGATCGCAACGTGCCCGTGCGCGCGGACGGCGCGCAGGTGCGCACCAGCACGATGGAGGCGGCCGGCGGCATCCGCTGCAGCCTCGACGACATGCTGACCTGGGTGCGCGCGTGGCTGTCGCCCGAAGGCGCATCGGCGGGCTGGCTGTCGACCGCGCAGCGCAATGCGGTCTGGGCGCCGCAGATGCCGATGCCGCTGTCGGCGCGGATGCGCGACTGGGACGGCAGCCACGTCTCCGCCTACGGTTACGGCTGGCGCCTATCCGACGTCGACGGCGTGTTCAAGGTGGCCCATACCGGCACGCTGATGGGCATGTATTCCGCGGTGACGATGCTGCCGGATCGCAAGGTCGGGTTCGTCATCCTCACCAATGGCGAGGGCGAGGCCGCGCGCACCGTGCTCACGCAGGCGCTGGTCAAGCACTACACCGCGCACGCCCCCGCGCTCACCGTCGGCCACTACGCCGCGCTGCTCGACGCCGAGGATGCCGGCCGCGGCGCCTCGGAGAAGGCGCCCGACACGTCTCGCCGCCGCCCGGCACGCGGGGCGGAGCTCGCGTCCCGGCTCGGGGTCTACCGCGACCCGTGGTTCGGCGACGTGTCGCTCTGCGACGAAGGCGACCGGGTGCGCTTTCGCGCCGCCAGGTCGCCGATGCTGGACGGCATCGTGCAGCGCGTCGGCGACCGTTGGCTGGTGGACTGGAACGACCCGAGCGTCGATGCGGAAGCCTGGCTCGACTTCGGGACCTCGGGCGGGCCCGCGCTGCGCCTGGGCAAGGTCGATCCGCAGGCCGACTTCAGCTACGACTTCGAGGACCTCGCGTTCGAGCGCGCCGGCGCGTGCCCGTCGCCGCGATCGCCTTCCCGATGACCACGGCCTGCGGCGTGCGAACGTCGACGCTCGACCCGCAGGTCTACGCGTTGATGCGCGACTACACCGGCGACGTGCCCGGCGCGTCGCTGCTGGTGCTCCGCGATGGCGTGCCGATCGTGCGCCGCGCCTATGGGCTGGCGGACCTCGAGGCCGGCGCGGCGACCACGCCGCGCACGAACTACCGGCTGGCGTCGGTGAGCAAGCAGTTCACCGCGGCGGCGATCCTGCTGCTCGCCGAGCGCGGCCGACTGCGCCTGGACGACCGCGTGCGGGCGTGGCTGCCCACGCTGCCGGCGGCCGCCGACACGGTCACGCTGCACCACCTGCTCACGCATACCTCCGGGCTCCTCGATTACGAGGCGCTGATGGATCCGGCCGACCCGCAGCAGGTGCAGGACCTCGACGTGCTGCGCCTGCTCGAGGCGCGCGAGCAGATGTATTTCGCGCCCGGAACCGCGTACCGCTACAGCAACAGCGGCTATGCGTTGCTCGCGCTCGTCGTCGAGCGTGCGTCCGGCCAGCGCCATGCGGACTTCCTGCGCGAGCGCGTGTTCCTGCCGCTGGGCATGGAACGCACGCTGGCCTACGAGGCGCGCCGATCCGGCGTCGCCGATCGCGCCTACGGCTACAGCTTCGAGCGGGGCGCATGGCGCCGCACCGACCAGGATGCGACCAGCGCGGTGCTGGGCGACGGCGGCATCTATTCCTCGATCGACGATCTCGCGCGATGGGATGCGGCGCTCTACGACGAACGCCTGCTCAAGGCCGCCAGCTGGCGCCTGGCATTCACGCCCGCCACCGATACCGACGATCCCGGCGTGCGCTACGGCTACGGCTGGCGGGTGAGCGGCGAGACGCTCTGGCATTCGGGCGAATCGATCGGCTTCCGCAACGTGATCGTGCGCTATCCCCGCCGGCGCCTGACCGTCGTGCTGCTCACCAACCGCAACGATCCCGAGCCCTACGACCTGGCCCGGCGCATCGCCGCGCTGGCGATGGCCGACCCGGCCGCATGACCGCCACGCGCTTGCCGGACGCCCCGATGCCGGTCAGCGGAAGCGGTCGATCCGGTACGGCGCGAGCGGCAGCGACGTCGGCACGCCGGACATGCTCTCGGCGACCAGCCGCCCGGTGATCGGTGCCTGCGTCAGGCCGAGGTGGCCGTGGCCGGTGGCGAGCCACACCTCGGCGTCGCCGACGCGGTCGATGACCGGCAGCGAGTCCGGTGTACAGGGGCGCAGGCCCGCCCACTCCGAGGCGGGCGCGGCGGCGAGCGCGGGGAACAGCTTGCGCGCTTCGCCATCGAGCCGGTGGATCAGGCCGAAGCGCGGCGCGGTATCGAGCGCGGTGAGTTCCTTGATGCTGGTCATGCGGATGCCCGCGCGCATCGGCGACACCACCATGTAGCGTTCGGCCCAGAGCGTCGGGCGGCCGACCACGGGCGCTTCCTGCGGCGGATACATCAGGTGGTAGCCGCGTGCGGGCACGACCGGGACGCGCCGCCCGAACGGTGCGAGCAGGCGGTTGCTCCACACGCCGCCGGCGATCACCACCTTGTCGGCGCGCAGGTCGCCCGTGTCGCCGCGCAGAACGTAGCCGCCTGCGGTCGGCTCGATGGCCGACACGTTCGCGACGACGCTGCGCATGCCGCGCGCGACCAGCGCATCGGCCAGTCGCGTGCAGAACCGACCCGGATCACGCATGGCGAGTGCGTCGCGCTGGAACACGGCGTGCCGGAAGCCCGCGCCGATGCCGGGCTCGAGCGATCGCAGCTCCGCGCCGTCCAGCACGTCGAAACGCACGCGCCGCTCCTGCATCAGGGCACGTTCCCAGGCGCCGGCGGCGAAGCTCGCATCCTCGCTGTAGACGTGCAGGTAGCCCGTGTGCGCGAGCAGGTCGTCGGCGCCGATGTCGGCGGCCAGGTCGATCCAGGCGTCGCGCGCGGCGGCGTTGAGCGCGTGCAGCGCGTCGATGATCGGCGCCACCGCCTCGGCCCGCCCATTGCGCACGAAATCGACGAGCCAGCGCGCGTAGTGCGGCCAGCGCGGCCAGTCGAGCTTCAGGGGCGACAGCGGGTCGGCGAGCATGCGCAGGCCCTTGCGCAGGATGCCCGGCGTGGACTGCGGCAGCACGTTGCCGACGGAGATCGAGCCCGCGTTGCCGAACGACGTCGCTTCGCCGGGCCCGCGTGCATCCACCACCGTGCAGTCGTAGCCGCGCTGCATCAGCGCGTGCGCGCAGGACAGCCCCACGATGCCGGCGCCGACCACCGCGACCGATGCGGTCCGCGTGGCGCTCATCGAACCGGCACGTCCAGCAGCGGTGGCAGCGACGGGCCGAGGTCGAGCGTGTAATGCCACCACTCGAGCGGATAGTTGCGGAAGCCGTGGCGCG